>NZ_FOFO01000058.1 GCF_900110965.1 Ectothiorhodospira magna
TCTTCGGCGCTCATAACCACAAAGGCCTCACCTGCTCGTCGAGTCACCTTAAGGGGCTCATGCCGGCTAACTGCTTGCTCTACAAGGGCTTTCAGATTGTCCCTGAATTTGTTTACGCTGATTGTATCCATGACCTTTCTCTTGTGTACGGAAACTCCGTACAATTCTATAGCAAAGGCCCTAACAAGGCCAAGCACAGCGACAGCTTCTCCGCTGCGGCTTCGCCTACACTACGGCAAGTCGAAGACGTGCCAGGCAGTGCGCCCCTTGGCCTTGGCCCGGTACATGGCCTGATCAGCCTGTTGCAATAAGAGATCGGCAGTCAGTTCAGTGTCTTGGGGATAGAGCGCCAGACCGATGCTGCCGCTCATGTGCAGGGTCAACTCACCCAGTTCCACCGGTGTTGCGATGGCTTCGAGCAGTCGTTCGACCAGTATTTCACTATCAGATTTCTGGGTCAGATCCGATAGCAAGGCGACAAATTCATCTCCACCCAGACGGGCCAGAGTGTCCACGCCCCGCAGGCAGTCACGCATTCGTCCTGCCAGAGTGACTGCTCCCCGCCCTAAGCGCTGACGCGCCACGGGCGAGGCTTCCCACTTCTCAGGCAGCAGCCGGCGATGTGCCGGACTTACGCAAGCCTCCATGGGCAGAGACGGACAGCCCTTCCGCCTTCAACTTTACTATGCCTTGATGCTTGATGTTCAGCGCCGCGTTGATATCCCGGTCATGTTGTGTGTGGCAGGTCGGGCATTCCCACGACCGGACGTTCAACGGCATGGCGTCCCTCTTGTGCTGGCAGACATGGCAGGTTTTGGAGCTGGCAAACCACGGGTCGATCTTGACCAGATGCTTGCCCTGCTCCCTGGCCTTGTAGTCCAGCTTAGTGGTCAAGGCATGCCAGGACGCATCGCCGATGTGCTGGGCGAGTCTGGCGTTCTTCATCATGTTGCCGACCTTCAGCGTCTCGACGATCACCGCTTGGTTGTCGTCAACGATCTGTCGAGAGAGCTTGTGCT
>NZ_FOFO01000057.1 GCF_900110965.1 Ectothiorhodospira magna
TGGGCAATCAGGTTCAGGATGAGTTGTCAGGGAATAGACCCGCCATGCGACATCTAAAACCCGTCACAGGGATTGTGACGGGGATTTACCTTTTTGGTCTTACGACCATCTGATCAAGAGCAAAGTGACCCCTGCAAGGAGATGCCGCCGGTTTTTCTGCAGGTCTATCAGCCCATCTGCGCTACTATCTGGTGAACGAGTCAGCCTTCACCGAGGATGAGCTGGCGGCCCGCATCCGGGCGTATCCGAAGGCGTGACTGGCTGGGTGAGGGGGGCTCAGCCCCGGCTTCGTGATATTCTGCTCTGACAGTAAAACCTTTCAGGTGCCGAGTTCCCTCCATGGCTACCCAGCTCAATCTCCCCATCGGCGTACAGGCGTTCAGCAAAATCCGCACTGGTGGGTTCTACTATGTGGATAAAACCCCCTACCTTCATCAGCTGATCGATGAAGGCAGCTATTATTTCCTCTCCCGCCCTCGCCGCTTCGGCAAGAGCCTGCTGCTGGACACCCTCAAGGAACTGTTCGAGGCCAACGAGCCTTTGTTCCGGGGCCTGTACATCCACGACCGCTGGGACTGGAAAACCCGTCATCCCGTCATCCGGATCAGTTTTGCCGATGGGGTCATGAGCAGTCGTCGGGCGCTGGATCAGCACATTGAAGAGCTGTTGCGTGAACACTCTCAAAGGCTGGGGATTACCCTGAGTAATGAAAGTATTCAGGGGCGGTTCCGGGAATTAATCACTGGAACCTACCAGCAGCACGGCCAGCGGGTGGTGGTCCTGATCGACGAATACGACAAGCCCATCCTGGATAACATCACCGATGCCGACGTGGCCCGCGAACTGCGGGAGGGGCTGAAAAACCTCTATTCCGTCCTCAAGGACGCCGATCCCCATCTGAAATTCTGCCTGCTCACCGGCGTGTCCAAATTCAGCAAGGTCAGTCTGTTCTCGGGGCTGAACAACCTGCGTGACATCACCCTCTCCCGGGACTACGGCGCCCTCTGCGGCTACACCGACGAGGA
>NZ_FOFO01000056.1 GCF_900110965.1 Ectothiorhodospira magna
CGACATCCGCGACGACACCCTAAACAGCATCAGATCAGCAATACGAACCGTGTTTGCCACCAGGCTCCCTGCATGATTTCGTGGGGATACTTCAGCAGCAGAGGTCTCCATCGCCAGGCCCTCGCCATACTGCCTGATCACATGTTCGCCGCGGATCACCCGCACCTCGTTGAGGCTGTTCACCTCCGCAAGCCTTCGGAGCATAGAGGCCCGGCGATCAATGGTGTCATTGATCATGGCTTCGGTGAGGGAGACACGGATCATTTCCGCCGCCATGCGAGTATGCTCGGTGGCGGAGCGCATGGAAAAATCCCGGATCAGCGCCATGCTGGATAGTCCAATAACCAGCATCATGATGAGCATTACCAAAAGCAAGGCACCCATGGCCTTGGTCTGCAGGCTGCTGATGGTCACAGGAAACCTCGCGACTTGTTGAGTGGCGTAACCTTGGGAGGGTACGCCTTTTATCCTGGGTAGATGACATGAAATTGATCAATTCAAGCCGCCTAAGACGATCATCCTTGAGGCAGGGCAAGGATTTTCAGTTATCCTTTGCCAGTCCCCCGTCTTCGCCGAACCCGGCTTTATAGCGCTCCTGTGATTGAGTGCACACAAGGCACTGCGAGGCGGGAGAGTGTCAGGTATACTCTCGAGACCCCCCCGTTATAGCTTTTTGCTATATCTGAAGTCGAGAAGATGCAAATTGATATTTATCATTTTAGGCCTGCAGCATGATGCCGCAAAAGCCGGAAAACACCGTCGCGGAAGTCAAGGATAGAGATAGGAACAGCGGCAACAACGTGCCCGGTTCTGGCTCCATGGCGTCTCCGCCTCTCTCCTTTGAAGCCGAGCTCCTAGAGGCACAGCGTATTGCCCAAGTAGGCAGTTGGGTGGCGGATTTCCAGAAAAACGTGATTCGTTGGTCTCCCGAGGTTTACCGGATTTTTGGCCTCTGTCCGAATGCCTGGAATGCCACCCATGAGGCCTTCATGTCATTGGTGCACCCCGAGGACCGCGTCAGGGTACAAGCGGCTGTTGACGCCGCCTTGGCGGGTGAGACCTACGATATTGAGCACCGAGTTCTCCGACCCGACGGGACAATACGCATCGTCCGTGAGTGTGGGAGCGTAGAGTTTGATGATGCCGGCCGACCCTGGAGTATCCCCAGGTTTTCGCAGGCAAATTTCCTGTTAAAACAGCGGGATAATGGAAGGTGGGGTGGACATGCACCGGCAAGATCGTGATT
>NZ_FOFO01000055.1 GCF_900110965.1 Ectothiorhodospira magna
GGGATAATGGAAGGTGGGGTGGACATGCACCGGCAAGATCGTGATTCTTAAGGTGACTAAGCCGAAAAAGAGCCACGAAAAAACCGATGCACGCCACGGACCTGATTCACGCAAACTTGGGGGTTGCTTGTCAATCCATTCACCGCACCCGCTTCAACGCGCTGCTGGTCGCAATGACGGCGGCCTTGGAGGGGCAGACCACCTCGGTCACCGGTCTTGGCCGGGCATCGCGGCGGCAGATCACCGAAAAGGCGAGCATCAAGCAGATGGATCGGCTCGTCGGTAACCCCAGGATGCATCGAGAGGCGGCGACGGTTTATCAGGCCATGGCTCACTGGCTGGTGGGGCAGGAAGAGCGCCCAGTGATCTTGGTGGACTGGTCGCCGGTGGCGGTGGATGAGAGCATTCACGTGTTGCGCGCCTCGGTGCCCGTGGGCGGCCAGGGAAGAACCCTGTACCAGGAGTGCCACCCTCAGTCCAAGTACGCTAACCGAGAGATCCAGGAGGACTTTTTGAAGCGCCTCTCGGAGGTCTTGCCCGCCGGAGTCCGCCCGGTGATCGTCACGGACGCCGGTTTCAAGAAACCCTGGTTCCGCGCCGTGGAAGCTTTGGGCTGGGACTGGGTGGGCCGAGCGCGAGGCTTGGTCCAGATGACGCGACCGGGCGAGGATACTTGGCTCAATACCCGCCAGCTGGGGTGCTTGCTGGATGAGAATCAGCCGACCTTCATGGGTGCCTTTGCCATGACCCGCAACGATTCGCTGGTGTGCCAGGTGTATGGCCTGCGCAAGACTCTCCAGGGGCGTATTCATGCGACCCGGTCTGGCCAGCGGTCCCAGAGCAGTAAAAGTCGTGCGCATGCCGCTGGCAAACGGGAACCCTGGGTGATTGCCACCTCCCTGCCTGGAGGGTCGAAGATCACCGAACGGGTGACAGAGCTCTATTCGTTGAGGATGCAGATTGAGGAGGATTTCAGATCCAGCAAGAACGAGCATTATGGACTTGGCGTGAATCGTTCCCGTTCCCGCTCTGCGCAACGATTTGACGTGCTGCTGCTGATTGCTGCCCTGGCCAGCTTCGCGGCCTGGTTGGTGGGTCTGGCAGCAGAGCATGAGGGGCGCCATCGACATTACCAACCGAACACTGCCAAGCGACGGGTGCTATCCCATTTTTTCCTGGGCTTGAGGGTATTGCGGCGAGAATCAGCCGACATCCGCGACGACACCCTAAACAGCATCAGATCAGCAATACGAACCGTGTTTGCCACCAGGCTCCCTGCATGATTTCGTGGGGATACTTCAG
>NZ_FOFO01000053.1 GCF_900110965.1 Ectothiorhodospira magna
AAGAGATGGATACCGATGCCCATCTCCTCATGATGGATGATCTCCCGGCCCCGCTTGCTCTGGGGCGTTGTCTGATTCTGGGTCTGCCAGTGGAACCGGGTGTCGTCCACCCAATGGTCCAGATAGCGATGATCGGCCGCTTTGCCCTGCTTGTTCAGCGTCACCAGCAGCACATGGACCTTTTGGTCCCCGAGCACCACATGACCACTGTTCCAGCTGCCCGGATTGAACGTTGCGTTGAAAAGGCCGGGTATCTCCTCTCGGGCAAACCGCTCCCCCACCACCATCCATAACGGATCCAGCACGCCCTTGAGTCGGGCAAAGGTGCGGAACTGCTCCTGCAGTTCCGAGGTGACCACGATGTCCTCATAATCCGGGTTGTTGGCCCGGAGCCGGTACTGCCCGTTGGGGTCCTTGAGCACCTTGCGCAGCAGGTACTGGTTGTCGCCCGCCCCATCCTGGCGCTCGATGGCCAGGATGTCGCCGGTGATCCGGCCCGCACTTTCGGCACTGGCCAGTTCCAGCAGCAGATAGTCGCCATCCTGCACCGGCTGCTTGCCGCCGTTCATGGAGTTGCCGGAGGCGCGGGCGATGAAGTGCCGACCGGGATCCAGACGACCATACCCCTCCAGGGGCAGACTGCGGTATTCCTCACAATCGGCGGTGCCCGTCTTGAAGTGGCCGCAGGCGATCTTGAGGTTGGGGAAATACGGCAGCGAGACCTGCTCCGGCCTGCGGCTGGACAAGGCCGTGACCGTGGCGCCACCCAGACCCTGCCTGACCTCATAGGTGGCCAACCGGTAATCCACCAGCTCCTGTACCAGCTCTGTCAGGGTGGCAATGTGGTCTGGAGCCACCGCCGTGACGCCGATGAAACGATCTCCCTCAAGGGTGAAAAAAGACCCACCGGCCCAGGCCGACACCGGGTTCTTCCGCCAATAGCCCAGCCAGTCATCCGGTGGTTCGGTGAGACCCTGATAGGCGTCCGGCAGGTCGGCCAACAGCGGGCGTCGACGCTGCAACACCTGCCAGGAGCGGGCCGCCAGGTCCGTCAGCGTAGGCGCCTCCCGCCAGCCATCCAGCTCCTGGAAGGCCTCCAGCAGGACCATCTTGAAGCTCTTGGTCATGGCGGTAGTCTCCAGTTCCCGGAGCAGATCCGCCTGCTGCTCGATCACCGTCCGCTCATCGGTCTGAAGGTCGGGCTCCAGGGCAGCGATCAGCCCGAACCAGTGACCATACTGGCGACGCACGGCCTGCAGGCTGGCACCGGCGCGGTAGAACTCGGTCAAGGTTGGTCGACGGCCGAGGGTGTCGCGCAGGGTGTGGTACTGATCCTGCAGATCACTGCCGCCCAGGGATTTGAGAAAATCGATGAACCGCAGGTCGTAATTGACGTAACAGCCCGTGGGCAGATCCAGGCTCTGGTTTTCCAGATCGCGGGCAAACCGGGCCAGATCCTGATGGGTCATGGTCCGGTTCATCAGCGCCATGGGCTTGTGCAGAAAGCTCTGGTGATTGGCCACGAAATCCAGCACCACCAGTCGCTCCTTCGCCTCGGCCTTGCGCAGGCCCCGACCCAGTTGCTGCAGGAACAGGATGCGGGATTCAGTGGGGCGCAGCATCATCACGGTGTCGATGGCCGGCAGGTCCACCCCCTCGTTGAACAGGTCCACGCAGAACAGCACCTGCAACTGGCCGTTGGCCAATTGTTCCAGCGCCTC
>NZ_FOFO01000049.1 GCF_900110965.1 Ectothiorhodospira magna
GACAACAACCGCGGCGAACGTGCACTGCGCGGCGTATGCGTGAGTCGCAAGAACTGGAACTTCACCGGCTCGGAGAATGGCGGTCACGCCCTGGCCATCCTGCTCACCCTCCTGGAGACCTGCAAGCAGAACGGGGTGAACCCCCGTCACTATCTGATCGATGTGCTTGAGCGCATCCAGGATCATCCCGCCAATCGCCTCCAAGAGCTGCTGCCCTATCACTGGGCACCGCTGGCCCAGAGTTGCGGGGAGCATGCCAGCACCGAGTGACGGCTGGCTATACAGGGGCTACCGGACGGGTACGTTCCTCTGCGATTCCTCTGCGATCAGCGATGCGTGTTGCCGTCGTAGTGTGGCGAGCGCGGGCCGTACAGGATGGATGTGGGGCCACCGGCGGTGAGGTCTGGCACCGCGGCATGGTCAGGGCTGCGGTGCCGACGCCGCAGGAGGATCATCGGCGGTCAAGGGGCGAGTTCTCCCTCTCGTCCTCATCAAACTCATCCACGCGGGGATCCAGATGCAGAGTCTCCTGGGTGAGGCCCTGAATCGCCTCCAGGCCCACGAAGGCCGGTTGCGGTTCAGCCACGGGGGCCTGAACCCGGGTACGCCAGGTGGCATGCAGTGCAACCAGGGCATAGATCGCCATGAGGAACAGGAACAGCCACTGGGGTTGACCCCACTGCATCAGCGGGGCGGCCACGGCGGGCCCGAGGGTGGCACCGGCGCCAAAGATGAGCAGAAGGCCACTGGAGACAGCCACGAAATTGCCCTCCACCGCCCGGTCGTTGGCGTGGGCAACCGCCACGGGGTAGATGGTGTGCATGGCACCGCCCAACAGCATGACCATCAGGATCACCTGGGCCGGATCACGCAGCTCAAGCGCGAACAGGCCGAACGACAGGAGTGCCCCCACCAAGGCCACACCCACCACGACCCAGCGGCGATCCATTCGATCCGACAAACGCCCCACGGGGATCTGCATCAGCGCACCGCCCACGATGGCCCCCGCCACCAGGAGCGCCACCGCCCACAGGGGCAGACCGATGCTGCTGGCATACACCGGCGCCAGCGTGCCGAAGGCACCATTGGCCAGCCCCACGCCGAAGCAGGCCATCACGGCGATGGGGGACACGCGAATCAGGCGCCGGAAATCCAGTTTCACCTCGTGCAACGGCTCAGGTGCTCGTCCCGAACTCAGGGCCGTGGGGATCAGGGCCAGGCAACCCAGAATGGCGACGATGACGAAGGGCTCAAATCCACCGGGCTCAAAGAGCATGACCGTGAGCTGCCCGATCACGGAACTGGCCAGATTGACGATCATGTAGCGCGCAAACACCCGCCCGCGTGTCTCACTGGAGGCACTCTCACTGAGCCAGCTCTCGATGATCATGGTGGCGCCGGCAAAGGCAAAGCCGG
This sequence comes from Ectothiorhodospira magna, assembly GCF_900110965.1. GTDB lineage: Bacteria > Pseudomonadota > Gammaproteobacteria > Ectothiorhodospirales > Ectothiorhodospiraceae > Ectothiorhodospira > Ectothiorhodospira magna. Next base: position 1,417 of record NZ_FOFO01000049.1, read on the forward strand.
TGGCCACGCGCACCAGAATCCAGGCGATGGGGGTGACGAACAGGACGTTGATCAGGGCAGTGATGGCCACCAGCGCGGCCATCACACCGAACACGCGGACATGACCGACCTGGGCCACCAGCCGGGGCAGGAACAGGCAGCCGGCCACATAGCCTGCGGCAAACGCACTGCCGATCAGGCCAATGAGCGAGGTGGGGAAACCCTCCATTTCGGCGCGGATGGGGAGTACGAGTCCCAGCATGGCGCCCGAGGCGAACAGCAAACCAGCGCCGAGCAGAAGGGCCCGTGTCCTGATGGGCAGTTGTTCTACCATGATGTTTTTCGCAGCGATTTGAGTTAACTCAATTATCGTCAGATAGGGCACAGGGTCAAGCCGAGCGGCTTTTGGTTCCCACTCCTTAGTCTTCGACCCCTAGATGTGGTGGGTCTTGCGCATCAATCGCGCTGCTGGCGGCGGCGCTATGCTATGGCGGGTTCGCCTTCAGCTTGTATGCCCTGGCGGTGGCTCACACCCATGACCGACTGGAGGTCACCCAGGTACTGGAAGGCACCCAGGGGCTGCTCCTGGTCAACGGCATCGGCGCCATGCTGGGACTGTTGCTGGCCGGGATGGTGGTCCCTGATGCAGGGGAAACAACTCGCACAGGCGTGCCAGCTGCTTCGTTGAGGGCTGTCCTTGCAGGTGACACCAGAGAACTCCAGCACCCGGCGCTGATTAGCCAAGTCTGGCTTCTGCGCCTTTGAGGAGACCCGGCAATAGGCCACCAGTCGCGTTGGACCCTCAGGTGCATGCCGCCATCCGATGAACTCCCGCAATTGGGCCTCAGTGTAAAGACGACGATTGCTGTCAGTCCGTGCCGCTGGAATGAGGCGCCCCTCGCGGTCCCAGCGCTGCAGGGTCTTGACCGAAACACCCAGCCGCTTCGCCGCCTTGCCTGTACTCATGGTGTTCTCCATGAGTCATGAGTACACTATCGCGCACTTTTTGCTAGACTAGAGTCTAGCTCCCCTGTCGCCACCTGCTCGGGTAACGTGCCCGGCGCCGTGCCCGGCGGCTGAGCAACGGAGTACCCGACAGGCTCAGGACAACCCAACTCACCAGAAATGCCACCGGCAGAGCCACGCTCACATTGCCCAACACCGCCACGAACTGGGATCGTCCCACCTGGATCAGGATGTCGGCCACCTTTTCGAGGATGTCAACCGTCCAGTTGCTGTGCGGATCGAAATCCACCTGGGTGCTGGATCAGCTCAAAATCCACACTCATCGGCCCACTGCCCTGGTGCTTGAGATACCGCACCGGCCCGTAATAGGTGAATGGCGCAGCCTTCCCCTGCTCCAGCTTGTTTTCCCGGATAAAGAGATGGATACCGATGCCCATCTCCTCATGATGGATGATCTCCCGGCCCCGCTTGCTCTGGGGCGTTGTCTGATTCTGGGTCTGCCAGTGGAA
>NZ_FOFO01000048.1 GCF_900110965.1 Ectothiorhodospira magna
ACTGTTTTTGCAAATTTTTCTGGCTTTTTTTTGCCTCCTCCAACTCCTTTATCCAATCCCTATATTAGCAATCGCTAATGTCGCGACGATATTGCCGGGCGCGCTTTGCTTATAACCAAAACATCGACTTTCCTCGCCAAATACACCCTTATGTCTGGCTGGCCGCATATCAAAACTCGGAAACTTTAGCTAAAAAAAAGTGACCCCAGTTGAGGTATCCGAATTACCTGGACTTTGTTTTCCGTGATGACTGACAATCTGTTCAGGTGTCGTATAACCTGATTGCAATTGATCGAGCCAATGGGCGAGATCGATCTGATCACATTCCCCCGCCTGGATACGCGCAACCAGCAGATCCATGTCATGGACCACATGAGTGAGAATTTGAGAGACCCGATCCTGAAACTGCAATGATACGATCACATTGGAGACATCATCACGCACCCCATCACTTTCCGCACGCAGTATCCGGGTAGAATGATCTAATCTATCCGTGATTCCCTGATAGCGCTCGATCACTGACCGAATGGCTTGATCGGCGTTCTCCACGAGGCTCTTGTCCTGGGAGGCAAAATGTGCAGCCGCTTCACGGGTTTCATCAATGGCACGATTGACGGCCTGTACCTTGCTGGCAATGCTCTGCCCGGCCTGACCCGACTGGCTTGACAGTGAGCGCACCTCATCCGCCACAACGGCAAATCCACGCCCCTGTTCACCAGCTCTGGCAGCCTCTATGGCAGCATTCAACGCCAGTAGATTGGTTTGGGAGGCAACAGCGGACACTGAATCAGCCATGCCCTCCATTTCCTTGGTGAACTCCGCCAGTTCACTGATCTTGCTCATGAGCACTTCTTTTACCTCAAGCGCCAGATAGAGTTCCTTGAGGACGTTTTCCAATTCCATCGTGCAGGCGGCAATATTTTCCATCACGCTCTGCTCATGGCCACCGCTGACTTCATCCGAGGAGGCCAGGGCGTGTTCCAGACGCTGACGGATGTTGTCGAATTGCGCGACCAGATCAGAGACCGCGGATTCCGTATGCTTTCTGGCTGAATCTACATGTCGGCCCCAAATGGGCAACACTGCCTTGGCCACCTTTTCGATGGCGCGGGATGCCGGTGGCTTGATGGACTCAGGCGGTGCAATGGAGGGTTCTCGGGAAGTTTCGCTGATCACCGGATCAGGAAATCGAAAAAATCTTGGCAGCAACCCCATGGTCACTGAAAGAAGCATCAGAAGCAGCACGGCCCACCAAGCACTGGAAGCCGTCGTCAACACCAGCATCACGCTGCCCACCAAGCCGACAACAACTGGGGACAACAGCTGCAAAAACAGCGGCCCAGAGGTGGCTTTTTGATCCATGATTGCTCCCTTTCCCTGCCGTATGTGAGATGGTTTTCACAACGAACTGAAGGCAAAAAAACTCGTGATTTGTTTTTTGATTCTTCTTCTTATTCTATCCTAAATCGCCCGATCCGTCCCTGCTGGCTGTCTGCCAATCAGGCCGGTTCGTCACCATACCGTAGCGGCACCTGCACCAAAAACCTGAGCACAGGACGGCTCCAGCTCAGCCAGCCGCCCGACTTCGTAGCGTTGATGATGTCCTGCTGGGGGCGTCGGTCCTATAGCTGCCGGGCAAACAGGTCATGTTCCGAGGCGTCGATGATTTCTACTTCGGCCCAGTCCCCCGGCTGCAATGATTCCCCGTCACTTACAAACACCAGACCATCAATCTCCGGGGCATCGGCGCTGGAGCGGGCAATGGCGGTGCCCTCCTCATCCCGATGGTCCACCAGCACGCGGATTCGTTGTCCCACTTTTTTGGCCAGCCGGGCCTGGCTGATTTCGGCCTGGACTGCCATGAACCGGGCCATGCGGGCTTCCTTGATCGCTTCGGGTATGGCACCGGGCAGGGCATTGGCTGGCGCTCCCTCCACCGGCGAATAGCAAAAGCACCCCACCCGGTCCAGCTGGGCCTCGCGGATAAAATCCAGCAGGGTTTCAAAATCCTGCTCTGTTTCGCCGGGAAAACCAACGATGAAGGTACTGCGCAGGGTGATATCCGGGCAAATTTCCCGCCATTGGTGAATACGATCCAGTACCCGTTCCGTGGCCGCCGGGCGACCCATGGCCTTGAGTATCCGGGGGCTGCCATGCTGCAGGGGAACATCCAGATAGGGCAGGATGTGCCCATCGGCCATCAGTGGGATCAGGTTGTCCACATGGGGATAGGGATAAACGTAATGCAGCCGCACCCAGACCCCCAGACTGCCCAGGGCTTCGGCCAGGGTCTGGATATGGGTACGCAGCGGTCTGCCCCCCCAAAAGCCGGTGCGATGTTTCACATCCAGTCCGTAAGCCCCCGCATCCTGGGACACCACCAGCAGTTCCTTGACTCCGGCAGCTACCAGATTATCCGCTTCCTGCATCACCTCCCCCAGAGGGCGACTGACCAAAGGGCCGCGAAAGCGGGGGATGACACAAAAGCTGCACTGATGATTGCAGCCCTCGGAGATTTTCAGGTAGGCAAAATGCCGGGGGGTAAGGCGCACCCCCTGGGGCGGTACCAGATTCTCGAAAGGGGCATGGGGAGCGGGCAGATGGGCATGTACCGCTGCCATCACCTGCTGGTAGGCATGGGGGCCGGAAACCGCCAGAACCTGGGGAAAACGCTCGCGGATTCTGTCGGCGTCCGCCCCCAGACAGCCGGTGACAATCACCCGGCCATGTTCTGTCAGGGCCTCGTCAATGGCCTCCAGAGATTCGGTGACGGCAGCGTCGATGAAGCCACAGGTATTGACCACCACCAGATCCGCATCGGTATAGGTGGGGGAGACACCGTAGCCTTCGGCTCGAAGCTGGGTGAGGATCCGCTCGCTATCGGACAATGCCTTGGGACAACCCAGGCTGATGAAACCGACGCGGGGAGGGATAGCAGTTACAGGCTGGTTCACGGGGGACTCACAACAAGAGGCGGCGGGCAGGGTGCAGGCGCTCCCATCCTGCACGCCTTGTATCTGGTGGAAGCATCCAGTATATTGCCGCTCTTTTCCTGAGCGCTATATAGGCTTTCGAGGGTGCCTTTGTCAACACCGGCCCCTTTACGAGGCAGAGCCTCGCTGCCCAGTGGGTGGAAAGCCCACACCGAGTCCAGCAGTTGTCATGCTGCAGTTGCAATTCCTCCTGTGATCAAACATCGCAGGTTTCCTTGCGGAGGTACTATGAAGGCGGATATCCACCCTGATTACCATGATGTCGACGTGAGCTGCAGTTGCGGCAATGCGTTCACCACCCGTTCCACCCATGCCGGCAACAGCCTGCAGGTGGAAGTGTGCTCCGCCTGTCATCCGTTTTATACCGGCAAGCAGAAGATTGTCGATACGGCGGGTCAGGTAGACAAGTTCCGCCGCCGCTACGGCATGTAGGATCAGGCCGGGTCATGGCTCGGCATACGGGATTCAAAACAGGGGCGCTGTGGGTTGGCGCCCTTGTTGCATTGGTCGCCGGTCCAGTCCAGGCGGTGAATCTGCCTGCCTCCTGTGTTGGGCCGGCGGATCGTCCCGTGGAACAGGCCCGGGTGGACCACGTCCATGACGGCGATACCGTGCGTTTGGCCGACGGTACCCGGGTGCGGATGGTTGGCCTGGATACCCCCGAGATATTCTGGCGGGAGCACAGTGCCGAACCCTATGGTCACGAGGCCCGTCAGGCGCTGATTGATATTCTTCAGGCCCATGATGATCGGGTGTTGCTGGTGTATGACCAGGAGCGATACGACCGTTATCAACGACTCCTGGCCCATCTGTTTACCCCTGATGGCACATCCATTCATGCCCTGTTGCTGGCCCGTGGTCTGGCAGTGGGGCTGACCATTCCCCCCAATGACTGGAATCTGCGTTGTTATCGGGATGCAGAAGCCCAGGCCCGTGAGGCCGGGCTGAAGGTCTGGGGACTGCCCCATCTGCAGCGGGTATTTCCGGCCAGGGAACTGCCCAGGGATGCCCAGGGATTTCGGCGGGTGAGTGGCAAGGTGGTGCGGGTGGGGGAAAGTCGCCACGCCTACTGGATCAATCTGGAAGGGGATGTGGCCTTTCGGATCGACCGGGAGGATATGATGTATTTCCCCGGTCTGGACAACCCCAGAACATTACGGGGACGGGAAGTGATTGGGCGGGGTCTGGTCTATACCCATCAGGGTCAACCCCGTATCCGGATTCGCCACGCTGCTGATCTGGACATTCTGGAGTGACTGCTCCCCGCCCTAAGCGCTGACGCGCCACGGGCGAGGCTTCCCACTTCTCAGGCAGCAGCCGGCGATGTGCCGGACTTACGCAAGCCTCCATGGGCAGAGACGGACAGCCCTTCCGCCTTCAGCTTTACTATGCCTTGATGCTTGATGTTCAGCGCCGCGTTGATATCCCGGTCATGCTGTGTGTGGCAGGCCGGGCATTCCCACGACCGGACGTTCAACGGCATGGCGTCCCTCTTGTGCTGGCAGACATGGCAGGTTTTGGAGCTGGCAAACCACGGGTCGATCTTGACCAGATGCTTGCCCTGCTCCCTGGCCTTGTAGTCCAGCTTGGTGGTCAAGGCATACCAGGACGCATCGCCGATGTGCTTGGCGAGTCTGGCGTTTTTCATCATGTTGCCGACCTTCAGCGTCTCGACGATCACCGCTTGGTTGTCGTCAACGATCTGTCGAGAGAGCTTGTGCT
>NZ_FOFO01000021.1 GCF_900110965.1 Ectothiorhodospira magna
GTCGAGTTGGCATTTTCGCCGGCCAGTTCCTTCAGGTAGGCACGGGCAAATTCAACATTCATTGACATAGTACTTTCTCCAGTCAGTCAGCTTAGGGATACGCTGAATAAGTCATGCAAAGCAAGGCCATGAATCCTTCATGACTGCGATCGCTCTCACGAACGTGGAATTTCACCTTACAGAGGCCATTTTCACGGCCCTGTGCGGCCTGTTTACATCCTTTTACCGAACTCCGGGCGCAACGGCCCTACGACGTACACAAGGATCGTCGCACCAAGTACAGGTTCGCCAGCATGAAAAAGCCTCATCTGGTGGGCCATGTTCTTTGCAAGACTGCGGTAGCGCACTGTTCTGGTCAAGTCGCAGCGGACACGGATTAAGCAGCAACCGCTAGAAAATGTTGCTGATACGATCGTGGATGCTCTTGACCATGTCCAGCCGCCGGATTCTGTCCGGATCCGGCCCCCGTTGACACCACGCGTAGTAACCGCTGCGGCTGACCTGCATGACCCGACACAAAACCACCACCGAAAAGTTCGCCTTCTCCACCAAAATTCGGCGCGGGTGCTCCCACCATAGCCCATCGGGCTTGGTGGGAGGGGAAGCGCCGTCTCTTGCTTTAGACATAAGCGTAACCGTCACTCCGCTGCTGCACGATCAAGTCGCGGGGGTGAATCCCGTCTATTCTGTTGGTCGCTTGCTGCAGTACGAAACAGGGCCGGAATCGGATGGAGACTCGGCCAGCACATCCTTTCGCCTTGCCGGCTACGGCTTTGACCTGATCGCCAGTGCGAAAGCCGCGATAGGAGCGCGCCTGCGGCTTATGGCCCCGGGGGAATCCAAACCGGTTGAGTCGCGCATGCTGGCGCTTGCCATGGCCAGTGGCTTTGATGGTGAGAGGGCGCTGTTCCGGGTTCAGCCGGACGACTTCTCCGGACGCTCCAAGGCAAGCCGCGTCAATCCAGTGACCCTTCGGGTAACCGAGCTGGGTCCGGTTGTACTTGGTCTGACCGCCGGTACCAGTCTCGACCGGTAGGCCGGTGGCTTGCATCCGCTCGGCCAGGGCGTTGCGCGTGGCATTGATGGCTGCTGCGTCCTTGAGGCTGGGCCGCTGTCCTGCCTGCACGGCTTCGGCGTTGGCCTTGCGGGTGCGGTCCAGTGTAGTACGCCGTCCCAGCGTTTCGGCCCACTCTCCAGCGGTACGGCTGCCCTTGGCTTGATTGCAGGTGCGGCAAGCGATGACCTGATTGGCAATACGGTTTGAGCCGCCCCGGCTTTGCGGGTGAACGTGCTCACGCTCCAGGATCGGGTCGCCAGAAAGGCCATTACAGTAGGCGCAGGTGTGGCGGTGGCGAAGCAGCAGGTACTCCCGCAGCTCGTAGCCCGCCAAGGTGCCCTGCTGATACTGCACACCTTCGATGTCGGGGTTTTCGAGAAGCTGGGTATCGAACCTGGCCCTCTCCAAACTCAGGGCGGTGACGGGGCTCCAGCGTCGCAGGCGGGCGATCCAGGTTTCGGTGGTTTGCACCCGGTGGCGGACGGAAGGTGGCAGCCAGCCTCGATCCCGGCGACGATTCAGAAACCGCGCCTGGCGATAGCGAGTCTTCCGGGCGCGTCGATTGCGGCGCAGCGCTCTTGCTGAAGCGCGGAATACGAGTGACGCTGTGCCGCCCTCGTCGGTAGACTGCATCCGCACTCACTTGAAATCCCCCGTTATAGCCTTTAATCTATGTCTATTTTAGCAGCGAGCACTGACATGCTGAAGGCCACGAAGATACGCATCTACCCCACGACCGAACAGGCGGCATTTCTGAACTGCCAGTTCGGCGCGGTGCGCTTTGTCTATAACACCGGCCTTCGCATCATATCCCATCGCTACCAACACCACGGCCAGTCGTTGAGCGCCAAACACGACATCAAGAAGCTGTTGCCGGTCGCCAAGAAATCGCGCAAGTATGTCTGCCAGCACAAGAGGGATGCCATGCCGTTGAGCGTCCGGTCGTGGGAATGCCCGGCCTGCCACACACAGCATGACCGGGATATCAACGCGGCGCTGAACATCAAGCATCAAGGCATAGTAAAGTTGAAGGCGGAAGGGCTGTCCGTCTCTGCCCATGGAGGCTTGCGTAAGTCCGGCACATCGCCGGCTGCTGCCTGAGAAGTGGGAAGCCTCGCCCGTGGCGCGTCAGCGCTTAGGGCGGGGAGCAGTCACCCGTGTAGAAGGTATCAATCCATGCGTATCAAAATCTATATCCAGACCCACGGCTGTCAGATGAACGAGTACGATTCAGGCAAGATGCTGGACGTGCTGCGTGAATCCCATGGGGGTGAGTTAACAGACGATCCCATGGACGCGGATGTGCTTTTGCTCAACACCTGCTCCATTCGGGAAAAAGCCCAGGAGAAGGTCTTCTCCCTGCTTGGACGCTGGCGGGCCATCAAGGCACAGCGCCCCGGCGTGGTGATCGGTGTTGGCGGCTGTGTGGCCAGCCAGGAAGGGGCATTGCTGCGGACCCGCGCCCCCTTTGTGGATATGGTCTTTGGTCCCCAAACCTTGCACCGACTGCCCCAGATGCTCAACAGCGCCAGAGAGGGACGGGATCCGGTGGTGGACGTGTCCTTCCCGGAGATCGAAAAATTCGATGCTCTGCCCGAACCCCGGGCCGACGGCCCCACGGCGTTTGTGTCCATCATGGAAGGGTGCAGCAAATACTGTACCTACTGTGTTGTCCCCTATACCCGGGGCGAGGAAATCAGCCGGCCCTTCGATGATGTGCTGGCGGAAGTGGCCCAGCTGGCGGCCCAGGGGGTGCGGGAGGTGAACCTGCTGGGACAGAATGTGAACGCTTACCAAGGCCCCATGCATGATGGGGAAATGGCCGATCTGGCCCTCCTGATTCATTATGTGGCGGCGGTAGACGGGATCGAGCGCATCCGTTTTACCACCTCCCATCCGGTGGCATTTTCCGACAGCCTGATCCGCGCCTTCGCCGAGGTGCCCCAGTTGGCCAGCCATCTGCACCTGCCGGTACAAAGCGGTTCTGACCGGATACTGGCGGGCATGAAGCGGGGACACACGGCCCTGGAGTACAAGTCCAAGATCCGCCGTATCCGCGAGGCCCGGCCAGATATTTGTCTGTCTTCGGATTTCATCGTCGGCTTCCCCGGTGAAACGGAAGCGGATTTTCAGGCCACCATGGCACTGATCCATGACATCGGCTTTGACCAGTCCTTCAGTTTTATCTACAGTCGCCGTCCCGGTACTCCGGCGGCGGTGATGGAAGATGACGTACCCCTGTTGGTGAAGAAGCAACGCCTGCAACACCTGCAGGACACCATCAATGCCTCCGCCCAGGCCATCAGTGAAGCCATGGTGGGACAGGTGGAATCGGTGCTGGTGGAAGGCCCGTCCCGCAAGGATCCGCGCTGGATGGCGGGACGCACTGGCAACAACCGGGTGGTGAACTTTCCGGCGGATCCGGACTGTATCGGACAATTCGTTCCGGTGCGCATTACCCAGGCCCTGAGTCATTCACTGCGGGGGGAACGGGTGCCTGACGAATAACCCGAACCGATGCCGAAGGCCGCCGCGAGCGGCTGGACAGGCTATACTCCGTGGACACACAACCTGCCTTGATGGTCTGAACCTGCCTTGACTCACACTTCTGCCGATTCTCAAATGGCGGCCTCTCCAGTGACCGTGGAACTGTCCCTGGCGCCCGCCGATAACCTGCGTCTGGCTAATCTCTGCGGTCAGTTTGATGAGCACCTACGGCTCATGGAACAGCGCCTGGGCGTGGAAATCAACAACCGGGGCGCCCGCTTCAATGTGATTGGTGACCCGCAGACGGCCCAGGCCGGGGCCGAGGTGCTGCGGGATCTTTACCGGGCCACCGCAAAGGAAACCCTTAACCCTGCCCGAGTCCATCTGCATTTGCAGGCCTCGGGGGTTGATCGTCTGCTGGCCCAGCAGGATGCCCAGGCAGACGAGGATGAAACCCCGCTGCATCTGAAACGGGGCGTGATCCGGGGGCGCGGTGCCAACCAGCTGCGCTACCTGCGCAACATCCGTACCCATGACCTGAACTTCGGCATCGGGCCGGCGGGCACGGGCAAGACCTACCTGGCCGTGGCCGCCGCCTGCGAGGCCCTGGAAACGGAACGGGTACGGCGGCTGGTGCTGGTGCGTCCGGCGGTGGAGGCGGGGGAACGGCTGGGATTTTTGCCCGGCGATCTGGCCCAGAAGATCGATCCCTATCTGCGGCCCATGTACGACGCCCTTTACGAAATGCTGGGCTTTGAAAAGGTGGCCAAGCTGATGGAGCGCAATGTCATCGAAGTGGCGCCCCTGGCCTACATGCGGGGGCGCACCCTCAATGATGCCTTCGTGATCCTGGACGAGGCCCAGAATACCACCTCGGAACAGATGAAAATGTTCCTGACCCGTATCGGTTTTGGGTCCACTGCGGTGGTGAATGGTGATGTCACCCAGACAGACCTGCCCCACCCCCGCCAGTCGGGGTTGCGCCATGTGATCGAGATTTTGCAGGATGTCAAAGGTATCAGCTTCACCTTCTTTACTGCCCGGGATGTGGTGCGCCACCCCTTGGTGCAGCGCATCGTCGAGGCCTATGACGCGAGCGAGTCGTCTCGCAAGGACCGTTGATGTCCCGGGATGTGTCATTACAATACGCGGTACCCCGCAAGGGGATACCCGGACCGGCGAGCTTTCGGCGCTGGGTGGATCTGGCCTGCCAGGGCTGCGCCGGGTCGGTGCTGATCCGCATCACCGATGAGACGGAAAGTGGCCAGCTCAATCATCAATACCGGGGCAAGTCCGGTCCCACCAATGTGCTGTCATTTCCCTTCGAGGCACCACCAGGTGTGCCCGTGGACCATCTGGGTGACCTGGTGATCTGCGCTCCGGTAGTGATCCGGGAGGCGGCGGCGCAGGGCAAGCCGGTGCAGAGCCACTGGGCGCACCTGGTGATCCACGGTGTACTGCATCTGCGCGGTTTTGATCACCTGTCCCAGGCCGAGGCCGAGGTGATGGAGACGATTGAAACATTGCTCATGGCAGAATTGGGCCATGCAGACCCCTATGCGTACTGAATCCTTCCGACCTCTCGCGCAAAATGATGAATACTGATCGCTCCAGCGAACCTCCCGCCCGTAGCTGGGTGGAACGTCTCACCCTGGCCCTGTCCGGGGCCGAACCCAGGGACCGTGCCCAACTGGTGGAACTGCTGCGCAGTGCCCATCAGCGCCAGATCATCGACCCCGATGCCCTGGGCATGATCGAGGGGGTGATGCAGGTCTCCGAGATGCAGGTGCGGGACATCATGATCCCCCGTGCGCAGATGGATGTGGTGCGGCGGGATGCTGCCCTGGACGACATCGTCACCACCCTGGCGGACTCGGCCCATTCCCGCTTTCCGGTGATCGGTGACGACCGGGACGAGGTGGTGGGTATCCTGCTGGCCAAGGACATGCTGCGTTATTTCGTCAAGGACGGTCAGGAAGTTTTCGACATGCAGGATATCCTGCGCCCCGCCGTCTTTGTGCCTGAAAGCAAGCGCCTGAACGTGCTGCTCAAGGAATTTCGCAACAGCCGCAATCACATGGCCATCGTGGTGGATGAGTACGGCGGCGTGGCGGGACTGGTGACCATCGAGGATGTGCTGGAACAGATCGTCGGCGAAATCGACGATGAGCATGACATCGAGGATTTTCTGACCCATATCCTCCGTCACGCCAATGGCCGCTTCACGGTAAAAGCCCTGACGCCCATCGAGGAATTCAACGCCTATTTCAATACCGACTACAGCGATGACGAGTTCGACACCATTGGTGGATTTGTGATCCATCGTTTTGGCCATGTCCCCAAACGGGGTGAAGAACTGAATCTGGATCGTTTCCGGATCCGGGTGCTGCGGGCCGATAACCGCCGTGTGCATCTGCTGGAACTGAGTTACCGGGAAATTCCCCCCGCCGAAATGATCTCTGCTCCATCCCCCTGATGCCATGCCCCAGACACTGTCCACCCTGCCCCTGATCCGGCTGCTGGAACGTCATCCCCGCTGGGTTCTGCTGCTGGCCCTGCTGGCCGGGGTCGCCCTGGTGCCGGCCTTTGCCCCCTTTGAAATCCGGGTGCTGGGGGTGCTGGCACCGGCCCTGCTGTTTTTGCTCTGGGCCGGGGCGCAACCCCGTCAGGCGGCCTGGCGGGGTTATGTCTTCGGCCTGGGTCTGTTCGGGGCGGGGGTCTACTGGGTGTATTACAGCCTGCACCTGTTCGGCGCCGCCATTGCCCCTCTGGCGGCCCTGATCACCGCCGGCTTTGTCATGCTGCTGGCCCTGTTTCCGGCCTTGCTGGGCTATCTGGTCGCCCGTCTGCGGGGGCGGACCACCCCCTTTGTGCATCTGGTGGTGCTGGTGCCGGCCCTGTGGGTGCTGTTTGAGTGGTGGCGGAGCTGGCTCCTCACCGGATTCCCCTGGCTATTGCTGGGGACGGCCCAGCGGGATACGGCCCTGGCCGGCTACCTGCCGGTGCTGGGAGTCTTCGGCACCAGCCTGGTGGCGGCCATGATGGCCGGCGCCCTGGTCTGGGGTGTGGTGAGTGGGCCTCGGCGACTGGTGGCGGCCCTGGGGCTGGTGGGGGTCCTGTGGCTGGGTGGGCTGGGACTCACCCAGGTGGAATGGACCCGGCCCGTGGGCGAGCCGCTGCAGGTCAGCCTGGTGCAGGGGAACATGGCCCAGGAGGACAAGCTGCGTCCGGGGGCGCGGGTGACCGCCATGAAACTGTATGGGGAACTCACCGAAGCGGCCTTCGGCAGCGATCTGATCCTCTGGCCCGAGACGGCAGTACCCAGTTTCTATCACGCTCTGGAAGAGGATTTCTTCCTGCCTTTGGCGGCTGAGGCCGGTATTCATGGTGGTGCATTGCTGGCCGGCATCTTTACTTACGAACACCACACCCGGCGCATGTTCAACAGCATCGTCAAGGTGGATGCCGACCATCCCCAGTTCTACCACAAACGCAAGCGGGTCCCCTTTGGCGAATACCTGCCAATGCGGGGATGGCTGGAGTGGCTGGAACGCTATATCGAACTGCCCATGGCGGACCTGTCCCAAGGGCATGGTGGCTACACCCTGGAGGCCGCCGGGATCGTGCTGGGGGCATCCATCTGTTATGAGGATGCCTTCGGCCACCTGATCATCCGTGCCCTGCCCCAGGCGCAGATGCTGGTGAACGTGACCAACGACGCCTGGTTTGGAGATTCCATTGCCCCCCATCAACACCTGGAAATTGCCCAGGTACGATCACTGGAAGCGGGACGGGACATGCTCCGGGCCACCAACACAGGGATCTCGGCAGTGATTGATCATCAAGGCCGGATTCGTGACCGTTCACCCCAGTTTCAGCCCCATGTATTGACCAGTTGGGCACAGCCCCGGGAGGGGCGTACCCCCTATGCCCTATGGGGGAACTGGCTGGTGGTCACCGGGCTGATGGTGCTGGTGGCGGGGCTGTTGCTGGGCGGTGCCCGGCGGTCCCGGCTTTCCGGCTAATCCCGGTCCCGGCGATAGGTCGTACCGTGGCACTTGGGACAGGGAGGAATCCGCCCGCTTCGGGTGAAATGCAACTCGGTATCACAGTGTTGGCACACCAGCACGCCAGGGGCTGCCACCTCGCCGGTGTGCCAGATACCCACCGCCCGGGCGCGGGCCTCCAGTTCCGCCAGTTCCACCCGGGTGCGGTCGGCGATGGAGGACAGCAGATCCAGAATCCGGGCTTCGACCAATTGCAGGTCCATGCGAAACCAGGTGCGAAAATCCCGGCTTGACTCGTTCAGGTAATCGCCGATGTCATGCAGATCCCGGCGGATGTATTCGGCCAGATCGTGAGCTTCCTCCCGGGTGGCCTCGCCCAGTTCCACCGCCTTGTGACGGGCGTCCTCGATGGCCTGTTCCAGGGTCGGGCCGGTCTTTTCCTCTGCCACTTCCACCCCATGCCGCACCCGTTCCAGCATCCGGTCATAGGCATGGACCAGTCCGTCCCGGATGGGATGTTCGCTTTGTTTATCCGACATGATGTCTAGCTCCAGCATTGCACATGAGAAAGGGTCGGTGTTGCAGAAGGGGGAGGCCGTGGTCCTGGCGGCGGGTGTTTGCCGCAGGGACGCGGCAATCAAGCCTACAGGGATGTATTCACGGCGTCCCGCCGACGGGGCCACGGCCTGACCCTGTGTTCATATCTGCCACCATACTGCCAAGAGTACACCAGGTTTCACGCATTCCACCCATACCCCGGAAGTTGTGACCCCCCGGCAGTCACGCTATCCTTGCCGGTCTTCCCGGAGCCATGGACAACGCCGCGGTGATCCGCGCCCCTGGCCCGTGCATTCCCAGATTCAGCCGGTGGAACCCCATGCAAGAACATTACGAACCCGAAGTCGTCGAAACCGAGGCTCAGTCCTGGTGGGAAGCCCATGACTGCTTCCGTGCCCAGGAAGAGGATGACCGGGAACCCTTCTACTGTCTTTCCATGTTCCCCTACCCCAGTGGGCGGCTTCACATGGGCCATGTGCGCAACTACACCATCGGCGACGTCATCGCCCGCCACCAGCGCATGCAGGGGCGCAACGTGCTCCAGCCCATGGGCTGGGATGCCTTCGGTCTGCCCGCCGAGAATGCCGCCCTCAAGCACGGCGTGCCCCCGGCCCAGTGGACCTACGAGAACATCGACTACATGCGTGGCCAGCTCAAGCGCCTGGGGTTTGCCTACGACTGGTCCCGGGAAATTGCCACCTGCCGGCCCGAGTATTACCGCTGGGAGCAGTGGCTGTTCACCCGCCTGTTTGAAAAAGGACTGGTCTATAAAAAAACCGCCGTGGTCAACTGGGACCCGGTGGACCAGACCGTGCTGGCCAATGAACAGGTCATCGACGGCCTGGGGTGGCGCTCCGGTGCCCCGGTGGAACGCCGGGAGATCCCCCAGTGGTTCCTGCGCATCACCGACTACGCCGAAGAGCTGCTCAATGGTCTGGATACCCTGACCGGCTGGCCGGAGCAGGTACGCACCATGCAGCGTAACTGGATTGGCCGCTCCGAAGGGGTGGAAGTGGTCTTCCAGGTAGAGGGTCACGACACCCCCCTGACCGTCTATACCACCCGCCCCGACACCCTGATGGGGGTGAGCTATCTGGCGGTGGCGCCGGAACACCCCCTGGCCGCCCTGGCCGCCGAGGACAACCAGGCCCTGGCCGGTTTCATCGAGGAATGTGGCCACACCAAGGTGTCCGAGGCGGACATGGCCACCATGAAGAAGCGGGGCGTGGCCACCGGTCTCAAGGCCATCCATCCCATCACCGGGGAAAAGGTGCCCGTGTGGGCGGCCAACTTCGTGCTCATGGAATACGGCACCGGCGCGGTGATGGCGGTGCCCGCCCACGACCAGCGGGACTGGGAGTTTGCCCGGGCCTGCGGCCTGCCCATCCGGCAGGTGATCCGTCCCGCCGACGGGGCCGAGGCCATCGACCTGGACAAGGAAGCCTTCACCGAAAAGGGCATTCTGCTGGCCTCTGGCCGGTTTGACGGCATGGATTTTGACCGCGCCTTCAATGCCATCGCCGATCAGCTGGAAGCCGAGGGCCGGGGGCGGCGCCGGGTCAATTACCGGCTGCGGGACTGGGGTGTCTCCCGGCAGCGTTACTGGGGCTGCCCGATTCCCATCATCAACTGCCCGGACTGCGGTCCGGTCCCCGTCCCCGAAGACCAGCTGCCGGTGGTGCTGCCGGAGAACGTGGCCTTCGACGGCGTGGGTTCCCCAATCAAGAAAATGCCCGAATTCTATCGCACCTCCTGTCCCCGCTGCGGCGGCGAGGCGGAGCGGGAAACGGACACCTTCGACACCTTCTTCGAGTCCTCCTGGTATTACGCCCGCTACGCCTGCCCGGACAACGACGGCGCCATGATGGACCAGCGGGCCCGTCACTGGCTGCCGGTGAATCAGTATGTGGGCGGCATTGAGCATGCGGTGCTGCACCTGCTCTATGCCCGCTTTTTCCACAAGCTGATGCGGGACGAGGGGCTGGTGCCGGGGGATGAACCCTTCGCCAACCTGCTGACCCAGGGCATGGTGCTCAAGGACGGGGCCAAGATGTCCAAGTCCAAGGGCAACACGGTGGATCCCCAGGAGCTGATCCAGCGGTACGGTGCCGATACGGTGCGCCTGTTCATGATGTTCGCCGCGCCGCCGGAAATGTCCCTGGAATGGTCCGATTCCGGGGTGGAGGGGGCGTCCCGTTTCCTCAAGCGACTGTGGAAACAGGTCCATGACCATGTCAGTGCCGGCCCTGCGCCGGCCCTGGATACCTCGTCCCTGACCGAGCCCCAGGCGGATCTGCGTCGCAAGCTGCATCAGACCATCGCCAAGGTGAGTGATGACATGGGCCGGCGTTATACCTTCAACACCGCCATCGCCGCCTGCATGGAACTGCTCAATGACCTGAGCCGTTTCGAGGATGCCACGCCCCAGGGGCGCGCCCTGATGCAGGAGGCCCTGGAGGCCATCGTGCTGATGCTCTCCCCCATGGTGCCCCATATCACCCATCGCCTGTGGGCCGAACTGGGACATCCCGATGCCCTGGTGGATCGCCCCTGGCCCCAGGTGGACCCCGCGGCCCTGGAAAGCGACACCCAGGAACTGGTGATTCAGGTGAATGGCAAGCTGCGCGGCCACCTGCGGGTGCCCACCGGGGCCGAACGCACCACCATCGAAACCCTGACCCTGGCCGATGACAACGTCAAACGGCATATTGACGGCAAAACCGTGGCCAAGATCATCGTGGTCCCCGGCAAACTGGTGAACGTGGTGGCCCGCTGATGGATCGCCGGGGCCTGGGACCGTGGCCATTCAGATCAGGGCAGATGGCGCTGGTGCTGATGCTGAGCCTGCTGCTGCTGGCCTGTGGCTTTCAGTTGCGGGGCGGGACCGACGTGCCCCCGGAAATGGCCCGTACCGCCATCACCGGATTAAGTGCTGCCAACCCCCTGTTCATCGACCTGCAACTGGTCTTGAACGGTGCCGGGGTCATGCTGGTGCCCCTGGGGGAGGCCACCGCTGAACTGCATATCCAGGATTTGCGTAGCGGGCGGCGGGCGCTTTCCGTGGGACGCAACGCCCAGGTGTCCGAGTATGAAATATTTACCCATCTGCGCTATTGGGTGCAGGGGCGGGGGAATGATTTTCAGATTCCCGAGCAGACCCTGACCCTGACCCGGGATTATCTGTTCGATCCTGAAGGGGTGCTGGGGCAGGCGGAACAGGAACAGCGGCTGCGAGAATCCATGAACCGGGATCTGGCCCAATTGATCCTGCTGCGCCTGCGGGCCACCGCCGAAACCCCCTAGGACCCATGCGACTCAAGCCGGAGCAACTGGAAGATCATCTGCAACGGGGATTGGCGCCCCTTTATCTGGTCAGTGGCGATGAGCCATTGCAATCAATGGAGGCGGTGGATGGCATCCGGGCGCGGGCCAGGGCCGAGGGATTCGAGGACCGGGAGGTGTTTACCGTGGACAAGGGATTTGACTGGGGTCAGGTGCAAACTGCCGCTGAAAGTCTGTCCCTGTTCGCCCAGCGTCGGGTACTGGAACTGCGCATGCCATCCGGCAAACCCGGTGTCCAGGGCGGCAAGGTACTGGAAGCCTGCGCCCGGCAACCCTCCGCCGATACGGTGCTGATCGTTCAGTGCGGCAAGCTGGAACGTCAGGAGCAAAAATCCCGTTGGTGTCAGGCCCTGGAACAGGCCGGAGTGATGATTCAGGTCTGGCCCCTGGACCTGGCCGGCACCGAAACCTGGATCATTCGGCGCATGAATCGGCGAGGTTTACACCCCACCGCCGGCGCCGCCCGGCTACTGGCGGAGCGGGTGGAAGGCAATCTGCTGGCGGCCGCCCAGGAAATCGACAAACTGGTGCTGTTGCAGGGGACCGGGGCGGTGGACGAGGTGGGGGTGCTGGCGGCGGTGACCGATAGCGCCCGTTTCAATGTCTATGACCTGACCGCTGCGGCCCTGGCCGGAGAAGCAGGCCGGGCGGTGCGCATCCTGTCCGGCCTGCGGGCCGAGGGCATTGCCCCGGTGCTGGTGGCCTGGACCCTGACCCGTGAGATTCGGACCCTCAACCGGCTGTCGGAACAGGTGACGGCGGGGGCCACCCTCCAGGGGGTGCTCAAGTCAGTCTGGCCACCCCAGCGCCAGCCGGTGATGCGGCAGGCCCTGAAACGCTTGCCCCTGCCGGTTCTGGGCCAGCTGCTGCAGGCCGGAGCGCGGGCGGATCAGGTGGCCAAGGGGCAGAAGCCGGGCAGTGCCTGGGATGAATTGTTAGACTTGACCCTGGGACTGGCAGGACAGCCGTCGTCCTTGAGTTGCATCCCCCCCTATTGAAACCGATGGCAGATACCGTGATCGACAATATCCACGACTACATGCAGCACATGGGCCGGCAGGCCCGTAGTGCTTCCCGGAGCCTGCTGCGGGCTGATACCGCCGCCAAGAATGCCGCCCTGCTGGCCATGGCGGCACTGATCGAGGCCCGGGCCAACACCCTGATGACAGAAAACCGCAAGGACCTGGAGGCCGGTGAAAAAAATGGCCTGGATGCGGCCTTGCTGGATCGTCTGGCCTTCAATCCCGAGCGTCTGGACACCATGGCCGAGGGGCTGCGCCAGATCGCTGCCCTGCCGGACCCGGTCGGGGCCATCTCCGACCTCAATTATCGCCCCAGTGGCATTCAGGTGGGCCGGATGCGGGTTCCCCTGGGAGTGATCGGCATCATCTTTGAATCCCGGCCCAATGTGACCGTGGATGCCGCCGGCCTGTGCCTTAAATCCGGTAATGCCGCCATTTTGCGCGGGGGGTCCGAGGCGTTTCATTCCAACCGGGCCCTGGCCGACTGCATCCGCGAGGGTCTGGATCAGGCCGGTCTGCCCGCCGACGCGGTGCAGGTAGTAGGCACCACCGACCGGGCTGCAGTGGGCGCCCTGCTGCGCCTGAAGGACGACGTGGACGTGATCGTGCCTCGGGGCGGCAAGGGACTCATTGCCCGGGTCAGCGAGGAATCCCTGATTCCGGTGATCAAGCACCTGGACGGTATCTGCCATGTCTACATCGACGATCACGCGGACCTGGACAAGGCCGTCAAGGTGACCTTCAATGCCAAGACCCAGCGCTACGGCACCTGCAACACCCTGGAAACCCTGCTGGTGGCCGAATCCATCGCCCCCAGAGCCTTGACCGCCCTCAAGCCCCTGTTTGACGACAAGGGGGTGGCACTGCGGGGGTGCCCCCGTACCCTGGCCTTTTTGCCGGATATCAGCCCGGCCACCGAGGAAGACTGGCAGACAGAGTATCTGGCACCGATCCTGAGCATCCGGGTGGTGCCCGGCCTGGATGAAGCCATCGAGCACATCAACCACTACGGCTCCCGCCACACCGATACCATCGTCACGGAAAATTACACCCGCGCCCGGCGGTTCATGCGGGAAGTGGACTCCAGTTCGGTGATGGTGAATGCCTCCACCCGGTTTGCCGATGGGTTTGAATATGGCCTGGGGGCGGAAATCGGCATCAGCACCGACAAGCTCCATGCCCGTGGCCCGGTGGGGCTGGATGGTCTGACCACCCTCAAATATGTGGTTCTGGGGGATGGTCATGTGCGGGGTTGAGTACCAAGCGAAGATCCTATGATTGGCGTCCTGGGCGGCACCTTCGATCCGATCCATTTTGGACATCTGCGGCCAGCACTGGAGATTTACGAACATCTGGCCCTGGATGAACTGCGTTTCATCCCCTGTGGCCTGCCCCCCCATCGGCACCGGCCCCAGGCCCCCATGGCGCACCGGCTGGCCATGGTGGAACAGGCGGTGGCCCATCATCCCGGTTTTACGGTGGACCGTCGTGAACTGACCCGCAGCGGCCCGTCCTACAGTGTGGATACCCTGGAGAGCCTGCGCCAGGAACTGGGTGCCCATGTGCCCCTGTGCCTGCTGCTGGGCATGGATGCCTATGCCGGCTTGTCCTCCTGGCATCGCTGGCAAGATCTGTTTGATCTGGCCCATATCGTGGTGGCCCATCGGCCAGGGCGTACAGGCCCCCGGCATCTACCCTGGGGGAGATCCCGGCAGGTGGAAAACCCCGCCGATCTGCGGACCGCGCCGGCGGGGCGTATCCTGTACATGCCGGTGACCCAACTGGACATTTCCGCCACCGCCATCCGGGGTCTGGTGGCCCAGGGACACAGCCCAAGATTTCTGTTGCCAGAACCGGTGCTGGCCTATATTCAACAACACCAGCTTTATCTTCTACCCCACTCCCAGAGGGATGCATGCAGACAGAACAACTGACCCAGATCGTCCTCCAGGCCCTGGAAGACATGAAAGCCCAAAATGTCCAGTGCCTGGATGTACGGGGCAAAACCGCCCTCACCGATACCATGGTGATCGCTTCGGGTTCTTCCAACCGCCATGTGAAATCTCTGGCCGACAACGTCATCATGAAGGCAAAGGCCGCCGGTGTTCAGCCCCTGGGTGCCGAGGGTGAGCGGGAGGGGGAATGGGTGCTGGTGGACCTGGATGATGTGGTGGTCCATGTGATGCTGCCCCAGGTTCGTGACTTTTACAGTCTGGAGAAGCTGTGGTTGACGGATGAATCCCCGCAGGCGACCCCGGACCAGGATCAGGAGGACGATTCTCCGGCAGCCGCCCTGCGCCGTCTGCGCCGCTGACCGGGATGCGTATTCATCTGCTGGCGGTAGGCACCCGTATGCCCGGCTGGGTGAATGAAGCCTATAAAGACTATGCCGGGCGCCTGCCTGCAGAATGCAGTCTGATATTGCGGGAGATCCCTTCTCCACGCCGGGGCCGCAACGCCCCGGTGGAACGCCTGCGGGAAGCGGAGGGTGAGGGTCTGCTGGCGGCCCTGCCCAGGGACTGCTGGGTGGTGGCCCTGGATGAGCAGGGCCGCCATCTGGATACCGCCGGCCTGTCCCGACAGCTGGATCAGTGGATGCAGTCGGGCCGGGATGTGGCGCTGCTGGTGGGAGGGGCCGATGGCCTGTCCGAGGCTTGCCGCCGCCGGGCAGACTTCATTTGGTCCCTGTCGCCCCTGACCTTTCCTCATCCTCTGGTGCGGGTGATTTTGGCAGAACAGCTCTACCGTGGCTGGAGTCTGTTGCGCCATCACCCCTATCATCGGGCCTGACCTTCGGCACGGCCTCCGTGCCGGTCTTTCCCGTCCGCGCCCGTCCCGGAGATGTGCCCATGCTTGTCCTTGCCTCTGCCTCCCCCCGCCGCCGTGAACTGCTGGATCAGATCGGTGTGGCCTGGCAGGCCCATCCGGTGGATGTGGAAGAAATCCCCCTGGCTGGTGAATCTCCCCAGGACTTTGCCCGGCGCATGGCGGTGACCAAGGCCCAGACCGCCCATGATGCCCTGGCCGGTTCATGGCCGGTGCTGGGGGCAGACACCGTGGTCAGCATCGATGGTGCTATCCTGGGCAAGCCCAGGGATCGGGATGATGCCCTGGCCATGCTGGGCCGTTTATCTGGCCGCACCCACACCGTGTTCTCCGCCGTGGCCCTGATTCATCAAGGGGGCTGTCATCAAGCCCTGTCCACCACCCAGGTGCGCCTGCGGGAGCTGACACCCGCCGACAGGGCGGCCTACTGGGCCAGCGGTGAACCTGCCGACAAGGCCGGCGCCTACGGTATTCAGGGTCTGGGCGCCCTGTTCGTGGCCCATATCCAGGGCAGCTATTCTGGTGTGGTGGGACTCCCCCTGTTCGAGACGGGCGCACTGTTACGCCGCTGCGGTTTAAAATCCGCCATTGATCATGACACTCTGAAGGCATCCCAATGATGGGCACGGAAATCCTAATGAATATCACCCCCCAGGAGATCCGCGTGGCCCTGGTGGAAAATGGCGTGTTGATGGAAATCAGCATGGAACGGGCCCGGCGTCGGGGGCTGGTGGGCAATATTTACAAGGGGCGGGTGAGCCGGGTGCTGCCAGGGATGGACGCGGCCTTTGTGGACATCGGTCTGGAACGGGCCGCGTTTCTCCATGCCTCTGACGTGGCGCCAGTGGAGCGGGAAGAACTTCAGGGAGGAGAACGGGAACGGACCGAACCCATCCAGCGCCTGCTGCGGGAAGGCCAGGATATCCTGGTGCAGGTGATCAAAGACCCCCTGGGCACCAAAGGGGCCCGTCTGACCACCTATATCACTGTGCCTTCCCGCTATCTGGTGCTGATGCCCGGTAACGCCACGGTGGGGATCTCCACCCGCATTGAAACCGACAGTGAGCGCAGCCGCCTCAAGGGTACGGTGGAAACCCTCCAGGCAGAACTGGAATGCCGACATGGCTTTATCGTCCGCACCGCCGCCGAGGCTGCGCCAGTGGAATCCCTGCGTAACGACATGATGTTTCTGGCCAAACTCTGGCAAACCATCCAGCAGGGGGCCGGCCAGGCCCGGGCCGGCTCCGAGGTCTATGTGGATCTGCCCCTGACCCTGCGGATCCTGCGGGACATGGTGGGGATGGAACTGGAAAAGATCCGCATCGATTCCCGGGAGACGGTGCAGCGGGTGAGCGAGTTCGCCGCCCAGTATGTGCCCGAACTGCTGGACCGGATCGAACATTACCCCGGCGAGCGCCCCATCTTCGACCTGTACAACGTGGAGGACGAGATCCAGAAGGCCCTGGAACGCAAGGTGGAGCTCAAGTCCGGTGGTTATCTGATCTTCGATCAGACCGAGGCGATGACCACCATCGACATCAACACCGGCGCCTTCGTGGGCCATCGCAACCTGGAAGAGACCATCTTCAAGACCAATCTGGAGGCGGCCCAGGCCATTGCCCGGCAGCTGCGCCTGCGCAATCTGGGGGGCATCATCATCGTCGACTTCATCGACATGACCCAGGAGGATCACAAGCGTCAGGTGCTGCGCTCCCTGGAAAAGGCGATGGAAAAGGACTACGCCAAGAGCCAGATCTGTGATGTCTCGCCCCTGGGGCTGGTGGAAATGACCCGCAAGCGCACCCGGGAAAGTCTGGAACATCTGCTGTGCGAACCCTGTCCCACCTGCATGGGGCGCGGTTATGTGAAATCCGCCGAGACTGTCTGCTACGAGATGTTCCGGGAGATCCTGCGGGAGGCCCGTCAGTTTGATGCCCGGGAGCTGCTGGTGCTGGCTTCCCAGGCGGTGGTGGACCTGCTGCTGGATGAGGAATCCGCCAGTGTTGCCCAGCTGCAGGAATTTATCGGCATTCCCATCCGTTTTCAGGTAGAAAGCCTCTATACCCAGGAACAGTTCGACATCGTACTGCTTTGATTCACCCCCTGTCCCGGCCCCCAAGGAGCCCGTTGCGTGCTCAAACCCGCCCTGGCCGCCAGCCCCCGTATCCTGATCATTGGCCTGCTGTTGCTGGCCACGGTGGTGGCCGGATTGCGACTGGGTACACCATTGCTGGATGGACTGCGCAGTCCTCTGGAACGTCTGTTGTCCCAACAGTCCGGGCAGCAGGTGACGGTGGGGGCGCTGCAGGTCCGATGGCGTATTCTCTCCCCCCGGATCACTGTCTCTGATGTTCGCATCCATGATGCTGCCGGAGAGGGGCCGATGCTGGCAGTGGACCATCTGGATCTGGGGCTGGCCCCCTGGCGCAGCTTGCAGCAGGGACGGCTGGTTCTGGGCCATCTTCAGGTGCGGGGGGCCGATCTGCACCTGTTGCGGGACGACAGTGGCCGGGTGCGGGTGCGGGGGGCCGAGGGGTTGCCGACCCGCCGGGATGACACCACCGAGGCGCTGCCGGTCGACCTGCTGGCCCTGGCGGTGGGTCGGGCCTTTACCCTCAGTGAAAGCCGGCTACGCTGGGAAGACCGGCAACTGGGTATGGATTACCAGTTCGACGATCTGAACCTGGATATTGCCGTGGAAGCGGGGCAGGTACGACTGGCCGGGGATGTTTTTTTACCGGCAACACTGGGCCATTCGTTCCGGCTGGGGATGAACCTGCACCACGGGGGCCAGTGGGATGACTGGAGCGGTGATACCTTTATCGAAGCAGACGGGCTGAACCTGGCGGGCCTGCCGGAGGAGATACGGGCAACCCTGGGGCTGGACAGGGGGCAGCTGGATGGTCAGGTCTGGCTGCACTGGCAGCAAGGCGAACCCCACCGGGCCTATCTGGCGCTCACCGTGCAGCAGTTGACCATGACACCCGTTCCCGAACCGGGATTGCCGACACCAGAACTGGAAACCCTGGCGGGGAAGCTGCTGTGGCAGGCCCGTCCGGGGGGCTGGGATCTGCGGGTGGATGAACTGGTGGTGTCCCGTCAGGGGGATCCCTGGCCGCCCGGTGGTCTGGACCTGAGTGTGGTGGCAGTGGATGAGGGGACACAGGTCAACGTCTGGCTGGATTACCTGCGCCTGGAGGATCTGCTGCCCTTGGTCCTGCATCAGCCCTGGTTAAGACAGACCCTGCAACCGGGCTTGCCCACCCTGGTGGAACTGGCGCCCAGAGGCATCTTGACAGCCACCCGCCTGGGATTGGTGATTCCCGATGACGGCGAACCGCGCTTTGTTGCCGATGGGCGGTTTCAGGGCGGGGCTGTAGCCCCCTGGGGGCCAGGGCCAGGGGTTTCCGGGGCGGCGGGGGCTTTTTCCTTTGCCGAAACCGGCGGTGAACTGTGGCTGGACAGTACGGCCCTGGAAGTGAGCTGGCCTGACCAGTTCCCCCACAAGCTCCCCATCGACACCCTTCAGGGACGGGTACGCTGGTTGCCGGCACCGGATGGGCATCGGTTGGCTCTGGAGGAGCTGGTGCTGGCCAATGCAGACCTGCAACTTGGTGGGCAAGGGGTGATCCATCTGGGGGCGGATCCGGAGATGGACCTGCAACTGGTGCTGGTGGATGGTGACGGCGCCCGCACATCCCGTTACCTGCCCCAGGGCTTTATGCCCGAGCTGTCCCGGCAATGGCTGGACCAGGCCATTGTGGACGGGCGTATTACCCAGGCCCGGTTGCTGTTCCGGGGCCGGTTCGATGACTTTCCCTTCCGGCACCATGAGGGGGTCTTTCAGGTGATGGCCAAGGTGGAAGATGGGGTGTTGGATTACGAACCCGGCTGGCCCCGGCTGGAAGCCGTCTCTGCCACGGTGATGTTTCACAATCAGGGTCTGCGGATTGATGAGATACAGGCCCAGGTCTTTGGTGCCCATATTGATGCCGCCCAGGCATGGATCATGGATCTGCAGGCGCCAGTGCTCGGGATTCAGGGCCATATCCGGGGTCCGCTGGAGGACTACCTGCGTTTTGTCACTGCCAGTCCCCTGGCAGAGGCACAAGAATCCCTGCTGGCGGGTATTTCGGTCCAGGGAGAGGCGGGTCTGGATATCGGACTTCACATCCCTCTGGCAGACCGGGATACCCTGACCCAGCCAGACAGGGTGCGGGGGCGACTGACCTTCATGGACAATCAACTGGCCCTGGCCGACCCGCCGCTGGTGCTGGAGGCGCTGCAGGGGACGGTAGAGTTCACCGAAGAGGCCGCCTTGGCTGACCAGCTGGCGGCCCGTTTCAATGGCGCCCACGTGACCGCCCGTTTCCACCGGGCGCCCTCCGGCGCCCTGGAAGTCCATGCCCAGGGCCAGCAACCGATCACGGGTTTGCTGGCGCCTGTGGCTCCGGCTTCCTGGCTGGACTGGCTCGATGGCAGCGCCCATTGGCAGGCACAACTGCAGGTGCCCGCTGCCGGATGGTCCCAGGGGCTGTTGACCTTGAATTCCGATCTGGTGGGGGTGCGCTCCAGTTTGCCACCCCCTTTGGCCAAAATCCCGGAAGCCGCCCGCCCCCTGACGGTCCGGTTTCCCCTGACCCCTACCCCGGAAACCCCGGCCCGGATCACCCTGGGGGATCATCTGAGCCTGTTGTTTACCCTGGATTCAGCCGGTGCCCTGCACCGGGGGGAATTACGGCTGGGGGGGCAGGAGGCGGTATTGCCGGAACAGGGATGGCGGATCAGAGGTCATCTGTCCGGGCTGTCTTTGGATGACTGGCGGATGGTCTTTGATACCCTGGACCGCTCACCGCCTGCCGATACGGCATCACAACCAGGGGCACTGGACCTGCATCTGGATCGTCTGCAATTCATGGGACGACGGATTGACGATATCAGTCTGCAGGCCCGTCGGGAGGCCGGCCAATGGGAGGCCCAGGTGGCTTCTCCCCTGATGCTGGGTCGCATCCACTGGCCACACCAGACCGACGCCGAACTGGTGGTGGATCTGGAATGGCTGGACCTAGATCAGCTCTCCGGCCAGATGGCCCATACTGCCGCCGAACCGGTACGGCCCGATCCAGCCAGTTTGCCGCCCCTGCGTCTGTCGGCCCAATGGTTGATGCTGCGGTCGCAGCATTTCCGCGGGCTGCAAATGAATACCCAGACCATCCCGGGGGGTGTGCAACTGCAACGGCTGGTGCTGGCTGACGCCACGGGGCAGGCCAGGGGAGAGGCTCGGGGCCATTGGATCAAAGATGATGATGATGCCCACGACACCCGATTACAGATCGACCTGTCCAGTGACGATCTGGGGCAAACCCTGGCACTGCTGGGAATTCAGCCGGTGTTCCGGGGTGGGCATGCCCAATTGCAGGCAGCGCTGCAATGGCCCGATACCCCCACCCAGGTCAGTTGGGCCGGATTGACAGGCACAGGCCGGGTCCAGGTGGATGAAGGTCGTCTTAGCGAAGTGCAGCCCGGTGCGGGCCGGTTACTGGGGCTGTTCAGTCTGGACCTGCTTCCCCGGCGACTGGCCCTGGATTTTCGGGATATTTTTCAGCGAGGGTTCGTCTTTGACCGATTACAGGGGCATGTCCAGCTCCAGGACGGTCATCTCTACACCACGGACCTGACGGTCCACAGTCCGGCTGCCCGGGTCCGTATTCAGGGCCGCACCGGGATGGTGACCCGGGATTATGACCAGACCATCACCGTGACCCCCAGTGTCAAGGGCACCCTGCCCCTGGCTGGTGCCCTCCTTGGCGGGCCGGTGACCGGGTTGGCGGTATTTGTCTTTGACCGGATGCTGGGGGTGGGGGAGCGTATCGACGAGGCTGCCCGGATGGAATATCGGGTGACGGGAGACTGGGCGGCGCCACGAGTGGAAGCGGTCGCCCGGGCGGCCCAGAGCCGGGCGCCCTGACGGACCTGTCTGGACCGATGCTTGCATTGTGTATTCTTTCCGTAGGCCTGAATCCGTGACGAAATCTCGCCAAATTTCATGATTAGCCTTCAAAAACAACAAGATAAATGAGAAAATCGGGGCTTCCCGTTGCACCAGTTGGGTGAACCCAGATGCCCCTCAAAAAACCTCGCCTTGAGCAGTCGCCGCGCCGGATTCTCACCGCCCATGCGGGGCTGGCACTGATTGGCGAGGCGATTGCGGCATCCCGCCTGGATCAGGCGGTGAAGTCGATGGGATCTTACCGGGGCACCGACCATGGTCAGGTGCTCAGCACCTACCTGGGGCTGCTTACCCTGGGCAAGAGCGACTTTGAAGCCGCCGAGGGGGTGCGCAAGGATCCGTTCTTTCTGTCCTGCATGGGCTTGAAGCGCGGGCTGTCGGCAGCGCGCTTGCGTCAGCGCATGGATGCCTCGGCCATGGATATCGACTTCATCATCAAGTGGAACCCCCGACAGGCGTCGGCCGCTGACTGGCTGGCGCATGCGGATGGCCTGGAGGCGAGCAAGGTCAAGTGGGAAGCGCCCCGCGAGGGTAAGCGGATCGCCACCTTCAGCGTCAACGAAACCCGGAGCTGGCAAGGGCAGGAGTACACCTTCCGACGCGTCATGCGCGTGGTGGAGCGCACTATTGACCGCAAGGGTCAGGCGCTGGTGTTCCCCGACCTGGAGGTCGAGGGCTGGTGGACCTCCCTGGAGTTGTCCGATGACGACATCATCGCCCTGTATCGCGGCCATGCCACCTGCGAGCAATTCCATTCCGAGTTCAAGACCGACATGGACCTGGAGCGCCTGCCCTCCGGCAAGTTCGACACCAACACCCTGGTCATGGCAGCGGGCACTTTCGTGTACAACGTCCTGCGCTGGATCGGCCTGCAGGGGCTGATCGGCGATGACTCGCCCGTGCGCCATCCCGCCAAGCGCCGCCGTATCCGCACGGTGTTCCAGGAGTTGATCAGCCTGCCGGCACAACTGGTTCACCACGCCCGTCAGGTCTGGTTGCGCTTTGGTGCGCACTGCCTGGCGCACAGGCGGCGCGGATACCCATGGCTCCGGCCCCGGGAATCACCCCCAAATGTTGCTTGGAAAGGCTCGAATTTCATGGATAAACGCCTTCAGGTACCCTGAACGCTGGTTGGCCACCGGTCACAGCATCGCTCGCGGGGTCGCCCCCCTGCCAGGGCCGATTTCCGGTCGGGCGGGCGAGGTTGGCCACGGATTCAGGCTCCACGAATACTGTTCACATTTACAGTATTATGTGGGGGCTGGTGGGCCAGGTCGAGGGGCGATTTCCCGGGGATCCATCTCTCCCCCTCTGCGGTCCGCATGGGGAATTATGCCAGCCGACAGAACAACCAAGGCCATGCATGGCAGCCCCGCCACCAAGAAAGCCTGACAGAAGGCGTTGAAATATCTTACAGATTGAATTAGCTTCAGAAGCACATAACTGCTAAGGACCGGTCGCCACATGCAGTACCCCACCGCAATACCCCACCTCAGCAACATCCCGACGCTTACCCTGGATGGGCGCCAGCGCCTCTTGGCACCCATCGCCAGCCAGTCTCCTATTGTCTCCGACCGGCAAGGTGCTTTGGCGCATGGAGGTTATTTCCCTGAAGAACGGCGACCACGTTCGGGTCAGAGACGATGTAGGGATCGAGATACAGAAGCGAACAGGACAATGTACTGGCCACCGAATCTCCAAGGATGGAAATCGGGGCCACCCCAAACAGCACTTGGTCACCAACCTGCTAATGAGACTGCAGGACTTCCGCGATGCCATCTGGCGCTTTGTGACCGCCTGGAGAATCCCCTTCAAAAAAACTCGCCGCGCGGATGGTCCGCCCCATCAAGGTGAAACTGAAGGTCATCGGTGGCTTCCGGGCCATGGGGGGCACCCGTGCCTTCTGCATCAACCGCTCCGGTTGGGAAACCAGCAAATTATGCGTGCAGAACCCCTTCGAAGTCCTGCGGGTGGCCGCAACAGGCTGAACAGCTACAACGGCTTTTGACATAGAAATTTGAGGAAAAATAATGCATAACGCCATGGAACAATTTGCAAACACCTTCATGCAGTCTTTAGCCGGTAACGATATCCCGGTTAATGATAGCCTCAAAGGTGTTTTTAGCCGAATACTGAGTAGGCAAATAAACGTCGATGAGGAGGGTGATGTGGTTATCACTCCAACCTTTGAGACGCTCGCCAAGGTTTTCACTTTCGTTATCAGTCCGATTAGCGATAGACCTGCCGCAGGGCCAATGGGTGGCTATGATAATGATCAGATCAATGCTGCCAAAGAGGAGGCTCAGACTGCCTTTGAAGAGTCTCTTGAAGGCGGGGCGACTCCCGATCCTGCATTCTTCCAGGTCAGCGATCTGAGCTTGAGTGATGATTCGGTCGCGGAAGGCACGGCCGTAACTGTCACTGCCGTGGTGACCAACACCGGCGAGCAGAGTGCCACGCAGACAGTGGAACTGCTGGTGAACGGTGTCGCGCAGTCCACCACAAGCATCACCCTGGACGGAGGCAGTAGCGAGACGGTCAGCTTCGAGCTGGCTGCAGATGACCTGAGCATCGGCAGCTACACCCTCCAGATGGCCACTGAGGATCACACCACCGGTGAGCAGGATCTGAACGTGGAGGCGACTCCCGATCCGGAGCCTGTTCATGATTCAGTGAAGCTGGAGCTACCGCTCACAGACACATGGACAACAGGCAGCAACGATATCAGCTTCAATCTTTTCTTTCCCGCATCGGCAACCCTTGACGGTGTTTCTCTACAAGGGGGCGGCGCACTTTCCATCTCTTCATTCAGCACCACATTGGGTGGCATGACTGAGGCCAGTTATACGATCTCTGCCAGCAATGGCCAGCCAGAAGGTGTGCTGGCATTTACTTTCGAGGCTGAAGATTCGCTGCCGGATAATTTCTTTGTTGAGGTGAATGACTTTACTGTAAATGGCATTACTCAGGGTGACTCTACTTATGAATACCAGGATGGTGAGCTACTTGAACAGTCTACTGAACCTCCAAATTATTTAACAGTGACCAGCAAGTGGGAGCTTAAGAGCGCCATCAATGATGGCAGCTTTGCTATTGAAAACGATGGGGTGCTATACACATTTGGGGATTCTGAATTTAATATTGACACCTCTGAAATAACAAATATGTCATCGTTATTTTCTGGTATTACAGATTTCAATGAAGATATTGGCTATTGGGATACCTCCAATGTCACCGACATGAGGTGGATGTTTTGGGAAGCCGATTCCTTCAATCAGGACATCGGTGGATGGAATACTTCCAATGTCATCAATATGTGGTCTATGTTCTCTGGAGCCGAATCCTTCAATCAGGATATCGGTGAATGGGATACCTCCAATGTTACCGACATGGGGATTATGTTCTCCGGAGCCGAATCCTTCAATCAGGACATCGGCGGATGGGATACCTCCAATGTCACCGACATGAGGTGGATGTTCTCGAGAGCTAAATCATTCAATCAGGACATCGGTGAATGGGATACCTCCAATGTTACCGACATGAGGAGTATGTTCTTCGGAGCCGAATCCTTCAATCAGGACATCGGCGGATGGGATACCTCCAATGTTACCGACATGGGGAGTATGTTCTTCGGAGCCGAATCCTTCAATCAGGACATCAGCGATTGGTTTGTTCCGCTGATCCCATCGCAGCCATTTGGCTTTATAAATTGGTCATTCAACCCAGACTGGCTGCCAGACTGGGGCAAGGGATTGATGCTGGAGGTGACCGAAGAGCAATTGTTCGCTGCAGTGGCCGATGGTAGTTATGCCATTGAAGATTCAGGTGAAACATACACCTTCAGCAGTTCGGCCTTCGACATTGATACATCCTCAATCACCAACATGTCCGGGCTTTTCAAGAATTCAGACTTCAATGGGAATATCAGCTACTGGGATGTTTCTAATGTGGTCGATATGAGCCAGATGTTCATGGGTGCTACAACATTCAATCAAGAACTCAATGATTGGGATGTTTCTAGCGTCAAGGATATGAGTGAGATGTTCAGGGATACAAATAACTTCAATAAACACCTGAATCAATGGGACGTGTCGAATGTCGAAAACATGGATCAAATGTTTTTCTACGCAAACAATTTCAGCCGGGACATTTCAAATTGGGATGTGTCTTCACTTGACAATATGCCGGATGATTTCGCCAATAACCTGAACCCGGATTTTCATCCGGATTGGAGCATGTTTATTTAAATCGCCCGTATTTCCCTCATGCTGCGAGACCCATTCGAGACAGTGCGCCTATTTTGGGAGGCCGGAGGTGGGCTTTGCGAATCCCGGAGACGTATCCCCATGTCGTGGATCAGTCGAGGCGAGATGGGGTGCTCTCGGGCAGCATGAGCGCGTGGCGACGCTTCTGAGGGAAGGCATGGTCGCGGGTAAGGAATTACCCGCGGCCGCCCCCCCGCACAACACTGGCAAACGAGCTGATTTGCATAACGCTGGAGCAGCGGGCGATCTACTTGGCAGTGCAGCACTCACCTCAACCAGCACACCAATATCGACGCCCCCGCGGGTTGCTTCCATCTTCTCTCGCTTCACCGTCTTGGGGTTGTCTGCGTACCTCAAGCCACAGCACGTCCGTTACGCATTGAATAGATTGTCCAGAAACGATCATCGCCCCCATACCCCCGGCCCCGAACTGAGCGCGGAAGGTAACGCCTCCGCACGCAGCTTGGTACGGCGGCTGTCAGTCAGAAGGGTGGCTCATCTCCCGGTAGCCGGCCGGCAAGCCCGGCGGCGGTTGACCGTGGCATGGTCGGGTGGTATTTCATCTGTCTCATGGGCTAGACCCAACAGCCGTGTCACCAGGCCGCCACTTCTCTCAAGGCCGGGCCAACCGAGTACTCATGTCGAGTTCGAACCGCCCGTACATGCTGCACGTTTTGCTGGGTGAAGCGTCGCAGGATGGCCTAGGCCTGCCCTGTACCCACATCTTCCGCTGGACAAACGCCTGCCGGGGCGGTTACGGTCCCTGGCATGCGAGCACAGAATCAGATCAAGCGTACGCTTAGTGAGCCGGAAAGTGTTGCCCGGGTGCAAGCCCTGATGCGGGAGTTTCCCGATGCCCATCGCACCGGGATTGCGGACAAGGTGTGTGCCACCTGAATCCGTGACGAAATCTCGCCAAATTTCATGATTAGCCTTCAAAAACAACAAGATAAATGAGAAAATCGGGGCTTCCCGTTGCACCAGTTGGGTGAACCCAGATGCCCCTCAAAAAACCTCGCCTTGAGCAGTCGCCGCGCCGGATTCTCACCGCCCATGCGGGGCTGGCACTGATTGGCGAGGCGATTGCGGCATCCCGCCTGGATCAGGCGGTGAAGTCGATGGGATCTTACCGGGGCACCGACCATGGTCAGGTGCTCAGCACCTACCTGGGGCTGCTTACCCTGGGCAAGAGCGACTTTGAAGCCGCCGAGGGGGTGCGCAAGGATCCGTTCTTTCTGTCCTGCATGGGCTTGAAGCGCGGGCTGTCGGCAGCGCGCTTGCGTCAGCGCATGGATGCCTCGGCCATGGATATCGACTTCATCATCAAGTGGAACCCCCGACAGGCGTCGGCCGCTGACTGGCTGGCGCATGCGGATGGCCTGGAGGCGAGCAAGGTCAAGTGGGAAGCGCCCCGCGAGGGTAAGCGGATCGCCACCTTCAGCGTCAACGAAACCCGGAGCTGGCAAGGGCAGGAGTACACCTTCCGACGCGTCATGCGCGTGGTGGAGCGCACTATTGACCGCAAGGGTCAGGCGCTGGTGTTCCCCGACCTGGAGGTCGAGGGCTGGTGGACCTCCCTGGAGTTGTCCGATGACGACATCATCGCCCTGTATCGCGGCCATGCCACCTGCGAGCATTTCCATTCCGAGTTCAAGACCGACATGGACCTGGAGCGCCTGCCCTCCGGCAAGTTCGACACCAACACCCTGGTCATGGCAGCGGGCACTTTCGTGTACAACGTCCTGCGCTGGATCGGCCTGCAGGGGCTGATCGGCGATGACTCGCCCGTGCGCCATCCCGCCAAGCGCCGCCGTATCCGCACGGTGTTCCAGGAGTTGATCAGCCTGCCGGCACAACTGGTTCACCACGCCCGTCAGGTCTGGTTGCGCTTTGGTGCGCACTGCCTGGCGCACAGGCGGCGCGGATACCCATGGCTCCGGCCCCGGGAATCACCCCCAAATGTTGCTTGGAAAGGCTCGAATTTCATGGATAAACGCCTTCAGGTACCCTGAACGCTGGTTGGCCACCGGTCACAGCATCGCTCGCGGGGTCGCCCCCCTGCCAGGGCCGATTTCCGGTCGGGCGGGCGAGGTTGGCCACGGATTCAGGAGTATAGTCTAAAGGCCGCCTTGAACACCCAGAACCCATCCACGATGACGCGCAAGTAAACAGGGAATCAATGTGACCATGATCGCCGCCGTTCAAATGGCCTCGGGGACCAACCTGAGTGCCAATCTTCAGGAAGCCGGACGCCTGATCGCCCAGGCCGCCCAGGCTGGTGCCCGCCTGGTGGTCCTGCCGGAGAACTTCGCCCTGATGGGGATGTCCGAACACGACAAGGTGAAGGTGCGGGAAGCGCCGGGCCAGGGACCAATTCAGGATTTTCTGGCGGAACAGGCCCGCCGTCACGGAATCTGGCTGGTGGGGGGAACAACCCCGATGACCTGCCCGGACCCGGCCAAGGTATATGCCGCCTGTCTGGTTTACAATGATCAAGGCCGGATGGTGGGCCGTTATGACAAGATTCACCTGTTCGATGTGCATCTGCCGGACAACGACGAGCATTACGAAGAATCCGAAACCATCGTCGCCGGTGATCAGGTGGTGGTGGTGGAGACCCCCTTCGGGATCATGGGGCTGTCAGTCTGCTATGACCTGAGGTTCCCGGAACTGTACCGGGGGTTGCTGGACCAGGGCGCGGAGATCGTGGTGCTGCCAGCGGCTTTTACCGCCGTGACCGGTCGTGCCCACTGGGAAGCCCTGGTGCGGGCGCGGGCCATCGAGAATCAGGTCTACATGGTGGCTGCCGCCCAGGGTGGTTATCACGTCAATGGCCGGGAAACCCACGGTGACAGCATGGTGGTGGACCCCTGGGGCAATGTGCTCGACCGTCTGCCCCGGGGTTCCGGGGTGGTGACCGGCACCCTGGACCGGGAATGGCAACAGTCCATCCGCCGCAGTTTTCCGTCCATCTACCATCGTCGACTCTCCTGCAACCTCTCATCTGACACTGATCAAAGGCCCCTTTAATGACCCAAGCTCTGGATACCGCCCGCCTGCATCTGCTGGAACCTGCCGGCCTCACCGAGGCTGATCTGGACCGGGTGCTTGGCACCCTGTGTGGCCCCGGTCTGGATGGGGGCGATCTGTATTTTCAGTTGTCCCGCCACGAGTCCTGGATGCTGGAGGATGGCATCGTCAAGGATGCCGGCTACAACATCGAGCAAGGGGTGGGGGTACGCGCCCTGTCCGGCGACAAGACCGGTTTTGCCTATTCCGACGAGATTCTGCTGCCCTCCCTGATGGAGGCAGCCCGCGCTGCCCGGGCCATTGGCCGGGATCATCGTGATGGCACGGTGCCGATGCAGCGGCAGACAATGACACACCGCCTCTATCCCTCGGTAGACCCTCTGGGGACCCTGGACGAACAGGCCAAGATTGATCTGTTGCAGCGTCTGGACGCGGAAGCCCGGCGTCAGGACCCCCGGGTGAGTCAGGTGATCGTCAGTCTGGCCGGGGTCCATGAGGTGGTGATGGTGATGCACACCGACGGCACCGTGGCGGCAGATGTGCGGCCCTTGGTGCGTCTGAGCATCCATGTCATCGCCGAGGACGACAAGGGGCGCCGGGAGCAGGGGTCCAGCGGCGGTGGTGGACGCAGCGGTTACGAATTCTTTCTGGATCAGGAGCGGGGTCTGGGCTATGCCCGGGAAGCAGTGCGTCAGGCCCTGGTGAATCTGGAGGCGGACGAGGCCCCGGCGGGCACCATGACCGTGGTGCTGGGGTCCGGCTGGCCCGGCGTACTGCTCCACGAAGCCGTGGGCCACGGCCTGGAAGGTGACTTCAACCGCAAGGGGACCTCGGCCTTCAGCAACCGGCTGGGGCAGAAGGTGGCGGCATCCGGGGTGACGGTGGTGGATGACGGCACCCTGGCCGGGCGGCGGGGTTCACTGAACGTGGATGATGAAGGCATCCCCACCCAGTCCACGGTGCTGATCGAGGACGGCATCCTCAAGGGTTACATGCAGGACCGGCTCAATGCCGGGCTGATGGGGCTGGCGCCCACGGGCAACGGTCGCCGCGAGTCCTATGCCCATCTGCCCATGCCCCGCATGACCAATACCTACATGCTGGCGGGCGCCCATGACCCGGGCGAGATCATCGCCTCGGTGGACAAGGGGCTCTATGCGGTGAATTTCGGCGGTGGTCAGGTGGACATCACCTCCGGCAAGTTCGTCTTCTCCGCCTCGGAGGCCTATCTGATCGAAGGCGGCAAGGTGACCCGGCCAGTGCGGGGGGCCACCCTGATCGGCAACGGCCCCGAGGTCATGAGCCGGATTGCCATGGTGGGCAATGACCTGGCCCTGGACAGTGGCGTGGGCACCTGCGGCAAGGAAGGTCAGAGCGTGCCAGTGGGGGTCGGACAGCCCACCCTTCGGGTGGACGGCCTGACGGTGGGCGGCACCAATCACTGATCCTCTGGCGACGGGCTATCCGATGTCTGCATGGTGTCGGATGTCTGCATGGTGTCGGACACCAGGCGGAACAGGGCCCGGGATGCCCCGGGACGTTGGGCGCGGGCATCGGCAGCCAGTGTCGCCAGGCGTTTGCGGTTCACTCGGGGATATGCATCGCAGAAAGAGACCAGCGCCGTGTCTCCCTCGGTGATCAGCCGGTCCCGCCACTGCTCCATCCGGTGAAAGCGCCGGGCCTGGGCACGGCGGGCCGCCTCCCTGGCCTCGATGGCCGCCTGAATGGGGCCGGTGTCCACCTGACGCATCAGCTTACCGATATACTGGCGCTGTCGTCGCAGGGCTTCCTTGCGCAGGCCGCGGCAGTGGTGGAGGGCATCCAGCAGGCGTTCTGGCAGGTCCAGAGCCTTGAGGTCCGCCTCGGAAAGCTCAAGCAGGGCCTCACCCAGGTCCTTGGCGGCCTGAGCCTCCCGTTTGCGGGCGCCGCGGCTGGGGCGGTCGAATTCATCCAGTTCATCATGGGTCATCATGGGACATAGTGTATCCCGAAGACCCCTTCAACGAGCATCACCAAAGGAGATCTCATGTCCGAACCCCAGACCCCGGTTCTCGATGCGCAGGCGCTGGAACAACTCGTCGGGCAGGTCCTGGACGAGGCCCGTCGCGCCGGGGCCACGGCTGCTGAGGTGGCTGTCAGCCACGATACCGGCCTGTCGGTCAATGTCCGCCTGGGCGAGGTGGAAACCCTGGAGTTTCACCGTGATCAGGGTGTAGGCGTCACCGTTTACATCGGCCAGCGCAAGGGTTCCGCCAGCAGTTCCGATCTGCGTGCCCGATCCCTGCGGGAAGTGGCCGAGGCCGCCTGCCGCATCGCCCGCTATACCGCCGAGGACCCCTGTGCCGGCCTGGCCGACGCCGGTCTCATGGCCCGGGACTATCCTGCCCTGGACCTGGATCATCCCTGGGATCTGGAGGCCGACGACGCCATCGGGATTGCCCGACGTTGCGAGGCTGCGGCCCGCGCCGAGGATGCCCGGATCATCAATTCCGAAGGCGGCAGCGTCAACACCTTCCGGGGCACCGCCATCTATGGCAACAGCCACGGTTTTATCGGCGGCTACGCCTCCACCCGGCATTCCCTGAGTTGTTCCGTGCTGGCGGGGGACGGCGGTACCATGGAGCGGGATTATTGGTACACCGTGGCTCGGGAAGCTGGTGCCCTGGAAACCCCCGAATCCGTGGGCATGGAGGCCGCCCGCCGGGCGGTGCGCCGTCTCAATGCCCGGCGTCTTTCCACCCGCCGGGTGCCCGTGCTTTATGCCCCGGATGTGGCCCGTTCCATGCTAGGGCATTTTGTCGCCGCCATCCGCGGCAGCGCCCTGTATCGCAAGTCCTCGTTCCTGGTGGACCGGCTGGGGGAGCGGATCTTTCCTGAATTTGTGCATATCCACGAGCAGCCCCACATCCCCCGGGCCCTGGGCAGTGCCCCCTTCGACGGTGAGGGTGTAGCCACCCAGGCCAGGGATCTGGTCCGTGACGGCCATCTGGCATCCTATGCCCTGGACAGCTACTCTGCCCGCAAACTGGGGATGGAAACCACGGGGAACGCCGGCGGCGTGCGCAATCTCACCATTGATCCGGGTACCCGGGATGCCCAGGCCCTGCTGCGGGAGATGGGTACCGGGCTGCTGGTGACCGAACTGATCGGTCACGGCATCAATATGGTCAACGGCGACTATTCCCGGGGTGCGGCGGGGTTCTGGGTGGAAAATGGCGAGATTTTATATCCGGTCTCCGAGATCACCGTGGCGGGCAATCTCAAGGACATGTTCATGAATCTGGTGGCTGTGGGTTCGGACGTGGATTTGCGGGGCAATATCCGGACCGGTTCCCTGCTGATCGACGGTCTTACCATTGCCGGCGAGTAAACCTCGGTGCTTGCAAAGTCCTGTTGCTGGTGCTGGTTCGGCCACAGGGCTTTGCAACGGATTGCCTTCCACCAGCTTGCGCTGGCTGTTGACACGAAAAACCTGCAGGCACAAAAAAACCGCGTTGCGACGCGGTTTTTTGCTGCAAGGAAGCCCTGCATTGGAATACATGGTGGCTACGGGTGGATTTGAACCACCGACCCCCGCATTATGAGTGCGATGCTCTGACCAGCTGAGCTACGTAGCCTTTAAAGCGCGGCATTTTCCACCAACCCCGGCGGCTTGTCAAGTACCCAGCAATTCCGTGTTAGCGCCAGTGGTTTTGGTTTTATACCACCTCAATACCAATGGCCCGCCTGAGAAGCTCCAGCAGGGTTTCCAGGCGGGCTTCCAGCTCGGGCAGCTTGTCCAGAGCACTTTGTGCCGATCCCGATGAAGCCAGCTCAATCAGTTCCTGGGCGATCTGATTGAGATCACCATGCAGCTGGAGCACTTGTTCTGCAAGACTTCTGTCACTAAAACGCTGACTCAACCAGGCGGTGAAATCCTGTGCCGGCTCTGTCAGGGAGAGGGGGCCGTCGTCGGGACTGCGGATGAGGCTTTGGAGTTGGTTGGCCCAACTGCGATATTCAACCATGGCGGTCAGAAACGGTAACTGATCGCTGCGCGCTGCCTGGGTGTTTTGCCAGGAAGGCGGCGGGGACCAGTGGGTCAGCCAGGTTTCAAGCTGATCAGCAGGCATGGGGCGGGCAATGGCGTACCCCTGACCCAGTTCACAGCCCAGAAGCAGCAACATCTTGCCGTGGGTTTCGGTTTCAACCCCTTCTGCCACAACGGCCTGACGGAAGGTGCGGGCCAGATTGATGACCCCCTGCAGGATCGCCAGATCATCAGGCTCAAAGAGCATGTCGCGGACAAAACTGCGATCAATCTTGAGTGTGGCTACCGGCAGCTTCTTGAGATAGGACAACGATGAATAGCCGGTGCCAAAGTCGTCCAGCGAAAATGATACGCCCAGTTCGTCACCCTGGCGAATGATGTCGACCATCGGAACGGTGTCGTCCAACGCACTGGTTTCCAGGACTTCAAGATCCAGATCCCCCGGCTGTACAGCCGGATACCGCGCCAGTAAATCCCGTAACTGACCGATAAAATCCGGCTGCGCAAGCTGTAGTGGATCGACGTTCAGGCTGATGGGAATGTGCAGTCCGATGGCGCGCCAGTCGGTGATTTGCTGCATGGCCGTTGTCATGACCCACGTGCCAAGGTCCAGCATCGCGGTGTGGTTCTCCAGCAGCGGCAGGAACGCGCCCGGTGGCAGTAACCCCCGCTTGGGATGTTGCCAACGGATCAGGGCCTCGACCCCAATTAGGCCACCGCGCTTCATGTCCACCTTGGGCTGGTAGTAAAGGACGAATTCTCCCGAATCCAGGCCCTGGCGAATGCGCTCGATCTGTTGATGGTTGTCCCGCAGGCGACGATCATGGGCGGCATCGAACAGGTGATAGCGGTTTTTGCCCGCCAGCTTGGCCTGATACATGGCCTGATCCGCTTGCCGCAAGAGTTGATCCGCGTCGATGTCTTCCGATTGGGGATAGAACGTAACGCCAATACTCACCGAAACGCCGAGTTGTTGCCCCTGTTCTTCAAGCGGGGCTGACACCGCATCAAGCAGGCGCTCCAGCAATGGACGGCAGGTTTCAACCTGATCAAAACCCACCAGCACCAGCGCGAATTCATCACCCCCCAGGCGGGCCACCGTATCCCCTTCCCGCAACACTTGCCCCATGCGTTGGGCAATGGTCACCAGGAGTCGGTCGCCGACTTCATGGCCAAAACGATCATTGATGGGTTTGAAGGCATCCAGATCCACACAGGCCACGCCGAGCAACTCACCCCGTCGATCCGCCTGCAGCATGGCTTGCTGCAGACGGTCGGCCAACAAGACCCGATTTGGCAGTCCAGTCAGGGGGTCGTGATGGGCCATGTGCTTGAGCTGCAGTTCGACCGCTTTGCGGGCGGTGATGTCGGTGTCGGCACCACTGGCGCCGATCAGACCTCCGTGGGGATCATATAGGGGCAGGGTGGTGGTGCTGACCCAAATCTCCGACCCATCCCGGCGCAGGATACGGTTGTGATAGCCGCTGTGCTTGAGTCCCTGGCGGATATGTTCCAGGCCCTCCTGCTTCATGGTTTCGCGGGCGTCTGCCGGGGTTAAATCGTAGAAGGTTTTCTTGCCGATCAATTCCTCCGGCAAATAACCGGTGACCTCGGTCACCATGGCGTCAACGGATGTGTAAAAGCCGTCCAGATTCACTTCCCAACGGAATGATCGACTCTCGCGGGCCAGTTCCCGATAGCGGGCTTCGCTGTCCGCCAGTGCCTGGGCTGCGTCGTGGCGGGCCAGGGCTGCTGCAATCAGATCGGCGATGGCCTGCAACATGGCCACTTGATCCGGCGACCAGACCCGTGTCCTGGTCACTGAGTCCAGGCCGATAAATCCGATCAGTGTTCCACATGGGTCCAGGATCGGCAGGCAGATCAGTGACTGAATATCCTGCTGCTGGAAGATGGTTTTTTCCGAGCTGGCGGCCTCGGGCAGGTCGTTGACCTTGGGAATTTGCAACGGACGCCTTTCCTGCATCCGGGCACTCCACCAACCCAACTGCGCCGTGGAGATGGATTGCAAGGTGTTCAGGTAGCTGGTGATACCGTCGGCGCACCATTCGTGGGTGTTGCGCATACGGCTGAGTTGATCCGAAAATCGAAACAGGTAGGCCCGGTCGACTTCAAACAACATGCCCAGGGACCGCAGCGCTTCGCTCACTGCGGCATCCAGTTGATCATCGTTGCCGGCAGTTACCAGCCGGGATGCGGTATCGGCAACCAGTGCACGGAATCTCAGATCGAACTGCTCCCGCTGACGGCGTTCCACCTCCTCGGAAATATCCCGGGCAATGGTCAGCATGGCGATGGGCCGACCCTGTGGATCACGAATCAGACTGGTGGAGATGTGAACGGGAAAGCAACGGCCTGTCCGGTGTCGGTGGAAGGCTTCGCCGGCAATGGCGCCCCTGGCCCGCAGTTCCTCAAGCCTTGGACCAACACCCGTCGCCATCTGCTCTGGTGTATGGAACGTGTCAAGCCCAGCCCCGTTCAGTTCACCGGGTTCATAGCCGTGCATCCTGGCCCAGGCCTGATTGATGAAGCGGATCTTGCCCGATAGTTCGGTCAGGGCAATGCCGTCATCCGATTGCTCCACCGCTGAACGAAACTCCTGCAATGCCAATGTGCGCTCAAGCACTGCGTGCTCCAGGGTTTCCCGGCGCCGTATCACCAGCCCAACGACGATGCTGAGCATCACGGTCAGCACGGTGCCCGCCAGCCCTGTGCCCAGACTCGCCAGATGATGTCTTGCCCCCGGAAAATCAGGGCCTGGGCGGACCCGAAGGAGAAAGGCTTCGCCAAAGCCCAGGATCGGGCGCTCCAGCATGTAGCCCGTCCGCTCCAGAGGGTTTGCGTGATTCGAGGCGGCCAATACGCTGTGCAAGCCGTCGGGATGCAGCAGCCAAAATTCCATCTCCAGCAGCCCGCCGCCGTCCCAGGTATGGATCAGATGGTTGAAGTCGACCGTGCTGAAGACGGCGCCTTCCGGGCGGTCATCATCCAGCTTGACCCGGGTGTGCTGGATGATCAGCATCTGACCGCGGACAGCCGGTGCATACGTCCCCCGGAGTTGGGGCAATGCGGTGATCAGACCGGTTTGATAGGCAATCTCCAGGGGTTGGCGTACCCGTTCCAGCGCGTTCAAATCAAAACCCAGCCGATCCGGGTCGGGACGAAATGCGGTTTGGCGCAGGATGGGGTAGAGAAACTGCCGATCTGATTCAAGAAGGGACGGCTGCCCGTCACCTGCCGTGTCCCAGATGTAAAAGGCCCTCTGGTCCAGCCTCTGGATGTGTTCCTCGAATCGTTCCCGGTCCTGGGCGTGGACTCGCGGCGCCCAGGCCCAGTTCTGCGCCAGTCCGCTTTCCGTCAGGCGCTGGGTGAAATGATCAAATTCTTCAATCGATACATGGCGACTGGACTCAAAAAATCGAACCAGGGTATCCATGCCGAAGTCGCGCAGGTTGCACAACTCCCGGATCAGGCTCTGGGCGGATGCATCGGCCACCAGCTGAAAGCTGGTGCTCTGTTCTCGTGCCGTCTGGCCGTGAACGATCCAGGCGGCGGTGAGGCTGAGCACCAGACCGATGCACAGGGTCAGTATTGGTTCAGTATGACGCAAGGCCCCGGTATTGTGCGGATCAAGATCCCCGCGGCCCACGCGCAGCAGGCGTCCTGCGACCACCAGCGCCATCAGCAGGAGTGTTGCAATCCCCACCGGTATGACGGACTGGCGCAAGATGTCCCACCGCCAATGGTCCGCATCAACGTCGATACCCAGGGCCAGTTGTCCTGGGCGGGTATCCGGCATGGGCAGGGGCAACAAGGCGGAGATCCAGACACCCCACCGATCTTCAGTGGGTTGGGTCGTCAGGGCGATGCCAGGGTCAAACACCTGCATGACTTCAGCGCTGATCTCGGCATAGACCTCGCCGGGGGGAGATTGGTCCTCGGAGCCAATGGGCTCGCTGTCCACCTGAACGATGACGGTGTGATCCGGGTGTTGCACCAGCAGGTAAATGAACCGGTAGCGAGGAAACGCCTGGCGTACCGCCATCAGCTGCTGTTTGAGGCGCTGATACTCCGGTTGATCCAGGTCATCCCGGGTACCGCTCAGTACCCCAATCTGTGGCAGGTTGAGGGTATCGGCCAATCGTTCGGCTTCGGCCAGGAGTTCGGCGCGCATGTGCTGATCCACCATGGTCGCCTTCCAGCCGGCGACCAGCGATCCAAGCACGAGAATCAGCCCAAGCCACAGCACCGTGCCGCGGTCAAGCCAGCGGCGTCGGGGTGGGCAATCATGGGTGGGAGAAGGTGATCCCACATTTGTTAATCCCTGGCCATGAACTGCCACCCCTAAACCTCACTGTCCCAGTCGCTCCAGAAGGAACGGTTCCAGCGCCGCCATGGGGACCATGGTGGCCTCCGCATCCCGGCGGCCCTTGTACTCCACCTCGCCCGCATCCAGGCCCCGTTCGCCCAGCACGATCCGGTGCGGGATGCCGATCAGCTCCATGTCCGCGAACATGACCCCGGGCCGGGCGTTGCGGTCGTCCATGAGCACTTCGATACCAGCCCCCTGCAGGCGCTGGTACAGGTCCTCGGCGGCTTCCCGCAGCCGCTGGGATTTGTGGGCATTGATGGGGCACAGGGCCACCTGGAAGGGGGCCAGGGCGGCGGGCCAGATGATGCCCCGGTCGTCATGGTTCTGCTCGATGGCGGCGGCCACCACCCGGGAGACGCCGATGCCGTAGCAGCCCATGGTGACCACCAGGGAGCGGCCCTGCTCGTCCAGTACCGTGGCATTCATGGCCTTGCTGTACTTGTCCCCCAGTTGGAAGATGTGGCCCACCTCGATGCCGCGGCGGATCTCCAGGGTACCCTGACCGTCCGGGCTGGGGTCGCCGGCCACCACGTTGCGCAGATCCGCCACCGTGGGCAGGGGCACGTCCCGTTCCCAGTTGATGCCGAACAGATGCTTGCCGTCCTGGTTGGCGCCGGCGGCAAAGTCGCTCATCACCGCCACCGACCGGTCGACGATGCAGGGGATGGGCAGGTTGACGGGACCCAGGGAGCCGGGGCCGGCACCGATCACGGCCCGAATCTCTGCCTCTCCGGCCATACGCAAGGGGGAAGCCACCTGGGGCAGCTTTTCTGCCTTGAGGGCGTTGAGTTCATGGTCGCCGCGCACCACCAGGGCGATAAGCTGGGTGGCGGTTTCTTCCGAAGCGGCCACCACCAGGGTCTTGACGGTCCGTTCAATGGGCAGGTCGTGACCGTCCACCAGTTCCTGGATGGTACGCACGTTGGGGGTATCCACCATGCGCATGGCTTCGGTGGGGGCGGGCCGTTCCCCGGTCGGGGCCACGGCTTCGGCCAGTTCCACGTTGGCGGCATAGTCACTGCTGCTGGAAAAGGCAATGGCATCCTCGCCGGAAGCGGCCAGTACATGAAATTCATGGGACTTGCTGCCGCCGATGGCGCCGGTATCTGCATGCACGGCGCGAAAATCCAGACCGCAGCGCTGGAAGATGCGGGTATAGGCGGCGTACATCAGGTCGTAGGTCTGCTGCAGGCTCTGGGCATCGGCGTGGAAGGAGTAGGCGTCCTTCATCAAAAATTCCCGCGCCCGCATGATGCCAAAGCGGGGGCGGATCTCGTCCCGGAACTTGGTCTGGATCTGGTAATAGTTCACCGGCAACTGACGGTAACTGTTCAC
Source organism: Ectothiorhodospira magna (assembly GCF_900110965.1). Lineage (GTDB taxonomy): Bacteria > Pseudomonadota > Gammaproteobacteria > Ectothiorhodospirales > Ectothiorhodospiraceae > Ectothiorhodospira > Ectothiorhodospira magna. The sequence continues at coordinate 38,360 of NZ_FOFO01000021.1, forward strand.
TTCCCGCCGTACCAGATCGGTGATCACTTCCTCGTGGGTGGGGCCAAAGCAGAAGTCACGGTCATGGCGATCCTTCAGCCGCAGCAGTTCGGGGCCGTACTGTTCCCAGCGGCCCGATTCCTGCCACAGTTCCGCCGGCTGCACCGCCGGCATCAACACTTCCAGGGCACCGGCCCGGTTCATCTCCTGGCGCACGATGGCCTCCACCTTGCGCAGCACCCGCAACCCCAGGGGCATCCAGGTATACAGGCCGGAGGCCAGACGGCGCACATAGCCGGCCCGCAGCATGAGCTGGTGGCTGATGACCTCGGCATCGGCGGGGGTTTCTTTCAGGGTGGCCAGGGGAAACTGGGATACGCGCATGCAAAACAGTCCAGGATCAGGTGCAGGGATGTTAATGTAGCAGGTGCCAGATGCAATGGCGATGACTCAGAAGGTTCGCCCGAAGGCTTCCTTGAAGCGGGCCTTGATGTCCTCCAGTGTGGGCCGGTGATTTTGCGGCCCGGTATGCTCGATTTTGATGGCCCCCATGACGGCAGCCACCCGGCCTGTGGTCTCCCAGTCCAGCTGGTTCATCAACCCCCAAAGCAGGCCCGCCCGGTAAGCATCGCCGCAGCCTGTGGGGTCTTTGATCCGGGCGATGGGGGCCGCTGGAATCCGCAGGATTTTGCCGCCGGTGTAGATCACCGAGCCTTCTCCACCCTTGGTGATGATCAGGGCTTCTACCTGGTCTGCCAGTTCCTCGTGATTCCAGCCGGTACGCTCACTCATCAGCTGCGCTTCATAGTCGTTGAGGGTCACATAGGTGGCCTGTTTGACAAATTGACGCAGATCCATCCCATCGAACATGGGCATCCCCTGGCCTGGATCGAAAATGAAGGGGATACCGGCCTGGGCAAACTGTTCTGCGTGCTGGATCATGCCATCCCGACCGTCGGGGGAGACGATGCCCAGGGTGATGCCTTGAGCGTCGCTGACCTTGTTGAGGTGAGCATCATTCATGGCGCCGGGATGGAAAGCGGTGATCTGGTTATCATCCTGGTCGGTGGTGATGAAGGCCTGACCGGTGTAATGCTCGGGGATCATGCGGATGTATTGGCGGGAGATGCCGCACTCGTCCATCCACTGGGCATAGGGTTCAAAATCGGCTCCCACGGTGGCCATGGGCAAGGGATCACCCCCCAGCAGCTTGAGGTTATAGGCGATGTTGCCTGCACAGCCGCCGAACTCCCGACGCATGTCCGGCACCAAAAAGGACACATTGATCATGTGTACCTTGTCCGGGAGGATATGATTCTTGAACCGGTCGGGAAAAACCATGATGGTATCAAAGGCATAGGAACCGCAAATCAGGGCAGACATGAAAACTCCTGTGAGCAAGGTAAACCACAAACCCACGGCTCAAGCCGGGGCATCTTGATCGGATACACAGCACCGCTGTCGGGATGGGCGACATGATAGGCAACCGGACGGGTGATTGCGAATATCCCGACACCGGGGTAACCTGGGGAAACCCGTTTGTTCTGGCCATTGTTTCGCCACCTTCATGGCGCCAGAGGGCAGATCACGTCGGCATGGTCACCGGCGGCCCGTTCCTGAGGGCAGAGGTCGGCAGATGGGGAAGGGGCGGTGACCGTGTCCCAGGTCCGCCGATACAGGGGGTCATCGGGCGCCAGTTGCAGGGCGCATGTGGCAGCTGCTTGTGCCCTGGCCCTGCAGCCCTGGGCATGGAGCACATGGGCCAGATTGTTCCAGCCGGCATGGGCGGTTGGATCCTGACGGATCAGCGCCCTGAAAGCCTGCTCCGCCCCTGTCAGATCTCCACGGGCATAATGGGCATTGCCCAGCCCGATCCAGCCCACGGGATGTTCCGGCCAGGTCTGGGTGGCTGTGAGATAGGCATGGACCGCAGCATCCTGTTGACCGGTGCGCTCAAGATCATTGGCAGCCCGTAGCCAGCTCAGGGGGGTGGCGGTGGCAGGCAGCCGGTCTGGTGGCTGGGTCAGAAACCCCCAGTATCCCGCCCGGCGCCAGGTGCGTTCAAAACGTTGCAGGCTGTTGACATGACGCTCGATGGTCCCGGAGCGCAGTATCACAATGCCGGCATCAAGGTCATAACCAATCACCACGGCATAATGCCAGTGGGGCGCCCAGTTGAGCCCCAGATTCTGCAGCACCACCACTGGATGTCCTGCGGCCAGTTCCTGTAACAGGGCCTCCATCCGGGGTGGTACAGGCCAGGCCACCAGTGCCCTGGCCCGGGTGGCTGCCAGCATTTCCGCCTGCAGACTGCCCTGACGGGCCGGTAGATAGACTTCCGGCACCAGAGCCTGGGGAGTGATGGAGATGCCCTGGGCATTGAGTGCCGTGGCCAAAGCGGCAGGACCGCACTGATAGCGGTCCTGGGGGTGAAAGGGCGTGTCCTTGAGTTCCACCTGCCGGGGCAGGTGGTCAGGTGGGTCGCCTCGCAGAGCGGGGGTCTGCAATGGGGTGGCGCAGCCGGTCAACAGCAGGACAACCACTACAATCAGGGCCGTGACCGGAACCATGGGATATTATTGTACCGGGCGGACAAAGGGGAATATGTCCGTGGCACCGATGGCGTCGGTGATGACAAAGACAATGAACACCAGCACCACCACCCCCAGCACACTGGCGGCCCCGGCGGGCAACTCCTCCAGCCGCTGGTTGAGCTGATGTATTTCCTGGTCAGTCATGCGGGCAATCCGCTGGGCGGCATCGGCGGGGCTGACACCCAGGCGGGCCAGCTGTTGTTGCACATCTTCCCGCTCCAGACTGGAGAGCCATTGCGCCCGGTCCACCTGCCCCTGTTCTATCTCAAGCAACTGATCGGTGCTGATCATCCCGGCATGCACCGGGCTGATGGCGGTGGCCAGCAGGGACAGGGCACATAGCAGGGTCAGCAGATATCTGGTCATGATTGTTCACCTTTGATGTACGCTGCAACAGTTATGGCTCAGGCCAGGGATGCTATTATAGGACGAAACCATGCCGGGCCTCGATATGGGTCAATATCCGGCGTAAGGTCAGTCACCTTCCGGTGCCCGGTAAAAGAGGTTGCCTGGAGGGGGGGCGACTCAATACCATTGGACCCCTCAAGGACTTCGTTCCGCCAGGTGCCCTCCATCGATGCAACGGGCCTCATCCAGGGAAATCTTCGGCTGGGCGATGTTCGACTTCGCCAATCAAGCCTATACCCTCCTGATCATCACGGTGATCTTCGGCGATCTGTTTACCCGGGTGATCGTGGGAGATGCCCATGCCGATTACCGGCTGGGTAACCTGCTGTGGAGCATTGCCCTGGCGGTGAGCTATTTGCTGGTGGTGCTGTCCGGGCCGGTGGCGGGGGCCATCATGGATTTTTCCGCCGCCCGCAAGCGCTTTTTATTCGCCAGTTATCTGCTTACCGTGATCTCCACAGCCCTGCTGTACTGTGTGGCCCCCGGTTATATCTGGCTGGGTATGGCCCTGATCGTGGTGTCCAACTTTGCCTATGCCATCGGCGAATCCTTCATTGCCAGTTTTCTGCCGGAACTGGGGCCTCGTGAGGCCCTGGGCTGGATTTCCGGGTTTGGCTGGGCGTTGGGCTATGTGGGGGGGCTGGTGGCCACCGCCTTTGCCCTGGTGGTTCTGGGGGAGGTCAGTGAAGAAAACTTTGACCGAATCCGTTGGGTGGGTCCATTTGCTGCAGTATTCTTCCTGGTGGCGGCCATTCCTACGTTCTTGTGGTTGCAGGAGCGGGGACGGCCCCGGCGGTTGCCCCGACTGCACCAATATGTAGGTATTGGTTTGCGTCGGGTACGTTCTACCCTGGGAGATCTGGTCCATTACCGGGATCTTGCCATCTTGATGGTGTCGGTTTTCTTTGCCATGGCCGGTATTTACATCATCATCGCCTTCACGTTCATCTACGGTGCCCAGGTGATCCAGTGGGATGAGCATGTCCGGGTCTGGATGTTTGTCACCGTGCAACTGACCGCCGCCGCCGGCGCGCTCACCTTCGGGTTCATGCAGGATCGGGTCGGGGCGCGGCGCACCTATGTGATGACGCTGGTGCTATGGATACTGGCGGTCACCCTGATTTTTGCCACCCCCTGGCTGGGGCGTGTCCTGGATTTGCAGGCCCAGTACATCTTCCTGGTGGTGGGGAGTGTGGCGGGACTGTGCCTGGGGTCTACCCAGTCGGCGGGACGGGCCTTGGTGGGCGTGCTCTCCCCCCGCCTGAAGGCGGCGGAATTTTTCGGATTCTGGGGACTGTCCAGCAAGCTGGCGGCCATTGTGGGCCTGCTGGGGCTGGGTGTGCTGCAGATGCTGTTCGGATTGCATCTGTCGATTCTGTTCTGCGCCCTGTTGTTTGCACTGGCGCTGGTGGTGGCGCTGGGCCTCAACGAGACCCGGGGCCGCGCAGTGGCCGAAGCCCGTGATGGTCGTCGTGGATAGCATCCCCAACCTTTAACGACCATGCTGTTATCATGCCTCCCCCGAAACCCTGGCTTTCATATTTCTGGAATTTTCGCCCATGCCTGTCACCGTTGTTTATCCTGGGACATTTGATCCCATCACCAATGGCCACGCCGATATCGTGCGCCGTGCCTCCAGGATGTTTGACCGGGTGCTGGTGGCCGTGGCCGCCAATCCCGGCAAGCGGCCTGTTTTCACCCTGGATGAGCGGGTGGCACTGGCGCGTACTGTTCTGGCCGATCTGGGCGATCAGGTGGAAGTGAAGGGGTTTTCCGGCCTGTTGGCGGAGTTTGCCGCCGCCAATGATTCCCGGGTGTTACTGCGGGGATTGCGGGCGGTGTCCGACTTTGAGCATGAATTCCAGCTGGCCAGCATGAACCGTCACCTGTCACCGGACCTGGAAACGGTATTCCTGACCCCGGCGGAGGAATACGCCTTCATATCCTCAAGTCTGGTACGGGAAGTTGCCATGCTCGGTGGCGATGTTTCACACTTTGTTGCCGAGGGTGTCAAGGCTGCGCTGATTGAGCGGTTGCGTTAAACTACGCGGTCAGGCACAACATGCCGTATAAACTACATATATTTGATTTTGAAGAGGAAAGTGCACTATGGCCCTGATGATTACCGACGAATGCATCAACTGTGATGTGTGTGAGCCGGAATGTCCCAACGGCGCGATTTCTCCCGGTGAGGAAATCTATGTGATCGATCCGGTCCTGTGCACCGAATGCGTTGGTCATTTTGACGCGCCCCAGTGTGTGGAAGTCTGCCCGGTGGACTGCATTCCCCTGGACCCGGACAACAAGGAAACCCAGGACGAACTGATGGCCAAGTTCAAGCGCATCACCGGCGCAGCCTGATCGGATGCGGCATGGCTCCAGGGAACGCCGTTGGTGTTCCCTGGGGCATTTAGCCAGGCTGGCAGCAGGGACAATGGAATGTGGAACGCTGTCCCACCGTGGTCTGCTGGATCAAGGTGCCGCAGCGCAGGCAGGGCTGCCCACCCCGACCATAGACCTGCAACTGTTGGCTGAAATAGCCATGACGGCCATCCTCACGCACGAAATCCCTTAATGTGGTGCCCCCCTGGGCAATGGCGGCTGTGAGTACATCAGCAATGGCCTCTGCCAGCCTGTGGGCCTCGGTCTGGTTGAGTTTTCCTGCCGCCCGCCGGGGTTCGATACCCGCCAGAAACAGGGATTCCGAGGCATAGATATTGCCGACCCCCACCACCACCTGACTGTCCATGATCAGGCTTTTGATGGCCCGACGCCGGCCTTGGCTTTGGCGATGCAGGTAGGCGCCATCAAAATCTGCTTCCAGGGGTTCCGGTCCCAGTTTTGCCAGTAGGGGATGGGGGCCTTGGCGGGGATCAAAGCAAAGCAGTGCGCCAAAGCGACGGGGATCGTGAAAGCGCAGAATCCTGTCCGAATCCAGCATCAGGTCCACATGATCGTGGCGCCGGGGCGGGCTGTTGGCCTCAACCAGGCGCAGACTGCCGGACATGCCCAAATGTATCAGCAGGGTGAGCTGGCCATCATCCAGCAGCAGATATTTGCCACGGCGACCAACCCTTTGAAGGGTCCGGCCTTGGGCCTGTTGTGGCAGAGTGTCGGGTATTGGCCAGCGTAGCCGGGATTGGCGTACCACAATGCCGATGATCCGGCGGCCAACCAGATGGGGTTCAATGCCCCGCCGGGTGGTTTCCACCTCCGGCAGTTCAGGCATAGAGTCCTTCGATTTCCACCAGCAGATCATGCCTGCAGACATCGCCCCGCAGGTAGATGACCGGCGCCTGGGTGCCCAGGGCGGCCTCCAGCCGGGCCTGGATTGCGGCGTGGTCTGCCTCGTGACGCACATAGACCTTGAGCATGGACAGATGGCCGGGGGTATGTACCTGATGGCGGATATCATCACCGGCAGCTTGGATCAGGGTGCGTAGATTCTCGATGATTTCATCCAGTTGGGTCAGCACATCGGTGTGCAGGGTTTCATGGCCGACAATGCTGGCGGTGCCGGAAATATACAGATGGGGTTGATCGGGCCAATGCTTGAGTGTGGCCCGGGAGAACGAGGGGCTTTTGGGGCCGTAGCGCCGGGGATAGTGGAACGCACTCACTTGACGGGGATTTTCGATCTGAATCCCCGGTGTGCGCCCAGCGAGGAAATACACCAAAAGGCCGGGGGCCGTGGTGCCGATGGCGGTGGCGGCAGGCAACTCGCCCTCCGTCAGGGGCACCCGTTCCAGGGCACGATGACGCCCCAGGCAAAAGGCCTGATAGCGGTCCAGCCCGTCCACTTCCTGATGCAGGTCTGGAAAATAGTTCCAGATGCGCAGCAGATGGGGGAAGCCCAGATTGCGGTGCACCGCCAGCAGCCGGTCATAGGCATACTCAGCGGCCTGGTTGATGTCCTGATCAAAATCCCCTTCATTCACCAAAATCCAGCCAAACAGCGCCTGATCGGTATGGCTGTAGCCCACGCCGTCCTCAAAGCCGGTGGTCACGGGCTGATCTGCCAGCCACAGCTCCGGCGGTGCCGGGGCTGCCAGTGGAGGCAAGGCCACGGTCAATGTCACCGGGTCGGCAGGGTCCACCCGGTTTTCCTGGCCAAAGTGGATCAGGGCAAGACGATGGGGGTCTTGCTCGGGCAACGTCACTTCCTGCTGGAAGCGGATTGTCAGGGGTGCAGAATGGAGGGGGTGCGCCATGGGGCCATGTTACCTGCAAAGACGCACGAGGCCCATAGATGGGCCTCGTACATGAAACCTCACCGGGGCGAGGCCATCAGCCAGGTCGTACCGGGGATTACTTGATCTTGGCTTCCTTGTACATCACATGCTGACGCACCACGGGATCAAATTTCTTGATCTCCATTTTATCGGGCATGTTGCGCTTGTTTTTGGTGGTGGTGTAGAAGTGGCCGGTTCCGGCGCTGGACACCAGGCGGATTTTTTCGCGAACACCTTTTGCCATGGTTGCGTCTCCTTAAACCTTTTCGCCGCGGGCGCGCAGCTCGGCGAGGACCGTATCGATCCCCTTCTTGTCGATGATGCGCATGCCCTTGCTGCTGGTCCGGAGCTTGACAAAGCGATTTTCGCTCTCGACCCAGAAACGGTGTTCATGCAGATTGGGCAGGAAGCGACGCTTGGTCTTGTTGTGGGCGTGGGATACGTTGAACCCAGACACTGGACGCTTACCCGTAATTTGACAGACTCGGGCCATTGGATATTCTCCGGAAAAACCAGGCTGATTTGAATAAAGCCGGGAACGATAACAGAAGGGTGGGGAACTCTCAAGCCTGCCGGCTGCACTGTGGCCCTGTGATGGCGGGGGGGGAATGAAATGACCGAAGGGGAATATTGATGTCGCATTTAAAAGCGCTGATCTTCGATGTGGACGGGACTTTGGCGGATACGGAACAAGACGGGCATCGTCCTGCCTTCAACGCGGCTTTCAGGGATATGGGGCTTGACTGGCATTGGGATGTGTCTCTTTATGGTGAGTTGCTGCAGGTGGCCGGCGGCAAGGAGCGGATTCGTTATTATCTGGAGACCTTTGCCCCGGACCGCCCGCCGTCCCCGGATCTGGATCGGTTCATTGCCCGGTTACATGCCCGCAAGACCGAGCATTGGGTGGCCCGGCTGGAGCGGGGGGATATTCCCCTGCGACCGGGTGTGTCCCGCCTGATGGCCTCGGCCCGCAGGGCGGGGGTGGTGCTGGCCATTGCCACGACCACCTCCATGACCAACGTGACAGCCCTGTTAAGGGCCAATCTGGGGGCGGCATCACTGGACTGGTTCCCGGTGATGGGTGCCGGTGACGGGGTGCCGGTCAAGAAACCGGCGCCGGATGTGTATCTGTATGTGCTCAAACATCTGGGCCTGCCGGCCCATTGCTGTGTGGCCATCGAGGATTCCGCCCAGGGGTTGCAGGCGGCCCAGGGGGCGGGGATCACGACACTGATTACCCCGACCGACTATACGGCGACCGATGATTTTTCCGGGGCCGCCGCCGTGCTGGAGCATCTGGGAGAACCGGGGCGGCCCGGGCGGGTCATTCAGGGGACAGGGCCGGAAAACGGGATCGTGGATATCGGTGACCTGGAGGCCCTGCTACGGGCCGCCCACCCATCCCGATCATGACCACCCCGCAGGCCGGGAACCTCACCACAAGACAGGTGTCATACCCGGTTTCGGGCCGTGGCTGGGTTTACCCCATTCAGGGGCCTCTTTATAATCCGTCGGTTCACCAATACCTCCCCCCCGAGACCTATCATGCGCATCGTCCAGGAAGCCCTCACCTTCGACGACGTCCTCCTGGTTCCCGCCCATTCGGCGGTGTTGCCCAGAGACGTGGACCTCACCACTCGCCTCACCCGCGACATCACCTTGAATATCCCCCTGATCTCCGCCGCCATGGATACGGTCACCGAGGGGCGGCTGGCCATTGCCATTGCCCAGGAGGGGGGCATTGGTATTGTTCACAAGAACATGAGCATCGAAGCCCAGGCCCAGCAGGTGCGTCTGGTGAAGAAATATGAAAGCGGCGTCATCAGCGATCCCATCACCGTCAGTCCGGACACCAGTATCCGTGACGTGCTGGCCATTACCCGGGCCAACGCCATCTCCGGCGTCCCGGTGGTCAAGGGGATCGATCTGGTGGGTATCGTCACCAGTCGTGACCTGCGCTTCGAGACCCGCATGGATTCCCCGGTGTCCGAGATCATGACCCCCAGGGAGCGTCTGGTGACGGTCCGCGAGGGGGCGGGCAAGGAAGAGGTACAACACCTGCTGCACAAGCATCGCATCGAGAAGGTGCTGGTGGTGAACGATGCCTTCCATCTGCGGGGCATGATCACTGTCAAGGATATTCAAAAGTCCACCGACTTTCCCATCGCTTGCAAGGATGACCGTGGTCGCCTGCGGGTGGGGGCGGCCCTGGGGGTGGGGGCCGGTACCGAGGAGCGCTGCGCCGCGCTGGTGGAAGCCGGGGTGGATGTGGTGGTGGTGGATACTGCCCACGGCCATTCCCAGGGCGTGCTCGACCGGGTGGCCTGGGTGAAGAAGACCTACCCGGCGGTTCAGGTCATCGGCGGCAACATTGCCACGGCCCAAGCCGCCCGTGATCTGGTGGCGGCGGGGGCGGATGCGGTGAAGGTGGGCATTGGCCCCGGCTCCATCTGCACCACCCGCATCGTGGCCGGGGTGGGTGTTCCCCAGATGACCGCCATCGACAACGTGCGCCAGGCCCTGGAAGGCACGGGGGTGCCCCTGATCGCCGATGGGGGCGTGCGCTTCTCCGGTGATTTTGCCAAGGCCATCGCCGGCGGCGCCCACAGCGTGATGCTGGGCAGCCTGTTTGCCGGCACCGAAGAGGCCCCCGGTGAAGTGGAGCTCTATCAGGGCCGCTCCTACAAATCCTACCGGGGCATGGGTTCCCTGGGCGCCATGCAGCAGGGCTCCTCGGACCGCTATTTCCAGGAAAGCAGCGGCGTGGTGGACAAGCTGGTGCCGGAAGGCATCGAGGGTCGCGTCCCCTACAAGGGCACCATCGTGGCCATTATCCATCAACTGGTGGGGGGACTGCGTTCCTCCATGGGCTATGTGGGTTGCAGCAACATCGACGAGATGCGCACCCGTCCCGGTTTCGTGCGGGTCACCTCGGCGGGGATGCGTGAGAGTCACGTCCATGACGTGACCATCACCAAGGAAGCCCCCAACTACCGGATGGATTGAAGAACATGCCCCTGTCTGCCCCGGATATTCACGCCCATCGCATTCTCATCATCGATTTCGGCTCTCAGTACACCCAGCTCATTGCCCGGCGGGTGCGGGAGTCCGGGGTCTATTCCGAGATCCACCCCTGGGACATGGACGCCGCCGCCGTGGGCGACTTCAACCCCAGCGGCATCATTCTCTCCGGCGGCCCGGAATCCGTGATTGAAAGCGATCCGCCCCGGGCACCCCAGTGTGTGTTTGAACTGGGGGTGCCGGTGCTGGGTATCTGCTACGGCATGCAGACCATGGCGGCCCAACTGGGGGGGCAGGTCGAAAGCGCCGATCATCGGGAGTTTGGCTATGCCCAGGTCCAGGCTCACGGCCATACCCGCCTGCTGACGGATATCGAAGACCACACCAGCCCCGAAGGTCATGGCCTGCTGGACGTCTGGATGTCTCACGGTGACCGGGTCTGCGCCCTGCCGGAAGGTTTCTCCCTGATGGCCTCCACGGACTCGGCCCCCGTGGCCGGCATGGCCGACGAGGCCCGTCGTTTCTACGGCGTCCAGTTCCATCCCGAGGTGACCCATACCCGTCAGGGGCAGCGCATTCTGTCCCGGTTTGTCCATGACATCTGCGGTTGCGAGAACCTCTGGACCGCCGGCAACATCATCGATGACATGATCCAGCGGGTGCGGGAGCAGGTGGGCACCGATGAGGTCATCCTGGGCCTGTCCGGTGGCGTGGATTCCTCCGTGGTGGGTGCCCTGCTGCACAAGGCCATCGGTGACCAGCTCACCTGCGTGTTCGTGGATACCGGCCTTTTGCGTCTCCATGAAGGGGATCAGGTCATGGCCACCTTTGCCCGTCACATGGGGGTGCGGGTGATCCGGGTGGATGCGGAAGCCCGTTTCCTTGCGGCCCTGGCGGGGGAGTCGGACCCGGAGGCCAAGCGCAAGATCATCGGTGGCCTGTTCGTTGAGGTCTTCGACGAAGAAGCCGCCAAACTCAACAATGCCCGCTGGCTGGCCCAGGGCACCATCTATCCCGATGTGATCGAGTCCGCCGGTTCCAAGACCGGCAAGGCCCATGTGATCAAGTCCCACCACAACGTGGGCGGTCTGCCGGAGACCATGAAGATGGGTCTGGTGGAGCCGTTGCGGGAACTGTTCAAGGACGAGGTGCGGCGCATCGGCGTGGAACTGGGGCTGCCGTCGGAGATGGTCTACCGGCATCCCTTCCCGGGGCCGGGGCTGGGGGTGCGCATCCTGGGCGAGGTCACCAAGCCCTACGCGGACCTGCTGCGCCAGGCGGATCACATCTTCATCGAGGAACTGCGTGGTGCCGGCCTGTACGATCAGGTGTCCCAGGCCTTTGCGGTCTTTTTGCCGGTGAAATCCGTCGGCGTGATGGGGGACGGTCGTCGCTATGACTATGTGGTGGCCCTGCGGGCGGTGGAAACCATCGACTTCATGACCGCCCGCTGGGCCCACCTGCCCTATGATTTTCTGGACAAGGTCTCGCGGCGCATCATCAACGAGGTCAAGGGCATTTCCCGGGTGGTCTACGACATCTCCGGCAAGCCGCCGGCGACGATTGAGTGGGAATAGGGCAACGCCCTAACCAAAAATCAGGCTCACCTGCTTCATGTCATCCTGACTGCTGTCCCAATGCAGATTCGGGTCCGCCGGGGTACAACCCAGGCGGATCAAAGCGGGGACATTCAAGCGATCCACCTGGGCCAGGTGGTGTCTTGTGGACTGGTAGCTTTCGATATTGGCGGCCTGGACGATATCCACATAGTCAATCGGGGTATCCGGGCCGGGGTTTCGCGTCAGGTTGTCGTGTTCTGCCGCCACTTCCACCAGTTGTGGATCGAAATTCCAGGCCTTGAGGACGGCACGACCGACGCTCATGTGCAGGCTTTGGGTGATCATGGCAAGGTACTTTTCGTTTTCCACGATGACCTCCACATCCTTGGCCTTGTTCAGGATCGGGATAACGCCAACGTCGTGTACCAGCCCGGCCAGCAGCGCGATTTCCTGTTCCAGGTGCCGATGCTGCCCCGCCAGCAGGAAACTCAACACCGCCACCTCCACACTGTGACGCCATAGATGCTCGATGCGATCACGGATATGCTCATGCTCACTGCTGAAAACATCTTTCATGGCCAGCACCAGCACCACGTTCCGGGCTTTTTCCAGTCCCAGCCGGGTGATGGCCGACTTGATGGTGACGCAACGACTCAGTCCCCGGTAGACCGGGCTGTTGGCATAGCGGATCAACCGTGCGGCCATGGCCGTATCCCTGGCCACCACTGCAGTGATCTGGTCGATGGAACTGTCGTCCTGATTGATGGCAAACAGGGCCTGCACAGCAATATCCGGCAAGGTGGGAATATAGATGCCGTTGTTGCGCAGATCGCGCCGCAGATCGTCGATGAAGGTGTCAACGATTTCCTTGGGAGATGCAGAATGGGGATTCACGAGGATGATGACGCCGGTGGATGTATCCTGGAGTATCGCATAATCACCGCGGTTGGCGGGTAAGGAATCCAGATGGCAACAGACCCGGATATCTTCTGGATGGAGCAGGCTCTGGCCCTGGCCGCCGCCGCTGCCGAGCAGGGAGAGGTGCCGGTGGGGGCGGTGCTGGTGCGGGATGGAATCTGTCTGGGGCGGGGCATGAACCGCCCCGTGGCCCTGCACGACCCCACGGCCCATGCGGAGATCCTGGCCCTGCGGGAGGCGGCTTTGCAGGAGGGCAATTACCGGCTACCCGGCACGACCTTGTATGTGACCCTGGAGCCTTGCATCATGTGCCTGGGCGCCATCATGCAGGCCCGGGTGGCCCGGTTGGTATTTGGCGCCCATGACCCCAAAACCGGGGTGCTGGGGGGGGCCGTCGATGCCCTGGCGCTGCCGGTGCATCATCATGGCCTGGAGGTGCGAGGGGGAGTGCTGGCCCAGGCGGGGGGGGACTGTCTGCGGGCCTTTTTTCGCGCCCGGCGTGGGCGTGGGTCATAGTCCCGGTGGCAGAATATCCAGCGGTGGCGTGGCCTGCGGCCTGGGCGGAGACATCCAGGGACGACGGGCACCCTCCAGTGGATGTTCCTGTTCCGGGGTGGTGAACCAGGTGAGGATGTCGTAAAAACTGCGGATATTTTGCACATAATGTACCGGCTCCCAGCCTCTGGCATAGCCATGGCGGGTGTGGACATACCATTCCGGGCGGCTGAGCAGGGGCAGGTGGGCCATCACGTCGATCCATCGGTTGGGGTCTTTGCCCTCGCTCAAGGTGATGCGTCGAGCGTCGTAAAGATGTCCCAGCCCCACGTTATAGGCCGCCAGGGCCATCCAGGTGCGATCCGGTTCCAGGATGGCTTCGGGTAATCGTTGATGCAGTCCACGCAGGTATTCGGCGCCGCCAAATACCGATTCCCTGGGATTGGTTCGATCCCGCACCCCCAGTTCCCCTGCGGTGATCTGGGTGAGCATCATCAGCCCCCTTACACCGGTACGGGAGACCGCGTCCGGGTTCCAGTGGGATTCCTGATAACTCACCGCTGCCAGCAAACGCCAATCCATCCCGAAGGTTTCGGCGGCCTCCCGGAACAGGGGTTCATAGCGGGGCAAGCGCTCCCGCACCCGACTCATGAACGTGAGGACGCCCGCATAATCGAGTACCTCCATGTGGCCAAAATGCCGTTCCTGCAACTGGGCCAGCCGACCGCTGGTGGCCTGAGCCTCAAAAAATGCCTCGGCGGCCTGGATCAGGCTGGAATCTTGATGTCTGGGAAAGGCCCAAGCCAGAAAATGGGGTTCTGTCAGATCCATCACCGCCCTTAATTCCGGGTAGAAGCGACGGATGGAGATCAATTCAATGGAGTCTGCCACCGCCAGATCCAGTTCCCCGTCATGGACCCGGCGCAGCAGTTCCGCCGGGGTGATGCCGGGGAACTCCTCCCAGGTCAGCCAGGGGTAATCCTGCTGTAACCGGCGCAGGGTGTCCCCGTGGCTGGTGCCGGCAATCACCGCCAGTGACCGGTGCTGCAGATCCTCTATGGACTGGGGCGCGGGAGTCCCCCGACGATGGACCACCTGTTCGGTCACCTGTTGATAGGTGGGGCCAAAACGGACCTGGGCCAGCCGGGATCGGGTTACGGTCATGCCGGCGGCGGCCATGTCCACCCGACCTCTGGCCACCAGAGGCAGAATATCATCGAACTGTCGGGGCACCACCAGACGCAGATCGACCCCCAGGCTATCGGCAAAGGCGGCGGCCAGATCATATTCAAAACCGTCCGGGCCGGTGGGCCATTCCTGATAGGTGGTGGTACTGACCCGGGTGGCTACCACCAGTTCTCCCGAGGCAATGACCCGTTCCAGGTCCGTCACTGGCCGGTTGAAGGTAAACAGCAACACCAGCGCCAGCAACAGCAGGAAAGCCAGCACCTCCAGCCGCTGGATGAGGGTTAATCTGGGTCGGCGGCGTTTCAAGGGCTTAAAAATTCGGTGGAATCGTTTATAATAAACCAGTTTGCCACTGTGCCATAATGCAATATGACCGGTGCCTTGCACCGGGCGGCGAACATTCGACCGTTATGGAGAGGTGCCGGAGTGGTCGAACGGGGCGGTCTCGAAAACCGTTGTACGTGCAAGCGTACCGAGGGTTCGAATCCCTCCCTCTCCGCCAGACGACCGCCGCCCGGCGGGGGCCCCATGCCCCCACCGGGTTTTTTTTCGCCTTGGGGGGCAATGTATCATGCCCCATCCCTCAACTAAGGTTCACCAGGATACTCAGATGAACCAAAAGACGGACACCCACCCTGTCACCCAACCTCAGTCCGCTGCCGAGCCGCAGGAAGCAACACAGATGCCCGAGGGGTTGGCGGACGCGTGCGAATCCAGCGAAGCTGAAGAACAGCAGAATATCGCCGAGACGACACCCCGCAGCGGGTTTCAGGGCCACGTGGTGGGCATCGGTGCCTCTGCCGGCGGGCTGGAGGCACTGGAGCAACTGTTCAATTGTATGCCTGGAGGCACCGAGGCTGCTTTTGTGGTGGTGCAGCATCTGTCCCCGGACCATAAAAGCCTGATGGCCAATCTGCTGGCCCGGCATACCAGTATGCCGGTGGTGACAGTGCGGGATGCCATGGAAATTGAGGCGGAGACCATTTATCTGATTCCGCCGGGCAATCTGATGACCATTTCCGAAGGTCAACTGCGGCTTAGCCCGAAAAATCCCAAGGCCCTCTCCCTGCCCATTGACCTGTTTTTTTCCTCCCTGGCCCAGGAATTTCGGGACCGCTGTATCGGCGTGATTCTCTCCGGCACCGGATCCGATGGCACCCGGGGATCGGTGGCCATTAACGATGCCGGCGGCCTGCTGCTGGCTCAGAACCCGGAAAATGCAAAGTTTGATGGTATGCCCCGCAGCGTCATTGCCACCGGGCTTGTGGATGAAATTCTGCCGGCGGAGCTGCTGGGACGCCGGATCAAGGACCATATCCTGCAAAAGCCGGAAACCCGGGTGGGACCACCACCGCGCATTCCTTCGGACCCGGATACCGGCTCGTCCCTGGAGGGTATTTTCCATCTGCTGCATAACCACGGCGGGGTGAATTTTCGGGACTATAAACCGGCTACGGTTCTGCGGCGTATCGAGCGGCGGATGCAGGTGCGCCATGTGCCGGATTTTGAACATTATCTGGAATTGCTGGATGGAGACTCCGGCGAGGTGTCGGTGTTGCGGCGGGAAATTCTCATCCCGGTGACCAACTTCTTTCGTGACCCGGAAGCCTTCGACGCCCTGGCCACCAAAGTGGTGGATCAGGTGGTGCAACAATCCTCTGCATCCCATCCCATTCGGGTCTGGGTGGCAGGCATGTCCACCGGAGAAGAAGCCTATTCCATTGCCATCCTGTTTGCCGAGGCATTTGAACGGGCACGCCGTTGGCCGGATATCAAAATCTTTGCCACCGATGTAGAACAGAAAAACGTGGACGCCGCCAGTGCGGGAACATTTTCCGAGGCCATCATGGCGGAGGTGTCCCCGGAGCGCCTAGAGCGTTTCTTCATCAAGCGGGGCAGCCACTTTGTGGTCAAGCCCGAACTGCGCCAGACCCTGGTATTTGCCCGCCACAACCTGCTGGAAGACCCGCCATTCACCCGTATGGATATGGTGTCCTGTCGTAATGTGCTGATCTACTTTGTGCCGGGGGCCCAGGAGCGTGCCCTGCGGCGTTTCCAGTATGCCCTGGCCCCCGGCGGCTACCTGTTTTTGGGAAGCAGTGAATCCCTGGCGGGTCTGAGTTCCGACTTCACCCCGGTAAGCAGCAAATACAAGCTGTTCCAGATGCTGCGCAGTACCACATTACCCCTGGACTCCCATGGCAGTTCGGCGCTGCTGGGTGCCCGGGTGTCTTCCTCTTCACGGGTCCGGCGCACCGGTATCCAGGGAAACCAGCCCAGGGATGCTTCCGCCATTGACACGGCCCAGCAGTTGCTGCTGCGGGATCACGCGCCGCCGAGTGTATTGCTGTCGGATACCCTGGATCTGATTCATATTTTCGGTGAAGCCCAGCGCTATTTGCATTTTCCCTCCGGCAGCATCTCCCTGGAAGTCTCCAAACTCTTGCCCTCCGGCATCGTGCCGGTGGCTCAGGCCCTGTTGCGCCGTGCCGCCAAAGCCAGTGGTGTGGTCCGTTCCGAGGCCAGCACCTTCAAGTTGCCCGATGGCACATCCCAGCGCCTGTGTGTCTCGGCGCGACGGCTGGGGGGGGATGAGCGTAACCCTGGATTTTTGTTGCTGTCTTTTGAATCCCTGGTGTCCAGCAGTTCATCGGAAGGCAGCGAAGGCGGCCAGCCGATGGACGTGAACATGGAAGCCCAGGAACGGATTCAATCCCTGGAACAGGAACTGGCGGCCACCCGGGAGAGCTTGCAGGCCACCATCGAGGAACTGGAGGCGTCCAACGAGGAATTGCAGGCCACCAATGAGGAAATGATGGCCTCCAATGAGGAACTGCAAAGTTCCAACGAGGAACTGCAGTCGGTGAACGAGGAGCTGTACACCGTCAATGCGGAAAACCAGGAAAAGATTCAGATACTCAACCGTCTCAACGCGGACCTGGACAGCATGGCCAAGGCGGCTTCCATCGCCACCTTGTTTCTGGATGAATCCCTGCGGATCACCCGGTTTACGCCGGAGGCGACTCATATTTTCAAGATCAGGGACGGGGATGTGGGGCGGCCCCTGGACGATTTCAGCCATTCCCTGGATTACCCGAACCTGATGAGCGACCTGCGCGCCAGCTTGCGGGAAGGCCGGATGGTCGAACATGAGGTCAGCGCTGATTCCGGTCATCATTATCTGCTGCGTATTTTACCCTATACCCTGCAAGGGGCGTCCTCCAAGGGGGCGGTGATCACCTTGGTGGATATCACCTCCATCCGGGATGTGGCGCTGCTGCAGGCGGTGCTTGATTCCCTGGATCACCATGTCGCGGTCCTGGATCACAAGGGCGTGGTTGTGATGCTCAACAAGCATTGGCAGGCGTGTGCCAAGGATTATGGCCTGTTGACCCTCAAGGGGGCCCAGGTCGGTGCCTGTTATCTGCAGGCCTGTAAAAACAGTGATCAGACTGCCGATGGCATCCACGCCCGCAAGGCCCAGGAGGGGGTGGGCAAGATACTCAATGGAGAAATAGAGAGTCTGGGTTTTGAGTACCCTTGCGATGCGGCGGGGGCGCCCCGGTGGTTTCTGATGCGGGCAGTGAAACTGCAGCATCCCGATGGCGGTGCCATCGTCAGCCATCTGGAGATCACCGACTGGGTGCCGGAGCGGCTGAAACATAACGACAATTAAACAGGGTCAGTCGGCGCCCTGCCCATGATGGGCCGTGCTGGCCCATTGCGCGATCAGGGCATCGACGGTCAGGGGTTTGCTGAACAGGTAGCCCTGACCGATGCGACAGCCTTCCTGAATCAGAAACTGTCGCTGGCATTCCGATTCCACCCCCTCGGCCACTGTCTCCAGTCCCAGGCTCCGGCTCAGGCCGATGATGGCACGGACGATGGTTTCGTCGTTGTTGTCTGCGCCCACGTCCTGAACAAATGACTGGTCAATTTTGATGCGATCCAGCGGCAGGCGCTTGAGATAGGACAGGCAGGAATAGCCGATACCGAAATCATCCACCGCAATCTTGATCCCCAGGGTTTTGAGTTCCCGCAGGACACTCTGGGTGCGTTCCGGGGCGCGCATGATGAGGGATTCGGTGACTTCCAGCTCCAGACATTCTGCCGGCAACTGATAGTCCTGCAGCGCCATTTTGACCTGACTGACCAGATTATCCCGCTCAAGCTGTTGCACCGACAGGTTGACAGCCACCTGGGGCAGGTGGATGCCGTCCTGCCGCCATTGATTCATTTGCCGACAGGCCTCCCGCAATACCCAGGTGCCGATTTCGCTGATGATGCCCATGTCTTCAGCCAGACAGATAAAGGTGCCCGGAGACACCAGCCCCAGGGTTGGATGTTGCCAGCGTACCAGAGCCTCCACGCCCACCAGTTGCCGGGTCTGCAGGTTCACCTGGGGCTGATAGTGCAGCACCAGTTCACCCCGCTGGGAGGCACCCCGCAGGGCGGATTCCATCTTCAGTCGTTCCAGCACCCCTTGGGACAGGTTGGGGGTAAAAAAGTGGTAATCGTTGCGCCCGGTGTTTTTAGCCTCATACATGGCCATGTCTGCATGCTTGAGCAGCGTGTCCGCGTCTTCTCCATCCTCCGGGTACAGGGCCACACCAATACTGGCGGTAACAATGACTTCGTGTTCATCCAGGGTCACGGGATCGGTGAGGACGCCCAGAATCTTCTGACACAGGGTCTGGATGTTCTGCATGGAAGCGTCGTTTTCCAGCAGCAGCACGAATTCGTCTCCCCCCAGCCGGGCCAGGGTATCCGAGGCGCGTACATTGTCCGCCATCCGCTTGGCGACGGTCTGCAGCAGCTGATCCCCCAGACTGTGCCCCAGGGTATCGTTGATGGTTTTGAAGCGATCCAGGTCGATGAACAGCAGGGCCAGTCCTTTTCCTGAACGCTCTACCCGCCGCAGGCTGTGGGTCAGCCGGTCCCGGAACAAAGTCCGGTTGGCCAATCCGGTGAGCGGGTCGAAATGGGCCATGAGTTCCAGTTGCCGCTGAGCCTCCTTGACCGGGCCGATGTCACTGAATATCCCTACATAGTGGGTGATCTGCCCCTGGTCGTCCCGCACCGCGCTGATGGTCAGCCATTCCGGGTAGAGGGTGCCGTCCTTGCGCCGGTTCCACAGTTCACCGCGCCAACTGCCGGTGGTCTGCAAGGACTGCATCATGGCCTTGTAAAAAGCCGCGTCCTGCTTTCCCGATTTGAGCATGGCCGGGGTACGACCAGCCACATCCGCTTCGGTGTAGCCGGTAATCTGGGTGAAGGCGGGGTTGATGGCGATAATCCGTTGTCCCACATCGGTGACCACAATTCCCTCGGCGGCAGCCTGAAACACCTGGTCGGCCAGCCGCAGACGGGCCTCGCTGCGGATTCTGTCGGTGATGTCGTGTACCACCGCATGCCGCAATGTCTGCCCCTCCACCTGAATCAGGCCGGTGTACACCTCTACCTGACGCAGGTCTCCGTTGGCCAGGCAATGGGTGGCCCGATAATATTCCGCCCCCGGATTCAATTTCTGGGCCGGTTCGGGGCTAGGCTCTCGCTGTTCAATATCTGCCAGGGCGCGGTTGAGCAGGGGGTGTCGGGTGCATCCGTAAAATTGGCAGGCCCCCGGATTGGCATCCACAATGCGCTCCTCCTGAGGGTCCACCAGCAACATTACCGAATGGCTGTTCTCAAACAGGCTACGGTAGCGGGACTCGCTTTCCTGCAATGCCGCCTCGGTGGTACGACGTTTCTGTTCCAGGGCCAGATGCTGCAGGGCGTAGGAAAAGTCTTCGGTGATGTCCTGCACCAGCCGGTCAATCTGGGGGGTGAAGCTGTCGGGGGAATCGGACATGAAACTGGCCATGCCCACCAGCCGGTATTCCCGGATCAGGGGGTAATGTCCGAAGGTATGGATGCCATTGCGTCTGGCCCAGGCCCGCCACTGGGGGGGGGCTTCCGGGTCATCCCGGTGGGCATAGACGTAAGGCTGTTGATTAATGGCCTGCCAGGCTTCCTCCAGGGGGATGGACCGGCATTGTTGCGGGGTCAGGCCGTTAAATGAACGGGGGACTGGATCGGCGCCCGGTTTCGGGCACAGACTGATGACACAGGCATTGAAGCGGCCATAGTCCACGGCGATGCGGGTCAGGTTATCCAGCAGCAGCTGTTCGTCCTCGATGCGGACAATGGCCTGATTGACGGCGCTCAAGGTGGCATAGAGCATACTGACCTGGGCCAGTTGCAGTTCTGCCTGCTTGCGCTCGGTGATGTCCCGGTTGACCCCCCGCCGGCCCTGATGCGCACCATCCAGACTGATGACCGGCTGACATTCGTGCTCAATCCAGCGCACTTCTCCATTGGCGTGGCGGATGCGAAATTCCAGACAGCGATGAGGTAACTCTGAGGCGTCATGCCGGATGTCTTCCTGATGGGCAATCCAGCGGGACAGGTCTGATGGCATCATGATGCGATCCATGAGTTTTGGATCTTGCATGAACTGTTCTGGTGGACAGCCACTGATGGACTCGCAGCCAGGAGAAACATAACGGTACTGGCCGTCATCACCGAGCCAGTAGTCCCAGACCGGGGAATAATCCGCCAGTATCCGATAGCGGGCTTCACTTTCCCTGAGTTCCTCGTGGGCGAGGGTGATTTCCAGTTCGTGCCGGATATGTTCCGTCAGATCGACGATGGCACACACAAAGTCATGTTCCCGGCCATCCCGGCCCGGCAGTCGGGCCACATGGAGTTCGCCGGTAAACTGTTCTTCGTTGGCATCGAGGAAGGTGATCTTTTCTACGATGTAGTGGCCACTTTCCCCGGCCTGCACCAGCGCCTGATGTAGCTGACGCTCATGTTCCTTCAGCATCAGCCGGCGCAGAAAATGGCGCCGCAGGTGTTGACCGCTCAGGCCAAACAGTTTCTGGGCATGGGTGTTGGCTTCCAGGATCAGACCATGACGATCCACCACCACGGCAGCAATGGGAATACCCAAAAAGAAGGCCGTATAGCGGTCCAGAGCTTGCTGGACCTGCCATTGGGTTTCCTGCAGTTCGGTATTTTGAATTTCCAGTTCGGCCTGATAGATGCGCAGCTTCTGGGTGACTTCTTCCAGGTCAATGTTGCCTTGGGCCAGCAGCTGTTCGGCCAGATCAAATTCACCCCGGCGCAGGGCTTCCTGGGCCTGTGCCTTGATGGTCTGACGGTCTTCCGCGGTGGATTCTTTATCTGACATCGGCGGGCTGGCTGGCTGGCGGGGTGATTTGCATGACCATGATCCTCGGCATCATACCGTAGTTGTGCCGGAACGGTTGAGGCAGCAGGGGATATCAGGGATGAAACAGGGGGGTATCGTCTGTCCTGTCAGGCGTGAGGGCCTTGGGCTGGGGATCAAAAAAGCACAGGGCATTTTTGCCGGCATGCTTGGCCTGATACATGGCAAAGTCTGCATGCTGGATCATATCCTTCCCGGAACCCTGCTGGCCATCCAGCAGGGCGATGCCAATACTGGCGGTGAGCTGGTATTCTCCGTATGCCAGTACATGAGGCTGGGCCACCGCCCGCAGGATTTTTTCCCCCACCTGCCCGGCCTGGGCCACCGCCGTGGCCCGGTCACGGCTCATTCCCTCCAGCATCACCACAAATTCATCCCCCCCCAATCGGGCCACCATGTCTTCTTCCCGCAGGCAACGACGAATCCGCTGGCTTGTTTCCCGTAAAACCTGGTCCCCCTGATCGTGCCCCAGGGTGTCATTGATCTGCTTGAAATCATCCAGATCAATGAACAGCAGGGCTGCATGTCGCCGGGCGTGGGGAGGGGTCAGGTCAGCCCGTTCCAGGCGGTCGATGAACTGGCGACGATTGGGGAGTTGGGTCAGGGGATCGCAAAAGGCCAGATGGCGAATTTCTTCTTCGGCGGCCTTGCGTGTGGTGATGTCGCGGGCAATGCCCTGAAACCCGCTGATATGGCCCTGTTCATCCAGAAATGGGCGGGCACTGGAGTTATGCCAGCGCCAGGTGCCGTCCATGTGGCGTACCCGGTATTCGATGTCGTTGTGGGTATTGCCCCGTTGCATCACCTGATCAAAAGCCCGATTGCAGATCTGCAGGTCATCAGGATGGACAAAGTCTGAATAGTGGCGCCCGATCACGGTTTCGATGTCGTGACCCAGCAGGGTTTTCCAGCTTGGGGAGACAAAGGCAAAGCGTCCATCGGGGGTGAACAGATAGATGATGTCGTGGCTGTTCTCGATAAGAAAACGGTATTTTTCCTCCGATCCCCTTAGTCTGGCCTCGGTGAGCTTTCTTTCGGTGATGTTGTCGAAAATGGCTGCAAATCGCCCTGTTTCGATGGGAAAGGCCCCTACACTGAAATGTTTGCCCGATTGCCTGAACCCATGTTCGAAGGTCATGGTCCGGCCCTGGAGTGCCACTTCCCCGAAAATATCCACCAGTCGCAGGGTTTCCGGGAAGGGGAACATGGTCAGGGCCGTCTTGCCAACGATATCCTGGGCGGCAATGCCGGTATGGGTTTCAAAGGCGGGATTCACCAGCACGAAACGGTAGTCATAGGGTTTGCCGTCTTCATTGAGCAAAATCTCGTGTACCGCCACACCACTTAGAGAATGGTCGAACAGCTGCCTGAACCGGGCCTCGCTGGTTCTCAGATCCGCCTCTGCCCGCCGTCGTTCATCAATTTCCTGGTTCAGGGTCTGATTGGCCACGGCCAGGGATCGGTTGCTCAGGCGCAATGCCCGTTCGTAGCGCACATTGCGCAGATGGCCCCTTAGATACACCCATCCTACCCCGACCACCAACAACCAGGTCAGGCCCAGTATCGTCACGCTGCGCCACCAGGCCGTCAGTACCTGCTGGCGGGATTCACCGGCAATGACGATCATGGGCAGGCCGTTGATCTTGCTGGCGGTGTAGACCCGGGTGATGCCATCCACCGGGGAACTCAGGGTGAAGCTGATGTGGGTATCAGGGCTGTCCGTCAGACGGTTGAGGACGCTGGTATCCAGGATCATGCCTTGTACCCCGTCCTGATAGCGGTCCATCGGCACAGGATGTCTGGCCAGAACCTTGAGTTCATTGTCGATGAGCGTCAGGCTGCTGCCGGGAAGTCGTTCGATGCGTTCCAGTTGTTGATGGAAAAAGGCCACTTCCCGGTGCGCGGAAACCATGCCGGTCAGTTCGCCCTGACGATTGCGGATGGCTCTGGCCTGGGCCACCACGAACCCTCCCAGCCGGTCGGACCAGAACATGCCGGAGACCTGATGGTCCAGGTGGGGGTGATCCTGGAACTGGATGAAAGTGGCCTGGGTACCACCTGCGGCAGCACCGTGGAGCAGCCGGCCCTGGGCATCCAGGACGGTGATGTCCTGAATATCGGGGAGCAGTTGAGGTTGGCGGGAAATCAGATGCCCCACCCGGTGGCGGGCTTCTCCTTCCTGATCGGGAGGGGGCGCCAGCCATTCCGGGGCCATGTCGTTGATCAGGGTGTGCAACAACACATCCGACGCCTGAAAGGCGCCGGTCAGCCATTCCCCTACCAGGGCGGTGGTGGCGTGGGTGCGTTCCTCGGCACCGCGGATTTCCCGCTGGTGACTCGTGGACAGTTCCACCACAATGCTGGCTGCCAGCAGCAGGCAAAGACTCAGGTAGATCAGCCAGGGAAGGCGGGTACCCCCGGTGTCATCAGTCGGATTGATGGCTGGCGTTGACTTCATCCGTTTGTCCAGGGACACACCGGGCGGTCGAACGCGATGCGTCAAAATCCCTCAATGTTGGCACTGACCGCTCACCGTCCCGCAAGGACGGTGCTCCCCCCGTATTTTAAGGACAGCAGGCTTTTTTCGTGGGCCACGGCTGAAATTGTAGTCCAAAAGTTGTCTAAATACTCTTTAAAATCCACGTTGGTCAATAGGCAGAGATAGACATCATGTTCCGCTGGGTTGTGCTGATATGGGGGATGCTGGTGCTGTTGGTGGTGATGCCGTCCGCTGGCTGGATCGTGTGGACAGAGCATAACCCCGATCAGGAGCGGGATATTCGGGTCATGGTTCAGGAGCATCTGGAGCAATGGTTTCCCGAAGCCATGTCCCTGCCGCCGGGACAGGTTGGTTTCATCCCCCGGGGAGGTGCCAGTGCCGATGGGATACCCGATGTGGTGCTGATTCACGGCCTGGATGAACCGGGGGGGATCTGGGATGACCTGCTTCCGGTATTGACAGCAGCGGGGGTGACCGCCTGGGAGTTTCGCTATCCCAATGATCAGGCCGTGGACCACAGTGCGGATCTGCTGGCTACCCATTGGGCCGATCTGGACGGGACAGCGCCAGTGGTGTTGATCGGGCACAGTATGGGTGGGCTGGTGATTCGGGATTTTGTCTCCCGCTGGCGGCATCCGGTGGCAGCAACGCCTCAGGTGGCTGGCCCGGCGGTGGCAGGGGTGATTCTGGTGGGCACCCCCAATCAGGGGTCGGAATGGGCCCGGCTGCGGGCCTGGCTGGAAGTCAGGGAATGGCTGGCCGATATTCCCCAGGGACAGTTTTCCCTGTGGGCCGGCCTGCGGGATGGCACCGGCGCTGCCAAGATTGATTTGCGTCCTGACAGTGCCTTTCTTGAAACCCTCAACCAAAGACCCTGGCCATCGGTGATGCCGGTACAGGTGATCGGCGGCCAGATCGCAGAACCGACGCCAGCCATGCAGAGGAGCCTGGATATGTTGTCCGAGGAACTGGGGATTGAGGACCTGGGGGAGCGGGTGGAGGCATGGTGGTCAACCACCGGCGAGTCCCTGGGAGACGGGGTGGTGCCGGTGGCCTCCCTGGCATTCAAGGGGGCTTCAGAGCCGGTGATTGTCACCGCCTCTCATCGAGGGTTGCTGGTTCGCCAGCCGTTTTCAGACCAGCACCCCCCGGCCATTTCCCTGATTGTCCATCAGCTTCAGGTGTGGGGAACGGGGGGCATGGCCCCGCTTGAGATACCCTGATCCGATGCCCGTCTGGTGTTAAAAGCCATCGGTGGAGGTGAACAGCCCGACCCGGAGATCCTTGGCGGTATAGATCAGGCGGTCATCCACCAGCACCTGCCCATCGGCAATGCCCAGCACCAGCTTGCGGGTGATGACCCGCTTGATGTCCACCTGATAGGTGACTTTCCGGGCGCTGGGCAGCACCTGTCCGGTAAATTTTACCTCCCCCACGCCCAGGGCACGACCGCGACCAGGATTGCCGATCCAGGCCAGATAAAAGCCCACCAACTGCCACATGGCGTCCAGACCCAGGCAGCCGGGCATGACCGGGTCACCGGGAAAATGGCAGTGGAAAAACCAAAGATCGGGGTGAATGTCCAGTTCGGCACGCATCTCCCCCTTACCGAAGGCACCACCCTCGTCACTGATGTGGTTGATGCGGTCCATCATCAGCATGTTCGGTACCGGCAACTGGGCGTTGCCGGGACCGAACATCTGGCCGTGGCCGCATTGCAGGAGTTCTTCGCGCTCGTAACTGTTTTTTCGCATGGATCGGGTGTCTGACGATGGGAAAGCCGCCTATTGGACCGGATTACGCCCCTCGGCACAAGGGGAAATCCGGTTCTTAGGCGTCCCAGCGCAACTGAGCCAGCTCCGAGCGGGTAAAGAATCGATCCTGACGCATAAAGCCCGCCACAATGCCCTCCTTGAGGGCCGTGATCCGCCCCTGCATGTCCCGTTCGATCACCCAGTGATCCGGCAGACCGTCCAGCAGATGAATGACGGCCAGGGAACCGTCCTCATTGATGGACAGATGAGTTTCATGGGTATGAACGTCCATGAAGGCGGGAAGAAAGCCCAGCACAGCCGCCCCGGCGGTCATCTCCGGCATCTCCCGGTAGGGGTTAAGCTGGGTGCCTGCATATGATTCCAAATGGCTTCTGTCCATGGGAATGTCTCTTTGAAGATACTTGATCTGGCAGGGCAGCGGTGTTATCGCAAGGTACGACGCCATTGCCCCGGCTCGTGCCCGGATCAGACCTTGGGTCATGGAAATCAGGGATTTATGCCCAGAATCACCTGTCTTGGGGTAGCCTGGGACACATTGCCCTCACTGAACTTGTCGGCCATGAGCAAAAAAACTTTAGACGGGCCTGATCAGCGACGGCAGCAGGAGCTAGACTCTAGTCTTGCAAAAAATGCGCGATAGTGTACTCTTGACTTATGGAAAACACCATGAGTACAGGCAAGGCGGCGAAGCGGCTGGGTGTTTCGGTCAAGACCCTGCAGCGCTGGGACCGCGAGGGGCGCCTCGTTCCAGCGGC
>NZ_FOFO01000015.1 GCF_900110965.1 Ectothiorhodospira magna
CTGGGCGCGCTTTGCTTATAACCAAAACATCGACTTTCCTCGCCAAATACACCCTTATGTCTGGCTGGCCGCATATCAAAACTCGGAAACTTTAGTTACCTTTACCAGGGTAGTGTCGAGGAGGTCGTTTATTCCAGGCTGGTCAAGCGATTTCAGGACGCCATCAGCGTATCCGGTGAATTGCAGTTTTCACTTTTACCGATTCAGTCTGAAGATTTTGAAGATTTTGCCAAGGCTGAAGGTGAGCCAGGAAAGATTGATGAGAATGAACTGATCCGTCGTGCTCAGAAACATGCTGAACATATCAAGGAGCGACAGCAGCTGACCGAGTTCAAATCGGAAGACCAGAAGGCGGCTTACGAACAGCTTGAAGCCAAACTCGATTCAGTAAGGATTCCAGCAACCCTTGGCGATATCTGGCGAGCGATCACTGAAAGTGAGCATCTTTCATCCCTGGGGGGAGGCATTGAAAGTTATCCTCAGGGAGATGCCTACAGAATTTCTGGAATCCCATGCATACCTGAAGGGACCTTGATCACGACATCCAAAGGGCTTTTTCAACATGGGCTCGGCGCTGGTGATCACAGGAGACTGCATTTCGCGACCTATGGCGACCCCGTATTCGAGAGACTGCTGGATTACATGTTGCAGGATCTTCCAGTGGTAACTCATGCATGGAAGGAGAGGAAGCCACTGGCTGCCCTGAGCGTTGGTGGTGAAAAACTGGTCTCTTTAGGTCGCGCTTTGGATTTGGAGATTGCCGATGGTAGCTTCATTGAGTTGGTGAGTCGTTCGCAGTCGAAGCGGAAAGTTCAGCAAGATCGCCTGGGGCGGCAGAACAAGATCATGCTTGATCAAGTGTCCTCCATCCTGGCCGAAATGAAGTTACGGCCAAATCCGGAAACATCAAGTCATCAGATTGCTGAAATTGATCATTTCATCGGTGACGTGCTCAAGCGCCAAAGTCAACGTGTGCGGATCAAATTCAATGCCCGGGATCGACATAGCATGCTTGCCCTGAAGGACAAGCTGCTATGGCCCGTTTCAGAGAGCGAAGAGGTGTTGGTGGCATACGCTGACCCATTGCTGTTGAACGCGGTCAGGAACATCATATACAGACAGCTGGGTGACCTGAAGAAGCATCAGCGTACCAGTCATGACGTGGCGAGGCGATTAAGAGAAGCAGGTTAAAAAGAGGTTCAATCCCGCCCATCCCGGCCATAGACCACTGTATAGGCGCCGTACATAAATATCACGCCGCCTGCCACGATGACAGGCATGGATCCCAGCAGAAAACCCACATGACCTAAAACATAACCAATCACGAACCACCACATGGGCGAGTCCTCGTTGTTATCAACATGTAGTTCACCCCCAGATAGCCGGTCAGGTGCATGCTGCGGTTGAAGGGATTGACCCTGACGCCAGTTCGCTCCACAACCTGTAGACCATCCGCCATCAGCAGGGCCTCCAGTTCTGCAGGTTTTGGAAAGCGGCGCCATTGGTGGGTGCCTCGGGGCAACCAGCGCAGGATATATTCCGCCCCCACAATGGCCACAATCAATGATACCGGTGTGCGGTTAAGGGTGGCGATGAAACTGATGCCGTTGGGTTCCACCAATGAATTGCAGGCGGCCATAAAACCCGGCAGGTCTGCCACATGCTCCACCACTTCCATGTTCAGCACCACATCGTAACGGGCCTTGCGGGCAGCCAGGGTTTCCACCGGCACCACCTCGTAATGGATATCCAGCCCTGAATGCCGGGCGTGGAGCCGGGCCACGGCGATGTTCTTTTCAGTCACATCAATCCCGTGAACCTGGGCACCCAGACGGGCCATGGATTCGCTGAGGATGCCGCCGCCACAGCCAATATCCAGCAGGCGCAGACCTGCCAGGGGATGCGGTGCCGATGGATCACGACCCAGGTGAGCACATAGCCGGTCACAAATGTAATCAGTACGCAACCGGTTGAGGGTATGCAGAGGCCAGAAAGGGCCGCTTTCATCCCACCATCGATCCGCCAGAGCGGTATAACGGGCCACTTCCTCCGGGTCGATGGAAGATGGCTTGGGGGATTGGGGCGGGTTGACGCTTTTGGTCTTCGGGTCCATGACGATGCTATTTTCCTGCACGGGGTTCGACGGCTGCAAATGGCGATTGTTCCTCGTCGTGGATTGGCCCTGAGGGGGCCAGACGGCGCAGCACCTCGGCCACCACGGCGGAATCCGCCTCCCCATGCCCCAACCCCACGGCAGCATTGATCCACTGGGCGGACAAGGCAGCCCCCGGCAAGGGAAGCCCCAGTTCCGCCGCCGCCTGCAACACAATGGACATGTCCTTGTGGTGCAGGCGTGTCTTGAAGCCGGGGAGATATTCCCGACGGATCATCCGCTCTCCATGAACCTCCAGTATCCGGGAACCGGCCAACCCTCCCAGCAGGGCCTCACGCATGGCTGCCGGGTCCACATTGGCCGCTTCGGCCAGCACTATGGCTTCTGATACCGCCATTATGGTCTGCGCCACCAGAAGTTGATTGCAGGCTTTGGTGAACTGTCCAGCACCATGACCACCCAGGTGGGTAATGGTCTGCCCCACCACTTCCAGCAGAGGCCGTACCTGTTCCAGCACGGCAGCTTCTCCGCCCACCATGATGCTCAAGGTGCCGTCGATGGCCCCCTGTTCACCACCGGAAACCGGCGCGTCCAGCAGATGAACGCCCTGGCCTGCCAGAACGGCGGCCAGCCGGCGGGTGGCCGTGGGCGAGATGGTGCTATGGTCAACCACAATCAGTCCTGGCCGGGCACCCACCACCACACCTCCGCTTCCCAGCAATACCTGTTCTACATCCGGGGTGTCGGACACATTGGTGAAAATCACATCCACCTGCCGGGCCAGATCGGCAGCACTGGCGACAGACTGGGCGCCCTGGGTGATCAGGGGTGCCACGGCCTCGGGGTTACGTGCCCAGACCGTAACCTCGTGGCCTGCCGCCAGCCAACGGCTCGCCATGGGACGGCCCATGATACCCAGACCGATACAACCAATTCTCAATGCCATCAGTTTCTCCGCGAGCGCTTTTGCCCAAGGGTAACGGCTTACCTTATATCCAGCCACCGGTTGATGGCCACGGAAACAGCTTCGGGACATTCTTCCTGGGGGACATGACCACACTCGGGCACCGCCACCAAGGTGGCATTGGGCAGGGTACCGGCGGCTCGGCGGGAATCTTCCGGCGAAACAACCCGGTCTTCCTCGCCAATGATCACCAGTGCCGGTTGACGAATGTGGGCAAGATGGTCGCTGATATGTACCGGACTGGCCATGGCGCGTACAAATAATTCACCCCAGGCCAGATCCCAATGGTGCATCCGGGTATGGAGGGTGGTCAGGGCCCGACGTTCATCGGTAATTTGTGCCGGATCATGATAGGACAGGTCCAGCAGGGTGCCACTGCCCCCCAACCGACGGGCCAGCAACAGGTTCAGACGCTGTACCTGCGGCCAATGGGTGATCAGGGCAGGGACACTGGGCCGGTCCACGTAGACCCAGGGATTGATCAGCACCAGCCCGCTGACCCGTTCGGGTCGATTCAGGGCCGCCTTGAGAGCCAGGGTGGCCCCGGAGGAATTACCTACCAGAATCGCCTGTTCCACACCCTTGGCATCCAGCAGGGCAAACAGATGGGCTACAGCCGCCGTCTGGGTGAAGGGGTTGGGGCCAGACCATTCCCCCCGCACCGGCTTGGCACTGAGACCATAGGGCACCTGGTCGTAGGCCAGAATCTGCCTTGGCCCGTCGAGCATGCCCATCATCGGATCCCAGGTGAAGGCATTGAAGGTGAACCCGTGCAACAGCACCAGCACCGGACCTTCGGCACTGTCGCCTTTACGCTCCAGATAATGGATCTCAAGGCCATCCGTCCCTTCATGGGGAAGGGTCAGGAAGCGGCTCTCCGGCAGGGCCAGGTCCGCTGCGGGTGCCAGGTCCGGCAAGGGCCGGGGAGAAATCAGAAATGGCCCCAGCATCGAAACCAGCACCACCAGGGACAGACCGCCTCCCAACAGGATCAACAACCACCGCAACATGCCATTTTCCCACACTGATCAACAAGCAGATGATCTAAGCATTAAAAAGGCCGAACCAGCAATACCGGGGGCAGGGGCAGGGATTTTTTTTGGCAGGTTGGCGGGCAGAAAACATGGCCTTATAGTGCCGGCCATGAATACCCCTATTGCCAACGGGGCCCACCGGCCCTCCAAGGATTGCTTTACCCACCGGCTGGTGGCCGAAGCGGTGCGCCTGCATGAAGATCGCACCGGGCGCGTCATCGACGATGCCAGCGCCTGGCAGGCGGGTCGCCATGCCGATGGTGACCTGGAACATCGGATACTGGTCCGGGCGGCGGCCACCCGTCTGGGCGCCCAGGTGCAGGAGGCACTGTCCAGCGCCCGTCATGTGGCCGGCTGGCTGTTGCTGCTGGTAATGATTCTGGCGGGGCTTGGTGGCATGGCCGCAGCGGCGGCAGCTCTGGCTGCCCCCCTGGTGGCGGGAGGATCCCGCATCAATATTCTCTGGACCCTGGGTAGCCTGCTGGGCCTGCAACTGGTCATGCTGCTGCTGTGGCTCCTGTTCATGACCCTCCGGCCCAGAGGCGGTGGTGGTCTGCTGGGACAAGGGGTTTTGGGTTTGGGCGGCGGACTGGCCCGGCGCCTGATCCGGGGACAGGCATCAATACTGGCCGTTCAGGCCCTGTTTCGGCTCATGAGTCGTGATGGTCTGGGACGCTGGGCCGCCGGCACACTCACCCATCTGCTGTGGGCAGCCTTTTGCACCGGCGCCCTGCTCATGTGCCTGTGGGTGCTGAGTGTGCGTCAGTACGATTTTGTCTGGGGCACCACTTTGTTGGCAGAAGATCATCTGGTGGGCCTGATCACCGGTCTGGCCCTGCTGCCCGGCTGGCTGGGCCTGCCCATGCCTGATGAGGCTCTGATCCGGGCCAGTCGGCTGGACGCTGCCGGCGATGCCCTGGGCCGGGTCCAGTGGTCCAGTTGGCTGCTGGGGTGTCTGCTGCTGTATGGTCTGTTGCCCAGGCTGGTGCTTGGGCTGGGCTGTGCCTTGATGATGAAACGGGCACGACGGCGCCTGCGGCTGGACCTGAATGCCCCTGGATATGCCCGGCTGGCCCCTCGCCTGCTGCCCAATTCTCTTCGCCTGGGGGTGATGGATCCACCGCCTCTGACCCTGATCCAGCCCCCCGATCCCCCCCGGCAACGGGAACGCCAGGGCATTACCCTGGCCCTGCTGGGTTATGAACTGGAACAGGCGGACGATCACTGGATACAGCATCAAAATCCACCTGAATGGGTGGCCCTGGGTCAGGTGGAAGACCGCCATACCCGGCGGGATGTCCTGGCTGCTGCCCAGCACCTGCAGCCCCCTCCAGCGCTGATTGTGGCAGTGTGCTCCCTGGCCCGGACCCCGGATCGGGGCGCCGAAGGTTTTCTTTCCACCCTTCGGGATCGCACTCAAGCCCCGGTCTGGGTACTACTGGATCAACAGGATCTGGCACAGACCCGAGGTATTGATCTGGCGGCCCGCCATGCCAGTTGGCAACAACTGGCAACCCAGGCCGGTGTGGACCGGCTGCTGCCTGCCACACCGGCAGCCGGCAATCCCGTGGCAGCGGACATACTGCGAGATGCCCTTGCGACCTCGAAGGAGATCCCAACACCGTGACCTCAATTTTGCAGGTGGCCGTGGTCGGTCACACCAATACCGGCAAGACATCCCTGCTGCGGACCCTGTCCAGGGATACAGAGTTTGGCGAGGTTCGGGATGCCCCCGCCACCACGCGCCATGTGGAAGGGACTCAGTTGCTGGTGGATGGAACACCCCTGGTGGCCCTCTACGATACCCCTGGTCTGGAGGATGCCCCCAGCATTATGGACTGGCTGGAGGAAAACAGTGGCGGGCGGCATCTGGGCACCGATGACCTGGAACAGTTTCTCCAATCTCCCGATGCTGCCGGACGTTTTGATCAGGAAAGCAAGGTGCTGCGCCAGTTGCGCGCTGCCCATGTGGGTCTGTATGTGATTGATGCCCGGGAGCCGGTGCTGGGCAAGTATCGGGATGAACTGGCTGTGCTGGGCCTGTGCGCCCGTCCGCTGCTGCCGGTGCTGAACTTTGTGGCCGGTCCCCATAATCGCGCCGAGGAGTGGCGGGAAGCCCTGTCCCGATTGGGCCTGCATGCGGTGATCACTTTTGATTCGGTGGTCTATGACCTGCAAGGCGAGTTGCGGCTGCATGAAAAGCTCCGCAGCCTGCTGGACCCCTGGCGCGAGACCCTGGACCGACTGATGCAGGCCAGGGAACGGGAAGCCCACTGGCTCCGGCAGGCAGCGATGGACACCGTGGCCGATATGCTCATTGATGTGGCTGCCTGTGTCATGGTGGTGGCGGGCAGTGACCGGGAGGAAACCCGCCGGGCGACGGACATTTTGCAGGATCGGGTGCGGGAGCGGGAACAGGCCTGCGTGGATGCCCTGCTCAACCTGTTCCGGTTTCGGCCCAGGGACTATCTGGGCGAACGTCTGCCCCTGGAGGATGGACAATGGGGGTTGGATTTATTCACCCCCGAAGCCTTGCGCCACCACGGACTGCGCACCGGAGAGGGGGCTGCCGTGGGTGGCGCGGTGGGTATGGCTGTGGATGTGATGGCCCTGGGCACCACCCTAGGGGCTGGCACGGCAACAGGAGCGGCTGCCGGCGCCTTGCTGGGCAATACCCTGAACCTGGGACGCCGCCTGATACAGCGGGCGCGGGGCCGACGGGAATTGCGGGTCAATACCAGCACCCTGCGGCTTTTGGCCTTGCGTCAGCGGCAACTGGTCGAGGCCCTGATGCACCGGGGACATGGCGCAGAACAGGCCCTGCAGCTGGATCATCCGGCAGATGAAACCTGGCGTAAAGGCGCCTTGCCCGGTCCCATACGCAAAGCCAGACTGCACCCGGAGTGGTCACGCCTCAATCCCCAGGCCCAGGCCGTGGAGTCCCGGTCCCGTAGTCAGACCCTGACCCAGCTTGCCCAGGTTCTCAACGGACAGGATGCCCCGGAGTCATGATTTCGGGTAGGGCACCACCGGGTCCAGTCAAATCCGGTAACGACCCACCCGGTTTTGCAGTTCCGACGCCATCCGGGCCAGTTCCTCGCTGGAGGCGGCGATTTGACCTGCACCGTTGGAAGTCTGGTCTACTGCATGGGTGATGTTGGAAATGTTGCGGTTGATTTCCTCGGCAACCGCAGACTGCTCTTCTGCGGCACTGGCGATCTGGGCATTCATGTCATTGATGCTGGCGATGGCCTGATTGATGGATTCCAGGGATTTCCCGGCCCGGGCCGCCTGGGTGACGCTTTCCTTGGCTTTGCCACGCCCCTGCTCCATGACCTTGACCGCGCCGCTGGTGCCTGTCTGCAGACGTTCAATCATGGCCTGAATCTCCTTGGTGGAGGACTGGGTCCGGCTGGCCAATGTTCGTACCTCATCGGCCACCACCGCAAACCCTCGACCCTGCTCACCAGCTCGGGCCGCCTCGATGGCCGCATTGAGGGCCAGTAGATTGGTCTGCTCGGCAATCCCCCGGATCACATCCAGCACTTTGCCGATTTCCTCACTGTCGGTGGATACCCGCTCGATCACTTCGGCGGCGTGTTCCACCTCCTTGGCCAGGGATTCAATGGAAGTGATGGTCTGAGTCACCACCTGACCACCCGCCTGGGCTTCAGTCTGAGTATCCTGAGCAGCCTGGGCAGCTTCACTGGCATTACGGGCCACTTCCTGGACTGTGGCGGCCATTTCGTTCATGGCCGTGGCCACCTGATCGGTTTCTGAATGTTGTTGTCGAACCTGCTCGCGGGTTTCCTCGGAGGTGGTGGACAATTGCTCGGCGGCTGCTGAAAGCTGGGCAGTCACCACGGCCACCTGACGCACCAGTTCATGAATGCGTTCGGCAAAGGCGTTGAAGGCAGCACCCATTGCGGCCATCTCGTTATGGCCCGTCACCTTCACCCGGCGGGTCAGATCCCCTGCACCTTCGGCAATATCCCTAAGGGTGTTGATCATCTCCTCAATGGGGGCGACGATGGAACGGGCAAACAGCACCGCAGCCACGGTGCCCACAACCAGCACCAGCAACAGGGTCACGGTCATTGCCCACACCAGGGTAGACATGCCTTCAGCCACGATACCATCGGCCTGGGACCGGGGCACCCCCAGGCCGATGACTGCGATCACCTCGTTACGCTGATTCAAGATGGGTTCATACGCCGTCAGATACAGCGTCCCCATCACCACCGCCTCTCCTACGTAGCGCTGCCCCCGGGAGACGGCTCGATGGACTTCACTGTCCCGTCCCAGAGAGGTGCCCATGGGACGGCGGCCATCACTCCCCGTCAAATTGGTGATCACCCGAACAAACTCGTTACGGTCACGGGCAAAAACACTAAAGGAAATTCCCAGATCCTCACTGATGGCATCTGCCAGATCATGGCGCCCCTCCATGGGTGTCCCCTGACTATCCACCAAACGGCCATTTTGCAGGGCCAAATCGCCGTGGAAGTTCTGGATGTAAGCGCGGACCGCATTGATATCGCCGTTGACCTTCTCCATCAGGCTTTGATGGACCACCCGGTGCACCATGGTGGAGGCAGACTGATAGGAAACCCCCAGCAAAATCCCGCCCACCAGAATCAGGCCAGTAATAGCCAGGAGGATCAATCGGTTGCGGATGGTCAAATTATCGAGCATGGTGATGTCCTCGGGCGTCTTTTTGATGAGGTGACGGAGCTGGAATGACACCCATACCTGTTTATCGGCGATGGCGCGGGCTTTCTTGAATATCAAACAGCCGAAGCATGGCTGCGGCCTTGTCCAGGGTCTCCTGATATTCGTCCATCCACTGAGAACCGCTGGTGATGCCGCCCCCGGCCCAGAATCTCAGCCGGCCACCCTGGTGTACCAGGGTGCGGATGGCCACGTTGGTGTCCATGGCGCCGTCAAAACCCAGATAGCCCATGGCACCACAGTATACCTCGCGCCGATGAGGCTCCAGCAGTTCGATGATTTCCATGGCCCGAATCTTGGGTGCCCCGGTAATGGAGCCACCGGGGAAACAGGCGCGCAGCAGCGCCACCCCATCCTGCCCCGGTGCCAACTGACCGGTGACGGTACTGACCAGGTGATGCACCGTGGCATAGCTTTGCACGGCAAACAGGGTGGGGACAGCCACACTCCCCACAGCGCAGACCTTGCCCAGATCATGGCGCAACAGGTCTACGATCATCACATTCTCAGCCCGGTCCTTGGCGCTATCGGCCAGGGCCTGGCTCAGGCTGGCATCGGCACTGGCTGTCTGCCCCCTGGGCCGGGTGCCCTTGATGGGGCAGGTGGTGACCCTGCCATCTTGAAGATGAAGAAACCGTTCCGGCGAATTGCACAGAATGGCCGCCCCCGGAACCCGAAAAAATGCCCCAAAGGGGGCAGGACTCATGGTTCTCAGGCTACAGTAGGCTCCCCAGGGGTCACCGTGGACCGGGGCTTGAAAACGGCGGGCCAGGTTCACCTGATAGCAGTCTCCCTCGCGGATGAAAGCCTGGACCCGATCAAACCGATGATGGTATTCATCAGGCCCCAGATTGACCTGAAGCGGTCCCCTGGACACCAATCCCTCCCGATGGATACCCGATGTCCCGTGGCTAAAACGCGCCACCCATTCTTCCCAGCGTTCCCCAGTGCGCCGGTCTCGCCCCTGTCCCACCAGAACGCAGGTCTGTTGCTCGTGGTCCACCACAACGGCCCAATCATGGAGACCCAGCATCATCTGGGGCAGGGATTCATCGTCGTCCGTTTTTGTCAAAACCGGTAATCGTTCCAGACGCTGGGCCAGATCGTAGCCAAAATAGCCAACGGCACCACCGGCAAAGGGCACCCCAGGTATCGGCGGTGATGATGGCCCCAGGTATGTCCGCAAGACCTGAAACGGGTCCTCCTGGGTGTCTTCCAGTACCCGGCCTGCCCGGTCCCTGACCTGGGTCTGGTCCCCTTGGGTCACCACAGTGAGATAGGGGTCTGCGGTCAGAATGTCGTAGCGCCCACCGGGTAGCCCCTGGCAGGTGCTATCCAGCAACACCGCCCAGGGTTCGTCCTCCAGAGCGTCAAACAACCGGCTGGAATCTTCAAGATAGGGCAAGGGTGCCAGTAACGCGGGGCACATCAGATGATGAATCCATGGGAAGATAGAGAACAAGACCTTGCATTCTACCGAAGAATCTTCAGATCGATGAACAAAAAACACCTGCTGACTGCCGCCGCCGTGGCTGCCCTCGTGCTGCTTGTCCTGGTTCTGTTCCGGCTGGGCAGCCCCGAGGGTGCCGGTCAACCCCCCGCCAGTCAGCGGGGCGCCGCCGCCGTGCCCGTGGCCGTGGCGCCGATCACCCGCGGCGACATCACCGAAAAGGCGGTGTTCACCGGCTCTCTGGTGGCCGCCCACCGGGTGGAGGTGGCCACCCGGATTGCCGGGCGCCTGGAACATCTGCATGTGGATATCGGCGATGCGGTGGCCCCCGGCACCCTGATGGCGGTACTGGATGATGACGAAGTGGCACAGAACCTGGAGCAGGCCCGGGCCGAACTGGCCGTGGCCCGGGCCAGTCTGGAAGAATCCCAGGCCGCCCTGGCCGCCGCCCGACGCGCCCTGACCCGTACCCAGGAACTGCGGACACAGCGCATCGCCTCCCAGTCCGAACTGGAAGCGGCCCAGACGGAACTGGAAGCCCAGCAGGCCCGGGTGGCCCTGGCCCGTTCCCAGATCGACCAGCGGCAGGCCGCGGTGCGCAACGCGGAAATCCGCCTGAGCCATACCCGCATCCATGCCGATGCCAAGACCCAGGACACCCCATGGCGGGTGGCGGAGCGGTTCGTGGATCAAGGCAGTCTCCTGCAGGCCAACACCCCCATCCTGGCCCTGGTGGATCTTGCCCCCCTGCGGGCCAGGGTGTTCGTCACCGAGCGGGACTATGCCCGCCTGGCACCGGGCCAGCCGGTGACCCTGACCACCATGGCCTATCCGGGAGAGACCTTCACGGGCCGGGTGGAACGGCTGTCGCCGGAATTTCGTCAAGCCTCCCGCCAGACGCAGGTGGAGATCCATGTCCCCAACGAGGATCAACGCCTGCGGCCCGGCATGTTCGTGGAGGCCCGGATCACCACCCGCGCCCTGTCCGATGTCACCCTGGTCCCGGTGGATGCCCTGGTGGAACGACAGGGGCAATCCGGCCTGTTTCTGGTGGAAGACACCCATGAGGCAGGCCCCACCGCCCGGTTTATCCCGGTGGATACCGGCATTGAGACCCGGGATCGGGTCCAGATCATCAGCCCGGCCCTGGAAGGCCGGGTGGTCACCCTGGGCCATCACCTGATCAGCGACGGGACACGGCTGCGACCGGTGGCGCGGGATGAGCCGGATCAGGTCCGGGCCGGGAGTGATGCACCATGAATCCGGCTGTCTTTACTGTCTCCCGCCCCATTTTCACCGCCATGATGACCGCCATCGTGGTCACCCTGGGGCTGATGTCCCTGTTCCGCCTGCCCATCGACCTGATGCCGGACATCACCTTTCCCACCGTCTCGATCATGACCAGCTATGACAATGCCGGTCCCGACGAGATCGAGCAGCTCATCACCCGACCGGTGGAGGAAGCCGTCTCGGCGGTCCCTGGGGTGGAGGAAGTCACCTCCACCTCATCGGAAGGCTCCAGCAGCGTGCGGGTCTCCTTTGGCTGGGGGACCAATCTGGACGCCGCCACCAACGAGGTACGGGATCGTCTCGACCGTATCAGCAACGCCCTGCCCGAAGAAGCCGGACGCCCCCTGGTCCGGCGCTTTGACAGCGCCGCCTTCCCGATCATGCTCATCGGCGTGGGGGGCAACCTGGACCCCATCGAACTGCGGCGGCTGATTGACGACCGCATCCGGCCCCGCCTTGAGCGGGTGCCCGGGGTGGCGGCGGTGGATGTCTGGGGGGGCCTGGAGCGGGAAATCCGGGTGGATGTGGACCCGGACCGCCTCCAGGCCCTGAGCCTGGGCCTGGACGAGATCCGTCAGGCCCTGCGGGATGCCAACGTCATCCACCCCGCCGGCGAAATCGTGCGGGGCCGCATGGACCTGCGCCTGCGCACCCCCGGCGAGTTTCAAAACCTGGATCAGATCCGCGCCACCGTGGTGGCGGTGCGCGACGGCGTCCCCATCCACCTGCATCAGGTGGCCGAGGTGCGCGACACCCACCAGCGCATCACCCGCATCATCCGCATCAATGACGCCCCCGGCGTACGGCTGGCCATCCAGAAACAGTCGGATGCCAACACGGTGCAGGTCTCCCGGGCGGTACAGGAAGAAATCCTGCGCCTGGACCGGGATTTTCCCCAGCTCAACATCGCCACCGCCATCGACACCGCCAGGCATATCGAGCGCTCCATCCAGAATGTGGGCCGCTCCATCCTCTACGGCGGCAGTCTGGCGGTACTGGTGCTGCTGTTCTTCCTGCGCCACCTGCGCTTCACCCTGGTGGCCGCCACCGCCATTCCGGTCTCGGTGATCGCCACCTTCGGCTTGATCTATTTCGGTGGTTTCACCCTCAATCTGATGACCCTGGGCGGCCTGGCCCTGGGGGTGGGCCTGATGGTGGACAACGCCATCGTGGTGATCGAGAACATCGCCCGCCGCAGCCAGGAAGAAGGACTCAGTCCGCTGGAAGCGGCCACCCGGGGCACCGGCGACGTGGCGGCAGCCATCACCGCCAGCACCCTCACCACCCTGGCCATCTTCCTGCCCATGTTCTTCGCCCAGGAAATGGCCGGCATCCTGTTCAAGCAACTGGCCTTCGTGGTGGCCTTCAGCCTGTTCTGTTCCCTGCTGGTGGCCCTGACCCTGGTGCCCATGCTGATGGGACGACAGGCCACGGTGAAGCCCCGCACCACCCCCGGCGGCATCCATCGACTGGGCACCGCAGCCGGCGGCCTGGTGCGTGGGCTGGAACGGGGCTACCTGGCCCTGCTGGATCGGGCGCTGAACCATCGCTGGGTGGTCATCCTGCTGACCCTGGCACTCTTTATCGGCGCCCTGGCCCTCATCCCCCGCCTGGGCACCGAGTTCATGACCGCCACGGATGAAGGCCAGTTGCGGGTAAACATCGAAATGGAGCCGGGCACCCGCATCGAAGTCCTGGATGATGCGGTGCGCCAGATCGAGGCCATCATCACCGCCGAAGTCCCGGAACTGCGCAGCATGATCACCAGCGTGGGGGCTTCGGGCTTTCGGGCCACCAGCCCGTCCACCGCCAGTCTGAACATCGCTCTGGTGCCGCTGTCGGAGCGGGGCCGTTCCACGGAACAGATCGCCACCGCCCTGCGCCGGCAGGTCACGGAGATCCCCGGCATCACGGTCCGGGTTCGCGCCAGCCAGGGGATGATGATGCGGGGCATGGGGGCCGGGCAGGATGGCGAGCAACTGAGCCTGGAAGTCCGGGGCTTTGATCTGGCGACCATCGACCTGAGCGCCCGGGAACTGGCGGCCCGTATCGGGAACATCGACGGCATCACCGATGTGCGCCTGGGCCGGGAGGATGGACGCATTCAGCAGCTGGTCCGCATCGACCGCACCCGGGCCTCCGACCTGGGCATCAGCGTGGCCCAGGTGGCCCGCACCCTGGAAACCGCCCTGAGCGGCGGCATGGCCGGTCAGTTCCGGGATGGGGGTAGCGAGACCCGCATCTGGGTCCAGCTCCGGGACGCCGAGCATCTGAGCCTGGACGATATCCTCAACCTCACCTTGCCGGGCCGGGACGGAGATCCGGTCAGCCTGCGCAACCTGGTCACCCTGGAGGCGGCCATGGCGCCGTTGCAGATCGAGCGCAAGGAGCAGCAGCGGGTCAACACCGTCAACGCCAACATCTCCGGTCGTGACCTGGGGGCCATCGTCGCCGACGTGCGTGCCGAACTGGCGGCCATGCCCCTGCCACGTGATGTGGAGATCCTGTTCGCCGGCGACGTGGAGGAACAGCAGCGGGCCTTCACCGAACTGGGCCTGGCCCTGCTGATGGCCATTGCCCTGGTCTACATGGTGATGGCCAGCCTGTACGAGTCCCTGCGTGATCCCTTCATCGTCATGTTCGCCGTCCCCCTGGCACTGATCGGCGTGGTGCTGATGCTGCTGTTCACGGACACCACGTTGAACGTTCAGTCCCTGATCGGCATCATCATGTTGATCGGGATCTCGGTGAACAATGCCATCCTGCTGGTGGACCAGAGTGCCCGCCTGCACCGGCGGGAGGGCCTCAAGGTCCGTGACGCGGTCCGCGAGGCGGCGCGGCGGCGTCTGCGCCCCATCCTCATGACCTCCCTCACCACCATTCTGGCCCTGATCCCCCTGGCGGTGGGTTTTGGTGAAGGCGCCGAGGCCCAGGCCCCCATGGCCCGGGCGGTGATCGGCGGCCTGATCAGTTCCACCCTGATCACCCTGCTGCTGATTCCAGCCCTTTACACCCTGTTCCACCGGGACCGACCCACCCGACAGACCGTTGACGGACCCTTGACCCATGCCCCAGCCTGATCGCCCCCCTCTTCCACCGGCACGGACCGCCCTGGCGATGGCCGTTGCACTGCTCATGCTCGGCGGCGGCGCCCAGGCCCGGCAGGAGACGCCGCCGGCCCATGACACCCCGCCCGGCTGGCTGGATGAGCGGTTGGACGCCCACCTGCCCCATGGGCTGCCTCTCCCTGATGACCTGCCCGTGGTCACCCCGGCCCGGGATACCGCCCTGCCCCCGGATGCACTGGGGCCGGATGCCCTGTCCCTGTCGGTGGAACAGGCGGTGTTCCTGGCCCTGTCCCACAACCGGTCCCTGGCGGTCCAGCAGCTTCAGCCCCTGATCACCGGGACCTTCGAAGCGGTGGAACGGGCGGTGTTCGACCCGGTGCTGTTCGCCGAGATGTCCCTGCGTCGGGACGAAGCGGTCCGCCAGTTCGACCAGCGCCCGGACATGCCCGACCAGATCACCCGCTCCGACCGTGACCTCTTCGAGGGCGGCCTGCGCCAGCGCCTGCCCACGGGCACGGACCTGGAACTCTCCCTGCGCACGGTGCGCAGCGAGTCCACCCAGACCCGGGAACAGTTCACCTCGCGGGCGGGACTGACCCTGACCCAGGCCCTGCTGCAAGGGGCGCGCATCGACTCCAACCTGGCCCGCCTGCGTCAGGCCCGTCTGGATACCCAAAGCTCCCTGTATGAATTTCGCGGCTTTGCCGAAAACCTGGTGGCCGATGTGGAAGCGGCCTACTGGGACTATGTGCTGGCCAGCCGCCGCACCGCCATCTTCGAGGAATCCCTGGCGGTGGCACGCCGGCAACTGGAAGAAACCCGTCAGCGCATCCGGGTGGGAGAACGGCCGGAAACCGAGGAAACCGCCGCCCGGGCCGAAGAGGCCCTGCGCCGCCAGGGGCTGATCAACGCCCGTTCCGACCAGGCCCGGGCCCGCATCCGGCTCCTGCAACTGATCAATCCGCAACAGGCCCATTGGGGCACCGCCGTCACCCCCCTGGACCACCCCGACCATCAGGTGCCCCCGATGGAGTCGGTGGACCTGCACCTGGCCCTGGCCCGGGACCATCGCCCGGACCTGAACGAGGCCCGGCTGCGGGTGCAACGGGGAGAACTGGAGGTGATCCGTACCCGCCAGGGGCTGCTGCCTCGGCTGGATCTGTTCATCACCCTGGGCCAGAGCGGTTATGCCGCCGCCTTCGGCGAGGCATGGCGTGAGATCGATGGCCCCGGCTACGACTACAGCGCCGGACTGCGCCTGGAACACCCCCTGGGCCACCGCGCCGCCCGGGCGGAGTCCCAACGGGCGGGCCTGACCCGCCAGCAATCCCTGGAGGCCCTGGGCAA
Organism: Ectothiorhodospira magna; assembly: GCF_900110965.1. Classification (GTDB taxonomy): domain Bacteria; phylum Pseudomonadota; class Gammaproteobacteria; order Ectothiorhodospirales; family Ectothiorhodospiraceae; genus Ectothiorhodospira; species Ectothiorhodospira magna. The sequence continues at coordinate 15,998 of NZ_FOFO01000015.1, forward strand.
TCTCCAGCAGCTCACCGCCCTGGATGTGCAGAATGCCTGGTTCGAGGCCAACCGCACCCGGGAACAGATCCAGGCCACCCGCCTCACCCGGGAACTGCAGGAGGAGGTACTGCGGACCGAACAGGTCCGGTTCCGGGTGGGTACCGGCACCGCGCTTGCCGTCTCCCAGGCCCAGCGGGACCTGCTGGAAAGCCAGCTGGAAGAAATTGAATCCCTGATCCGCCATCGCCAAGCCCTGACCGAACTCTACCGCCAGAGCGGCACCCTGCTCCTGCGGCGGGGCATCGAGGCGCCGGGCGCGGAACGGGTGGATCCATCATAAGCCATTCTTGCCGCTCAACAGGCATTCCATGCGATTCCAGTGCCGTTGACCCTGTCATTCCTCCCACCGGGAACCTGTCTCCTCGGGGCTGGGAGACGGGGCGATTTCAAAGGGCGTCAGGCGCAGGAAGGCTTCCAGATGTTGCCCGGCCAGAGCCTCGTGACCGTGTCGGGCCAGCACCCGATAGTGGTAATAGTGCCGGCCGGCGTGAACATAACCCAGTTCACGCGGTTGCAGCCGGGACAGATAGGGGTCCTGGTGGGGCGGTACCTGCCGGGAGAGGGCTTCGTACAGGGCGCCCAGTTCCGCACCGATCACCCAGCGGGCCTCACCCGTGTGCACCCGTCGCTGAGAGCGAGGGGCACCGTACTCCACCACGGGTCGGTTGCGGGTGTTCACCGGATAGTCGTCGAACACCTGGCTCAGCCCCACATTGCCGGCATAAAAACGCAACGACACAGCCTGCAGCAGGGGGGCCGGCAGGCTCGGATTGCCCGCCAGTGCCCGGCCATGCCGAACCAGGACATCCGGGTCCAGGGTCACATCCGCTTCGGTGCCCACCAGTGCCAGGATGGACCCGGTGGGGAACATGTCGCCACGCCAGGCCACCACCTGGGGAAATACCGCCTGCATGGTACGCCCGATGCTGCCCAGTTCCCGCTCGGTGAGCTGATAGAGCGGCAGCCACTGGACAAACAGTCCACCGTCCGCCAGTCGGGCACGGGCCACCTCGTAATGCTCCCGGGTGTAGAGATTGCCCGTACCCGCCTTCCACGGCGTAAACAGGTCACTGATGATCACGTCGTAACGCTGGCGGGTATGACGCAGGCAATGGTGGCCATCCTGGGCACGCACCGTAACCCGCGGGTCCTGGAAAAGCCCGTTGTTCCAGGGGTGAAAGTGGATTTTGGCCAGTTCCACCACCTCCGGCAGCAGTTCGCACACGTCCACCCGTTCCACCGGAAACATCAGGCTGGTTCCGGCGGTGATCCCCGTACCCATGCCCAGATAAAAGACACGACGGGGATCTGGATGGGTCATCATGGGAATCAGGGTGCGGTTGCGTTCCGACTCCAGCGATGTGGTGCCCCCCAGGGTGTAGTAATTGTTCACGCGCAGTACGCGATGTTCCCCCCGTTGCACCACGGTGGCCGTGGCATGACTGCCCTCCCGCACGTCCAGAAGAGACTCCCCGGCAGCCTGATCCAGGCGTGACACGCTCAACCCCTGGGGGTGCCAGATCAGTAACGTCAGGCAGATGGCCGCCAGTGGGGCGGCCCCGGTCAGGCGCCAGGAGAGGGGGGCCGGGGTGCGCCAGATCAGCCAGATCACCAGCGCCAGGTAGATGGCGGCAAACACCAGCAGGCTACCGGTCACGCCGATCCAGGGCAGCAGGACAAAGCCGGCGGCCAGGGAGCCGAGGATGGCCCCCGAAGTATTGGCCGCCACCAGCTGGCCGATGATCCGGCCCGGTTCCGGGCGGGATGCCTCCACCGCCCGCAACAAATAAGGAAGTACCGCGCCCAGCAGGATACCCGGCAGCACCATGACCGCAATCGCCGTGGCCGATACGGCGGCCAGGTAGTCTCGCCAGCCAGCCCCGGCCCCCACATAGTTGAGTCCATCGGTGGCGGCATGAAATGCCCAGGGCGAGGCGGCAATGACCCCCGCGGACAGGAGCAGCAACACACCCAGCACCCCCTGGGGCGGCAGACGTCGGATGCGTGCCAGGGCATTGGCCATCAGTGCCCCCAGGGACAGGGCCACCAGGAAAGACACCAGCACGATGGCGTAGGTGTACACGGAATTCTGCAGCACCTGGGCAAATAATCGGGTCCAGAGCACCTCCACTCCCAAGGTGGCCAGGCCCGAGGCGAAGGCGATCACACCGACCAGGCGCGGCGGCAATGACGACCATTGGGATGCCGGTTCACCGGCCACGACTTCCGCGGGGAATGGCTCCACCGGTGCCGGGTGGGTGCCGGTGCCACGGGAACGGATACGGCGCCCCAGCAAGATGGCGATGATGCCGACCACCAGATCGATGCCAATGGCCAGTAAATAGGCCCCGTGAAACCCCAACAGCACGGGCAGCAAAAAACCGGCCGCCAGCGCCCCCACGGCGGAACCAAAGGTATTGAGGGCATACAGGGCCGTGCCGGTGGTGGACAGACGGCCCACCACCGGCACCATGAACTGCCCCATCATGGGCAGGGTACCGCCCATCAGAAAGGCGGGCGGGAAGAGGATCAAGGTCGCCAGGCCCACCTTGAGGGCCTGGTCCGCCCAGGGATGATCTCCGATCAGGGCGTACAGCGCCGGATACAGGCCATGATACAGATCGGTCAGGAAGAAGTGGCCCAGGGCCGTGAGGGCAACGGCCACCTCCAGTAACCCGAAGGTGGCCAGTGCGGATTTGACCCTCGGCGCCATGCGCCCCCAGAACCAGCCACCCACGGCAAGTCCGGCAAAGAACACCGCGATGGCCAATGCCGCCGCCTGGGCCGTGCTGCCGAACAGCAGGCCCAGTTCCCGAACCCACAACACCTGATAGACCAGCGCGGCAAAGCCCGAGAGGAAGAACAGGGCCGCGATGGCCCAGCGCAGGGGTGTTGACACCATGGTGGCTATTCCGGCGGATGAAGGACGATCAGCGGTGTGGCGGCGATGCCGACTTGAACCCGCGTCGGGTGAATCTGAGCAGGGCCATGGCGCACAGGATCAGTACCAGCACGGGACCAAAGGGCTGATCCACCGCCACGGCCACCACGAAGGCGGTCGCGTAGGCCACCAGCGCCACCCCGGCGGCGATGATGAGCACGTTGCGCCAACCCTGGGCCAGACCCCAGGCCACCCAGGCGGGAATGAAGAGCAGCGCGAACGCCGCCATCACACCGAAAGCCGTGGTGGCCACGGCCACGATGGCCACCACCAGCCAGTCGAAGGCCACTCGATGCCGCCAGGCGGGAATGCCATTGGCGGAGAAGTAGTCCGGGAAGAAACGATCCATGAGCAGGCGCTGGCTCAGCCAGGACATGAACAGGGTACCGGTGACCAGCAAGGCCAGCGCGCCCAGCAGATGGGCCTGACCGGTGAAGTACAGCTGCCCGTCCATCAGGGACTGGCCCACCATCTCTCCGTGGGCACTGAAAGAACCCGCCACCAGGGCCACCCCCCATCCCAGCAGGATGAACATGACGAAATGGTGATTGCCAGGATTGGCCAGCAGCCCCTTGACCGTGGCCACCAGCCCGGCGGCCACCAGGGCACCGAGCATGACGGGGGCATGGAACACCACGGCCACCACGGCCCCGGCCGCGGCCACCTGGGCATAGGCCAAAGCCGCCAGCCACTCCTCCCGCAGGCGCAGATAGACACCGGCAATGGCGGCCACCGGCGCCAGCAACAGGCCGGTGACAAAGGGCAACCGGAACAGGGGATCAAACAGTAATTCCAGCATCAGGCACTCACCGAGACAACGCGGGAACAGACGGCATCAATGAAGGATGCCTCGTGACTGACCACCAGGAGGGTGCGGCCCGCCTGATCCTGACGAATCAGCTTGACCAGCGCCTCCACCGTGGCGGGGTCCAGGTTATTTGTGGGCTCGTCCAGCAGCACCACCTCCGCCGCGCTGCCCAGGCAGGCCCAGATCTGCAGGATCTGGAACTGCCCGCCGCTGAGTTGATCCACGCGACCCTCCAGAAGTCGGGAGATTTCCGCTGGAGGGGCACGGCGGGAGGCGCCGGTAAGAGTCACCAGATCGTAACCGGAGAGGGGGCATTCAGCGGGTCGTACCGGCTGCTGGCGATGGTGGGCCAGTTCAATACCCGGCGCGATATCCAGTCGGCCCTGGAAGATACGGGCATGTCCGGTGATGGCCTTGATGAGGGTGGACTTGCCTGCCCCATTGCTCCCCAAAAGACCCAGTACCTCGCCACGAAAGAGTTCGAAGGTGGCGGGGCCGACCACCGGGTGCTCATACCCGGCGACGACCCCCTGGCACCGCAACAAGGGTTCAGCCGACATGCTCAGAGTCGACCTGCCATGGCATCCACCCACTGCCCGATCAGATCAAAATAGTCATCCGCGGTGGCACCCACCTCCGGATCCAGCGGCAGGGCGTAGACGGGCCAGTTCAACTGTTCAGCCACGAAACGGGGTCCCCGCTCCTGATGGAAGATGGCCCGGATCACCACGCCATCGCGGCCTTCCAGATCACGTACCAGATCACGCAGGTGACGGGCGGTGGGAGGGATGCCCGGCAGCGGCTCCACGTAGCCGAGCACGGGTACCCCCAGGCGCTTGGCCAGGTAGTCCGCATCCTCGTGGAAAAATACCACGCCCGGCGCATCAGCCACACGGGCCTGCCAGATGGGCAGACGCGCTTGCACCTCACGGTCGAAAGCCTGGGCATTGGCGCGGAATCGTTCGGCATTGCCGGCATCGAAGCGGGCCAGCCGCTCGGCCAGGGCGTGGGCCACCTCGGCCATGCGCACCGGGTCCATGTTCACGTGGGGATTACCCGCCGGATGGACATCTCCCAGGGCCCGGTCGGCGGGACCTCCCACACCGATCAGTTCCACCTGGGCGGCGGCTTCAAAATAACCGGGGCGACCAGGGAAGACCTCGGGATTGTTGGCGCCGCGGATGGCGGCGGGCAACCAGCCCACCTCCAGTTCGGCCCCCACGGACACCACAAGATCAGCGCCGCGAAGGGCGGCCATCATGCTGGGTCGGGCCTGCAGGTAATGGGCGTCACGATCCGCCGGCGCCAGCACCCGCACCGAAACGGCATCGCCGCCCACGGTTTCCACCAGCATGCCCATGGCGGGCGTGGTGGCCACGACGTTCACGGCCGCCTGGGCGGTGGCGGTCAACACCAGCAACGCCAGGCCAATCAGCCATTTATACATGTTTGTATCTCCGTTGAAATTTGATATTTGGCATGGGGCCGCCGGGGGGCAGTCACACCCGACGGCCTGGTGGCTCCCGGCATCAGAACTGGTGGGCACCATGTACACCGAGCGCCATCTGGAACTGGAGCATGAAGGACCAGCCATCGCCGTCCTCGCCATTGTCGGTGGCAAAGTCGGAACGGTTTACCTGCCCCCGCAGCATGGAGAACTCAGTGGGGCGGAAGGTGACATTGCCGGCGTAGCGGTAGGAGGTGCCGAAGGAGGCGAACCCATCGTCCTCGACCAGGGCATTTTCGTTGGTCAGACCCAGGGCCTCGGCCCGCAGCCCCAGTTGCCAGCGGGGCGCGATGCCATAAAGACCCTGAATATACAGACCGTCCTGGCGGGATTTTCCGGACAAGTGGTTGGTTTCTTCCAGCCTGCCGTTATTGACTCCGGAGAATCTGAATTCCCGGAAATCGGCGTCGATCTGCCGATAGAAATATTCACCCTGGAGGGTCAGATCCCCCTGGCCGTGGGAACGGCCCGCGCTGTACTTGTACACCGCATCCAAACCGGCGAACCAGGCATCCCCATCCCAGGTTTCATAGTGCAGGCTGGAATGAAGGTCATCCCGCTGGAAACCACGGGCGTAACCATAGGAAATCCCGAACTGTGCCGCATGATCAAAGCCAAGATCCGGGCCGAACTTGGCAAAGCCGGTAATCAGACGCGGGCCGGAGACATCATTGAAGGGGTTATCATCGCGCCAGCGCTGGCGCTCCGGATTGCCGGTATCTGGGTTGGGGGTCACCGTCACGTGAGAGACCCGACCGCTGCCCACGTGGGAGGCAATGCCCTCGGTTTCACCCTGCAACAACTCAAGGCCGAACCGACTGTAGAATGGCGTGTTCGGCATCCACGTCAACTGCACCCCCTTCTCCTGCAGGCCATGGTCTCCAAACAGGAATTCATTCACCAATGGCCGGTCCACGAATGCCCAGTCGTGGGGATGCTGGGCGTTGATGTATCCCACGTCGGAGAGGAATTTGCCCACCTTGATCTGCAGGCCCGCCGGTAGATTGCGGCTGGTGGCATAGGCCTCTTCCACCTCGATGCTGTGTTCATCCAGGGCCAGCATCACAAAGGCATCGAAATAGTTATCCACCGAGGCGCTGAAGGCCAGTTCGATCTCCCGCAGATTGAAGCCGTCATCCAGGCCGTGGCCGTGGTCATGCCCGTGGCCGTGACTATGCCCGCCCTCGAATCCCGCTGGATCATCCACATGACCGCTGAATTCATTGAAATACACCGTATCAACGATGATGGAGATATCGGGATTGAAAGCGGAACCGGAGGTCACCTGCTGGCTGCCCCCCAGCGGTAACGGTGACAGGCGGGCACCTGGAAGCTGGCTGTCACGAACCATGTCCTGGGCCATCACCGGCAGGGGTAATGACATCAGTACGGCGACAGGCAGGGCGCGTTTGAGAAAAGTCATCGTGGGCGGGCTCCTGTGGGTGTACTATTGACTGATAATCTTTTGCATTAGCGTCGTTATATCATAACTTCAAAGACTCGAAAACAGGAAACGGAAGATTTCCACCCCGCGATGGGAGCCCGCACCTTGGGTGCATGAGACTTCAGCGCCAGTTTCTGATCGGACTGGAAGGCTGATGGTGCCCTGGCCAATTTCGCCCCGATATCCGCACATCTGGCGGGGGAGGGACGCTCAAAGGGTAGGAATGATGTTCTCCAGCAAGGTGCGGACGTTCACCATGCCCTCGGCCACGTTGCGGTCCACCTCCTCCATGGAAATCTCACCCTGCCCTTCGCCACGGCCCGCGGCCCAGTTGGCCACCACGGCACAGGTGGCATAACACAGCTCCAGTTCCCGGGCCAGGGCCGCCTCCGGCATGCCGGTCATACCCACGATGTCGCAGCCGTCCCGCTCCAGACGATTGACCTCCGCCGCCGTCTCCAGCCGTGGCCCCTGGGTTGCGCCGTAGGTGCCCCGGTCCACGAAATCCAGACCAATCTGGCGGGCTTCCTGGATCAGCGCATGACGCAGTTCCTCACAGTAGGGATGGGTGAAATCCACATGGGTGACATGGCTTAAATCCGCCTCGAACAGGGTGTGGCCACGGGACCAGGTGTAGTCGATGATCTGATCGGGAAACACCAGCCGGGGCGGCGCCATCTCGGCAGTGATCCCCCCCACTGCCGCCACCGCCACCACCCGGTGGATGCCGGCATTCTTGAGCGCCCACAGGTTTGCACGATAATTGATTCGATGGGGTGGGATGGTATGCCCATAGCCGTGACGGGCCAGGAACATGACCTCCCGGCCAGCCAGTACGCCGTGGGTGATGGGGCCTGAAGGTTCACCGTAGGGCGTATGCATCACTTCACGGCGAGTGATCTCCAGGCCCTTGAGGGAAGTCAGTCCGGTGCCGCCGATGATGGCGATGGTGGTGTCAGTCATGAGGTCCTCGTTGATGCAACAGACAGGACGGCATCGGCACCGATGCCGTCCAGGGGAATTTTTTTCGGGGATTTTAGCAGCCCTTCACGGCATAGATGCCGGGGACATTGCGCAGGTATTCCTTGTAGTCCATCCCGTAACCAAAGACATAACGGTCTTCCACCTCGACCCCCAGGTAATCCACCATCAGTCCGGGTACACGCCGGTCATGGTGTTTGAGCACCAGGGCGGCGGATAAAACCTGGCCGGCCCCTTCCTCGCGGCAGTACTCCAGGATGCCCGCCAGGGTATGCCCTTCGTCCAGAATATCGTCCAGCACCAGGACCGTGCGGTCCTTGAGGGAGGTCTGCGGCTTCACCAGCCAATGCAGTTCTTCGCCACCGGTAAGGGCGCCCCGATACCGGGTCGCATGAAGATAGTCCACCTGCAGGGGAAAATGCAGACGGGTCAACAGATGACCCGCAGCGACCACGCCACCGGTCATCACACACAGTATCAGGGGGTTGCTGTCCGCCAAATCACCGGTGATGGCCTCGGCCATGCGGTCCATGGCCGCCTCCACCTGTTCACGGGGCACAAGGCAATCCGCCTCGGCCAGGACCTGTTTTACATGCTCTGGAGTTACGGACATGGCAACCCTTTCTGTTTGTCGGCTATCGGCCATTATCGGGACGATGCTGTGATGCTGTGATGTTGCAAAGGCATTATAGGCACTGGATTCCAGGCCCCACAATGCCAGGAAGGTGTCAAACCGGCAGTTCCAGATTCTTGTCATCATTCAGCGCCCGTGCAATGGACACCGCCGAAGCCCATGCCGGATCCGTTTCCAGATCAGCCCAGGCAGGGGCGCGGCGCCCATGCATGCGGGCCAGGCGAGCCATGGATACCGGGTCTGTATGCCCCTCCAGGGCATCGAGCACCTGCAGGGCGCCTTCCGGGTGATTGCAGACCAGCATCATGTCACAACCGGCCTCAAGGGCCAGGCGGGCACGGCGGGGAAAATCGCCGAAACTCTCGGTGGCGGCCATGCTCAGGTCATCACTGAAGATGGCCCCCTTGAAACCCAGACGTCCGCGCAGCACCTGCTGCAGCCAGAGGGAGGAAAAACCGGCGGGCAGATCATCCACCGGGTCGTACACCACATGGGCAGGCATGATGCCGGCAATACCCTCACGCACCAGCCGATCAAACGGCTGGAGATCATCATGCAGGATCTGATCAAATGGCCGGTGATCCACTGGCAGGGCCAGGTGAGAATCCGCCTGTACCCCGCCATGTCCTGGAAAATGCTTGCCCACGGCTTCCATGCCCGCGGCCCGCATGCCGGCCACCAGGTGATGTCCCAGCTCTCCCACCACCTCCGGGCGACGATGAAAGGCCCGATTACCGATCACGCCGCTGCAGCCGTGGGCCAGATCCAGCACCGGGGCAAAGCTGAAATCCACCCCCACGGCACGCAGTTCCGCCGCCAGCAACCAACCCAGAGTACGGGCGTGACGGCGAGCCGTGGCGGGGTCCTGGTCATGCAGGGCACCCAGGGTAGCCATGGGCGGCACAAGGGTGAATCCTTCACGAAACCGCTGCACCCGGCCACCTTCATGGTCCACCGCCACCAGCAGATGGGGATCCCGCAGGGCATGGATCTCGGTCACCAGGGTCGTGAGCTGCTCGCGGGATTCAAAATTGCGGGTAAACAGGATCACGCCCCCCACCCCAGGACGCTGTAATAACTGCCGTTCCCAGGCCGTCATGGACGTGCCTTCCAGATCCACCATCACAGGCCCCAGGGGCATAACACTGTCTCCCGATTTGCAAACACCTGTTAAAACCGTATTTTCGGCGCGAAGCACAAAAAACAGCAGGCAACAACAGTCCGACGCTATGGATACTGTCAGAGTACCTGTTTAGAATGAGGCTTCCAATCATCATGCACCCAGCTTGACCGGAGGTTTCCATGCAGAAAGGCATGTTCAAGATTGTTATGGCCTCGGCAGCAGCCCTGACCCTGGTATTGACCACAGGCTGTGCCACCACCAAGAGCCTGGAAGAAAATCGTCAAATGATCGACGATGTCAGGGTCACCAGTGATCAGGCCCTGCGTACCGCCAACGAGGCCAGAAGCAGCGCAGATCAGGCTAACCGCACTGCCAATGAAGCCAACCGCAAGGCTGACCGCGCCCTGCAGGAAAATGCCCGCCTGCGCGAAATGATCGAACGCATGGAGCGCACCTTCCAGCGGCCCGGAAAGTAATTCTTTGCCGCTTCAAGGGGCGCGACCCTGATCGTGTCCCCGGTAAAAGCCCGCCTATGGCGGGCTTTTTTTTGCTCACTGCACATCCGGATATCGGCGTTTGACAGATGACAAAAAAATAAATGAGAATAAGAATAATTTTGAACATTCCAACCCGCAAGCCAGCCAATCCCCCCGAGGGCCTAGCCAGCCAGCGTCACTTTTGACCTCACGAAGGGGATACATCCGTGCCCAAGACATGCCGCACGTCCGGCGAATGCCGAATCGACTCAGATTGACCGCATTGGCCACCGGGGTTTCATTTGCCCTGGCCTCGCCCGCAGCCCTGGCCCAACAGGCCGTGGAAATGCCGGCCATGGTGGTGACCGCCGGTGGCTTCCAGCAGGAAATCGTCAATGCACCGGCCAGCATCACGGTGGTCACCCGCGAAGAACTGGAACAGAAACAGATCACCAACATCGCAGACGCCCTACGGGGCATCGAAGGCGTGGATATCAACGGCCTGGATGCACGCAGCAACAAGACGGGCAACCGAACCATCAGCCTGCGCGGACTGCCCAGCGAATACACTCTGGTTCTGATCGACGGACGCCGCCAGAATGTCCCCGGCACCGTGGCCCCCAATGCCTTCGTGGACTCCGCCTCGGTCTTCTTCCCCCCGGTAGCCGCCATCGAACGCATCGAAGTCATCCGCGGCCCCATGTCCACCCTCTATGGTGCCGATGCCCTGGGCGGTGTGGTCAACATCATCACCCGCAAGCCTGGCGAGCACTGGGGCGGTTCAGCCTCCCTGAGCAGCACTTTCCAGAGTGATGCGGAATTCGGCGGCAACACCACCCTGGAAGCCTATGCCGCCGGCCCCCTGGTGGAAGACCGGCTCTCGCTGCAGGTGTATGGCCGACTGTACGAGCGCGCCGAATCGCGGATCACCTGGCCTGGGCAGAACGAAAGCCTGGTGGACAACCGGACCATGGGACAAAACCCCGCCGGCGCCAATGTGGAAACCTTCGGTGGACGCCTGACCCTGACCCCCAACGTGGACAATGACATCTCCCTGGGGGTCGATATCACCCGTCAGACCTACAACAATGATCGCGGCCAGCTGGGGCGCATCCGCCAGAACAATGCCGGCGCCTTCCGGGATGGTTATGACAAGGAGCTGGGATTCGAGCGGGACCAGGTCTACCTGGCCCATACCGGACGTTACGAGATCGGTATCCTGGAATCCGCCCTCACCTACAACCGCACCGAAACCACGGGCAGGACCATTCCTGAAAATGCCGTGGGGTCGGCTTCGCCCGGGCTGGTGGTGGGCGCAGACCGCAAGCTGGAAAGTGAAACGACCATTCTGGATACCAAGCTCATCACCTTCGTCGGTGACCACACCCTCTCATTGGGTGCCCAGTACATTGATGCGCGCATGGAGGACGGCATCCCTCAGAGCACCTTCAAGAACCGGCAGTGGGGTGTCTTTGTCGAAGACGAGTGGGCCATGACCCAGCAGTTTGCCCTGACCGGCGGCCTGCGCTACGACAATCACGATGCCTTTGGTGGACAGGTCACGCCGCGTCTTTACGGTGTCTGGAACGCCTCTCCCGCCTAGACCCTCAAGGGTGGCGTGGGACGCGGTTACCGTGCCCCCTACCTGGAACAGCTGCACGACGGCATCATCGGCTATGGCGGAAACGGCGAAATCGCGCTGTTCGGAAACCCGGATCTCGATCCGGAGATCAGTACCAACTACGAAGTCGCTGCCCTGTTTGACAACCGGGCCGGCCTGAACCTGCAGGCCACCCTGTTCTATACCAATATCGAAGACAAGATCGAGCGTCCCACCGGGGCATCGGGCATGCCCGATGAGCCCAGCAACATCGGTGAAGCACGGATTCGGGGTGTGGAACTCAACGGTCGCTGGCAGTTCGCGCCCCACTGGCAGGTGGCCGCCAACTACACCTATACCGATAGCGAAGTCACCTCCTCCATCGTCAGGGGCTTTGAGAAAGGTGATCCCCTGTACAGCATCCCGGAACACATGATCAATACCCGCCTCTCGTGGCAGACCACCCCGGCCCTGAGCACCTTCCTGGATGTGGAATACCGCAGCAGCCGATTCCGCCCGGACAGCTTCCATGAGCCCCATCTTGGAGGCAGTGCGCAGGGTGCCGCCGAAGCCCTGGGGGATTTCAAGGGCTATACCCTGGTGGATCTTGGCGCCACCTATCGGTTCAACCGCCATGTTTCCGTCACCGGCGTGGTCCACAACCTGCTGGACAAGGATTTCAACGACTATCGCGCCTATCCCTTGCGCAATGATCCGGGTACCACAGCTTACAGCAATGTCTATAACCAGCTGCTGGAACCTCGCAGGCTGTGGGTTTCCATGAACGTGGATTTCTAGTCCTGACACTCCACCCCGGCCCAGGCCCTGAGAGCCAGGGCCGGATGCCTCACTTGGTCAGAATCAGCTTCCCCTTGCTGGTGACCCGCAGGGTATAGATCTCGCCCTGGTGCTCGATCCGCAGCTGGCGACGCCCCTCCAGCAGATCCGCGCTGGAAAGCAAGCGGATGCCTTGGGAAGATGCCGGTTGCCTCTCTGCTTCCCGTCCCTCCCGCGCTTCGGTTGCAGGGTATTTTTGCTGCTGGTTCATTGAGACAATCTCTCCACGCCGAAGTCTGCCCATGCCGCCGGCAGGCCCATGATCAAACACGAATTGGAGATATTGTTGTTGATAATCATTATTATTGTCAAACTTTATAACGCCATTATTAGCGTTATAGAAGATCAACCACCCGGTTCCGATGCAATGCGCACCTGATCCCGACCTGCCGACTTGGCTTCGTACAGTGCCTCATCGGCCCGGTGCAGCATGTCCTCCAACCCCCGGCCCGGCGCGGTGGCCAATCCGACACTCATGGTCAGGCGTAGCGCTGCATCCTTGATGTTCAACTGCATGGATTTCACTTCATTGCGCAATTTTTCCGCCAGCAACCGGGCTTCGTCGACGGATAGATTCTGGGCGACTACACAAAATTCCTCCCCGCCGTAGCGGGCCAGGATATCCGACTTGCGCGTCACCTTGCCCAGATGACGGGCCACCGCCCGCAACACCTCGTCTCCACCAAAATGACCAAAGCGATCATTGATGCTTTTGAAATGATCCAGATCCATCAACACCACCGCCAATCCCTTCCCTTCCCGAAGCGCGGTATCAAACAACATCTGACCTGCCTCCGCCAAATAACGGCGGTTGTGCAAACCGGTCAGCGGATCCCGATTGGCACTTTCCTCCATGCTACGGATCAGTTCGATCAGTTCCACGTTCTGGTTGACCCGGACAAAGAACTCCTCTTCCAAAAAGGGGCGCTTGATGAAATCGTTGGCTCCAGCCTTGAGCAGACGGGCAGAGAGCATGCCCGAACCGTAGCTGGACATGCCAATGATGCACAGGTGACTGCGGGAATAGCGTTGCCGGATACGGCCAATCAACGTCACCCCATCCATGCCGGGCATGTTTTGATCACATAAAATCAAACGGATATCTTCGTGCCGCTCCAACTGGGCCAGGGCGGCGGCCCCATCCCGGGCTTCCAGCAGGCGATAACCATAGCGGCGCAACAGCTCCGTCAAATAGGCACGGGCAGAATTGGAATCGTCCACCACCAACACGCTGATGTGACGGTTGCGATAGATGCGCTCCACCGTGCGCACCACATGCTCGATCTCCGAGGGGTTGGTCTTGTTCACATAATCCACAATGCCCATGTCCATCAGGCCGTCCCGCTCGTTGTCGTCCAATCCGGCAGTGAGCACCAGCACCGGCACCCCCTGGGACATGACCCAAGGCACCACCTCCCCATCGGGGGCATCGGGCAAATTAAGATCCAGCACCGCCAAAAACAGATCATGCCGGTTGGCCAGTACCACCTGACGGGCTTCCTCCAGGGTGCCAGCCACTTTCACCACCACCCCATCAATCAGACCAATCCGGTCCGCCAGCAGACCCGCTACCGAGCGACTGTCTTCCACCACCAGCAGCGTGTGGCCACGCTTGTCCACGTCAATTACCATGGGTCACCTTGGTCTTTCAGGGCATATTTGTGAAAATATCAGCATAACCTAGCCGACACCCCTGTTCCTATCATGCCAAACAGGCAGTGGCTGCCATCAGAGCGCCAACTACCCCCGACTGAAGTCGGGGGCTTGTGAGAGCAAGCCGGGTTGACCCGCCTGAGCAGGACGCTCGAAAGGGGCTACGTTTGCAACAGGTCATGAATTTTTTGATCTGATCAGGCGATGCTCAGCCGTGGAATGCGCTAAAGTTTCTCCACACCCTCCACAACGGGATCATTCCATGCAGGTTATCCAGTCCGACGTGGTCATCATCGGCGGCGGCGGTGCCGGACTCCGGGCCGCCATCGCTGTGGCACAGGAAGCCCCAGGGCTATCCGTGGCCCTGGTTTCCAAGGTTGTCCCCATGCGCAGCCACACCGTCGCCGCCGAAGGCGGCTCTGCCGGGGTGATTCACCCGGACGACAGTCTGGACAAGCATTTCGACGACACCGTCTCCGGCGGCGACTGGCTCTGCGAGCAGGACGTGGTGGAGTACTTTGTCGGCCAGTGTACCCGGGAAATGATCCAGCTGGAACAATGGGGCTGTCCCTGGAGCCGCCGGGACGACGGCAGCATCAACGTGCGCTTCTTCGGCGGCATGAAATCCCCCCGCACCTGGTTTGCCGCCGACAAGACCGGCTTTCACATCCTCCACACCCTGTTCCAGACCTCGCTGCAATTCCCCGCCATCCGGCGCCATGACGAGTTCTTCTGTACCGATCTGTTGGTGGAAGATGGCCGCCTGCAGGGGGTGCTGGCCCTGTGCATCGCCACCGGCGAACCGGTGCTGTTCCAGTGCAAGGCGGCGGTGCTGGCCACCGGCGGCGCCAGCCGGGTCTTCGGCCAGAACACCAATGCCGGCATCGTCACCGGCGAGGGCATGGGCATGGCCTACGCCCAGGGCGTCCCCCTGCGGGACATGGAGTTCGTGCAATGGCACCCCACCGCCCTGCCCGGCAGCGGCATCCTCATGACCGAAGGCTGCCGCGGCGAAGGCGGTATCCTGCTCAACAAGGACGGCCACCGCTACCTGCAGGACTACGGCCTGGGTCCCCTGGACCCGTGGCCCCGCCCCCGCGCCATGGAACTGGGCCCCCGGGACCGCCTGTCCCAGGCTTTCTGGCACGAGGACCAGGCTGGCCGCACCCTGCAGACCCCCCACGGCACGGCGGTCCATCTGGACCTGCGCCACCTGGGGGAAAAGAAGATCATGGAACGCCTGCCCATGATCTGCGAACTGGCTCGCACCTTTGCCGCCGTGGACCCGGTCACCGCCCCCATTCCGGTGCGGCCCGCCGTGCACTACACCATGGGCGGCGTACTCTGCGATGTCCATGGCGCCACGCCGCTGCCCGGCCTCTACGCCGCCGGCGAATGCAGCAGCGTGGGCATCCATGGCGCCAATCGCCTGGGCTCCAACTCCCTGGCTGAGCTGCTGGTCTTTGGCCGTGCCGCTGGCCTGTCCGCCGCCCGCCATGCCCGTGAAACCCCTGACGCTTCCGCCGCGCTCCAGGCCCAGGCCGAAAGCCGGGCCGCCGTGCATCTGGACATGCTGCGCCGGGAAGGCGGCACCCGGGTGGCCCAGCTGCGCCAACGGCTGCACGAGATCATGGAAGCCGGCGTCGGCATCGTCCGCGAAGGGCCGCGCATGGCACAGGCCTGCGAACAACTGGCACAGCTGCGGGAACAGTTCCGAGCCGGGGTGGCCCTGGATGACCGAGGCCGTGCCTTCAACACCGAATGGCTCACCGCCATCGAACTGGGCCATACCCTGCAGGTGGCCGAGGCCATGGCCCATGCCGCCCTGCTGCGACAGGAATCCCGCGGTGCCCACATGCGCATCGACGGTTTCGAGGCCCGGGACGATGAACGGTTTTTGTGTCATTCCCTCATCCACAGCCAGGGCGACGCCCCGCCCCGGGTGACCCACAGCCCGGTCACCATCACCCGCTCCCAGCCCAAGGCGCGGGTCTACGGCGGCGCCGCCCAGAACCAGTCATAATCGGGGGATACCGTGAGTCAAACCCGCACCATCATGATCGAGTGCCTGCGTTATGATCCCGAGCAGGACCAGGCCCCCCATTACCGGACCTATGAGGTTCCCTTCACCGATGAGATGTCGGTGCTGGAAGGGCTGCAATACATCAAGGACCATCTGGACGGCAGCCTCACCTTCCGCTGGTCCTGTCGCATGGCCATCTGCGGCAGCTGCGGCTGCATGGTCAACCACCAGCCCATCCTGAGCTGCCAGAGCTTCCTGCGGGACTACTACCCGGCCCGCATCCGGGTGGAACCCCTGGAGCACTTCCCCATCGTCAAGGATCTGGTCATCGACCAGAGCGACTTTCTGGGCAAGCTGGAATCCGTCACGCCCTACCTGGTCCCGGCCCAGCCACTCACCCCGGAGGACGGCCCCAACCTGCAAACGCCCCGGCAGATCGAGGACTACCTGGGGTATGCCCAGTGCATCAACTGCCTGCTCTGCTACGCCGCCTGCCCCCAATACGGCCTTAATCATGAGTTCACCGGACCGGCCGCCCTGGCCCTGCTGGCCCGCTACAACGCCGACTCCCGGGATGCCGGACAAAAAACCCGCATGGCGGTGGTCAATGCCGAGGAAGGCGTCTGGGGCTGTACCCTGGTGGGGCTGTGTTCGGAGGTCTGTCCCAAGCATGTGGACCCGGCCCGGGCCATCAACCGCAACAAGATCAACAGCACCCAGGATTACTTTTTGCGCTTTCTGATGCCCTTCGGGAGGGGTTCTTGATGACGCCTGCACCCAAGACCTACGTCCGCCCCATGAACCGCTGGTGGATGCGACACCCCGCCTACCGCCGCTACCTGCTGCGGGAAGGCACCAGCGTGATGGTGGCGGCCTATGCCCTGTTCCTGCTCGCCGGCATGGTCTGCCTGGTGCTGGGAGAAACCGCCTTCAACCTGTGGCGGGGCTTTTTGCAATCGCCGGTGTCGGTGATCTTCCATCTGGCGGCCCTGGCGGCCTTCGCCTTCCATGCCTGGACCTGGTTCAAGGTTATGCCCCTGACCACGCCCCCGATACGATTCCGGGGCCAGCCGGTCCCTGACCGGATGATCTTCCGCGCCGCCCTCTGGGCCTGGGGCATCGCCTCTGTGGCCCTTCTGGTGCTTGCCATGAGGTTTCTGTGATGAGAACCCGTTCCCACGAACCCATCGTCTGGTCCCTGTTCGGCGCCGGCGGGGTCTTTGCCGCCCTGCTGGGCACCATGCTGGTCCTGATCATCGGCATCCTTGTCCCCATGGGGCTGGGTTTTGGTCCCGAGGCCATGCATTACGACAGCCTGCGCGGCCTGTTCGGCCATCCCCTGCCGGCCCTGGGCCTGGCGGTGGTCATCAGTCTGTTCCTGTTCCACGGCGCCCACCGCATTTACCACACCCTCCATGACCTTGGCATCCCCGCCTCGAAAAAGATGATGCTGGCCTGCTACGGCAGCGCCGCCGCCGGCTCCGGCGTGGCCCTGCTGCTGGCGGGAATGCTGGTGGTGTTCTGAAAGCATGTCCGGGTTCTTACAAGGTTTTGCCTATGGGCTGTTCCTGTCCTGCCTGCCCTGGCTGATCATCGGCATGATCAACCCGACACTGGCGCTGCCCACGGAAACACCCACCCGCTGGCAGGTGGCATTGCGCTATTGGCTGATCATTCCGTTTATCGCCTTCATCCTCTGGGTCACCTCCCTGTGGGGCGGTTTTTCCCCTTCCTTGTGGGGTTGGCTCGCCGGCCTTGGGGCCATTGCGGTGGCGATCCCGGGGGAACGGGCCTGGCGTCGCTGGCGACAGACCCTGGCAGAACGTCGCCGTCAAGCCCGGCAGGCTGCTGAAGCAGCCTCGAAGCGGGCTGCACTGGAACGCAAGGCCAGAGAACAGGGGCTGGTGGTACTGCAACCGGAACAACCGCCGGCAGAAACCGATGACGTGATTTTGGGGTTATGGCAGGCCAAGAAGGATTTGCTGGCCCTCAACCGCCCGGACCTGGCCATTCAGGCGGATCGGCTGTACAGCCGCTATCTCCATGTGGATGACCTGCTGCGGGGCAAGTTCGATCCCAGGGAACTGACCTTTGAACGCGCCCGAACCCTGGTGGCCGAAGCCTGTCGTCATGGGGTGGATACCCTTCAGACCATGGCCTCGGTCAGCCGGGGGATCAGCGGCATTGATGCACATTACGTCAGACAACGCCTGGACAAGGCATCTGCAAGAATCACCCAGGAAGAGCGGCGAGCTCTGGAACGGCGTCTGGAACTGGTGGACGATACGGAACGACGCCTGCAGGCCCTTGGCGCCCGTAACGAGGCCATCATGACGGCCCTGGATGATACCGCCGTGGCCGTCTCTGCTGTCGCCACCGACCGCCCCCAAGCGGCGATGGCCACCCAGCAGGCGCTGAAGGATTTGCAGCAATTTGCCGAAAAGGCTCACCGGTACGGGCGCACCGCCCCCTGAATATTTTAACGGAGCAGCCATCATGCAACCCAATCCCCCGGACTCTCCCGCAAACCCGGCGTTCAACCTTTCCCTGCCACCTGTGGCGGAGATGGAAACGGAGATCAAACAGGCATCGGACCCGGAGCGGACCATGGATGACCCGGAGCTTGTGCGTATTGCAGATGCCTTCCTGGCAGAACTGCTGAAGGATCAGAATGATCCCCGCCAACGCCAGGCGGTGGACGAGATGGGGCTGGATATACAGCGTCAGGCCGCCCATCGCAGCAAGCTGCTGCAGACCCCCATCCGCAAGCTGGCCCATCAGGGGGATGAAGGTGGACCGGTGGCCCGTTCTCTCATCGAGCTGCGCACCCGGATGCAGGATCTTGACCCTGGTCAGCATCACCTAAGCCGTGAAGGGTTCAGTCGCATCCTGGCCCTGATTCCTGGAGTCGGCACCCCCCTGCAGCGTTATTTCCACAAATTTGAAACCGCTCAGGAAGCCCTGGACAGGATCATCAAGGATCTGGAAACCGGCAAGGATATGCTGCACCGGGATAATCTCACCCTGACTGATGATCAGCAGTCCCTGCGGGAGACTCTGGTGCAGCTTCAACGGCAGATTGCCCTGGGACGGATCATCGACCGCAAGCTGGCCAGCGAGGCTGCCGCTCTGCCCCAAGACGCCTCAAAACGCCGGTTTCTGGAAGAGGAACTGCTGTTCCCCCTGCGTCAGCGGCTTGTGGACCTGCAGCAGCAACTGGCAGTGAGTCAACAGGGCATCCTTGCCCTGGAAGTGGTGATCCGCAATAACCGGGAACTGATGCGGGGGGTTGACCGGGCCATCAATGTGACCGTATCGGCCCTGAATGTGGCGGTGACGGTGGCCCTGGCCCTGGCCAATCAGCGGCTGGTGCTGGACCGGGTCGAGGCCCTTAATACCACCACCTCCAACCTGATTGCCGGTACCGCCGAAGCCCTGCGAACCCAGGGGGTAGAGATCCAGAATCGAGCCGCCTCCACGGTACTGGACATGGAGCAGCTGGAATCCGCCTTTGCCAATGTCATCGGCGCCATCGACGAAGTTTCCCGTTATCGCCGCGAGGCCCTGCCCAGGCTGGATGCCCAGATTGACCGCCTGGAGACGCTGGCGGCTCAGGGAGACGCGGCAATCCGGCGCATGGACAAGGGGGATGGGATTGAGATGGACAAGGTGGTGGCCGGGCAAGGTACCCTGTGACCCGCAACAACAGGCGCAGGGAGAGACCGGCCCGTTACCCTGCACCTCCGTTGGTACGCTGGAGTACCCAGCTATTCCGGACTGTGAAGGAAGGTAGCCTGGTGGTGATGATGGCTGTGGCTGCCTATCTGTCTGTTGCCCTGGCCAGTTACAGTCCAGCCGATCCCGCCTGGTCCCGAACCGGCACCGACATGCAGGTCACCAATCTGGGGGGGGCTGCTGGAGCCTGGATGGCTGATGTTCTTTTTTATGCCCTGGGCTATCTGGCCTATCTGGTACCGGTGGCGGTGGCCTATGGCGGCTGGTTGATGTTTCGTGACCGCCCGGATGGCCCTATCCTGGACCTGCAGGGGCTGTTGACATGGGGGATGGGGTTTGCCGTCATTCTGGCCGCTGGCTGCGGTTTGGCTGCCCTGCATGTCTTGCCCGGTTCCCTGCCCCTGCACGGGGGGGGTGTACTGGGTGAACTGACCAGTGAGCTTCTGATGCCGTGGTTGCATCTGCCGGGGGTGACCCTGGTCCTGCTGGCCTTGTTGCTGATTGGCATCACGCTGTTCACGGGACTGTCCTGGCTATCTTTAGTGGACCGGCTAGGCCACCATATCCTGTCCGGACTGGAGCGGACCCTGGGATGGCCCGGCGATGATGGGGAAGCCCATTCCGAAGACACCCGGAACACCTCCCAGGGGCCATCCAGGGTCAGGATTGAACCTTTGATCATCGACTTGCCAGAGCCATCGGAAGATCTGGATCGGCACCCCCCAACCCACCCACGATAACCGGGAGAGGATAAAGATGCCCAGTTCCCTGCGAACCCTGCTGATCCTGCTGCTGACTGCCTGCCTGTCTCCTGCATTGGCAGAGGATGATGCCCGTGCCCGGCTGGATCATTTTTTTCAGGAAATGACCAGTTTCCAGGCACAGTTCCAACAAAAGGTCATCAGCGAGCAGGAGGAGTTGCTGCAACAGTCCCAGGGCAAGGTTTATCTCAAGCATCCTGGCCGTTTCCGCTGGGATTATCAGGTGCCCTACCAGCAGCAGATCATTGCCGATGGTCAGTATCTATGGACCTATGATGAGGATCTGGCTCAAGCCACGGTCCAGAAGATGGACGCCGTACTGGGGCGCACCCCCCTGATGTTGCTGTCCGAGCCACGGGCGCTGGATGATGATTTTGAGGTGGTTTCCCAGGGCAGTCACCAGGGTATTGACTGGCTATCCCTGACCCCCAGGGCCAGGGACACGGACTTTCAGCATATTTTCATTGGTCTGGACCACCAGGCCGTGAGGATGATGGTGCTCCATGACCAGTTTGGTCAGCAGACCCAGATTCGCTTTGAAGACCGACAACTCAATCCCGACCTCCCCGACACCCATTTTCACTTCGAGCCGCCGCCGGGGGTGGATGTGATGAGGCATTAATTTTCCGCGATGCTCAAGGCGGCACGCAGATAATGGAACATGGACCATAAGGTCAGGGCGGCGGCCACATAGAGCAGTATCAGACCCAGGGTAAAGGTGGGCAGCCCCAGGATAGGCTGGGCATGCAACAACAGGAAAATGGCCACCATCTGGGCGGTGGTCTTGAGTTTGCCGATCCAGGACACAGCCACCTTGCCCCGCTGCCCCAACTCGGCCATCCATTCCCGCAGGGCGGAAATGGCAATTTCCCGCCCGATGATGATGGCGGCGGCCACCGCCAGCAGCATACCGCCCGGATTGTCCACCAACAGCACCAGGGCCGTGGCCACCATCAGTTTATCTGCCACCGGATCGAGAAAGGCGCCGAAACTGGAGGTCTGCCCCAGACGCCGGGCCAGATAACCATCCAGCCAGTCGGTGATGGCCGCCAGGGCAAAGATCATGGCGCTCACCGGCCCGGACAGGGGATGGGGATAATAATAGACCACCACGATCAGGGGGATCAGGGCGATGCGCATCCAGGTGAGAAGATTGGGAATCGAGAATGTCATGGATCAGTCGTCATGTAGCGAATCGAAAATCTGCTGCGCCAGCTTGCGACTGATGCCGGGCACCTTGGCGAGCGCTTCCACATCGGCACGGCGCACCCCTTGAAGCCCGCCGAAGTGCTTCAGTAACTGCTGGCGTCGCTTGGGACCCATGCCGGGTATCTGCTCCAGCGGTGAGGTACTTCGGGTTCTGGCACGGCGCTGCCGGTGCCCGGTGAGGGCAAAGCGGTGGGCTTCGTCCCGAATCTGCTGGATGAGATGCAGTGCCCTGGAACCCGGCGGCAGTATAGACGGCTGGGCCGTATCGCTCAAGATCAGGGTTTCGGTCCCCGGACGGCGGTCCTCCCCCTTGGCCACACCCACCACCATGACGCCACTGACCTGCAGTGTCTCCAGCACCTCCAGGGCCTGACGCACCTGACCCTTGCCGCCATCGATCAACAGGATATCCGGCAATATGCCTTCACCGGCCTTGAGACGGGTGTACCGGCGCATCAGGGCCTGATGCAGGGCAGCGTAGTCATCCCCCGGCGTGATGCCCTTGATGTTGAAACGGCGGTAATCGGATTTGATCGGCCCGTTTCTATCAAAGACCACGCAGGCGGCCACCGTTGCCTCGCCCTGGGTGTGACTGACGTCGAAACATTCCATGCGCTGCGGCGGTTCCGCCAGATCCAGTGCCTCTTGCAGGGCTGCCAGACGCGCCGCCATGCCCGCCCGCTCAGCCAACACCGTGGCCAGGGTCAGCCGGGCGTTACTGCTGGCCATCTCAAGCCAGCGGGCCTGTTCTCCGCCCACCTGCCAGGCCAGACTGACCCGCTGGCCACGTCGCAGGGAAAGCATCTCTTCCAAAATCTCCGGGTCCTGGGGCGCATGGCTGAGAATCAGTTGGCGGGGGATGTCACGATTCAGGTAATACTGCCCCAGCAATGCGGTCATCAACCCTGGGTCAGTGACATCATCGGGCACCTGGGGAAACAGGGATCGGTTACCCAGATTCAGCCCCCCGCGCATGGAAAAAACCTGCACACAGACCTTCCCCGCCTCCCGGGCAAGGGCGATGATATCCACGTCGCCACCTTCTGCGCTGACATACTGACGCTCACAGAACTGCCGCAGCCGTGCAATCTGATCCCGGATACGGGCAGCCCGTTCGTAGTCCAGGGCGACGGCAGCCTGCTCCATGGCCTGTACCAGATGGGCAATAATGGGTTCACTGCGTCCTTCAAGAAAATCCACGGCATGCCCCACGTCCACACCATAGGCATCGGCGTCGATCAAACCGACACAGGGTCCGCTGCAGCGCTGAATCTGATACTGCAAACAGGCCCGGGAACGGTTCTCAAAGACACTGTCCTGACAGGGACGGATCAGAAACAGCTTTTGCAATAGTTCTATGGTTTCACGGACTGCCCGGCCCGAGGCATAGGGGCCAAAATAGCGGCCCGAGGTCTTGCGAGCGCCACGATGAAAAGCCAGACGGGGATAGGGATGATGGGAAATAAAGATATAGGGATAGGACTTGTCATCCCGCAACAGGATGTTATAGCGGGGTCGCTGGGCTTTGATCAGGTTGTTTTCCAGCAGCAGCGCCTCCACCTCGCTGCGGGTGACGATGATCTGGATATCCCGAATCCGGGCCACCATGGCGGCGATCCGGGCATTGGCCGGGGTGCCGCGAAAATAGCTGGACACCCGCTGCTTGAGGTTTTTGGCCTTGCCCACATAGAGCACAACGCCATCCTCCCCCAACATCCGGTACACCCCCGGTTGGGTGGTCAGTTCAGCCAGAAAACGCTCAGGATCAAATGGGTCGGACCGGACCCCTTCGCTGATGATCATGCCCCATCCAGATGCTGCTTCACCCGTGCAAACACCGCCGTGAACATGTCACGGGTCAGGCGTCCTGTCTGGGTGTTGTAACGACTGCAGTGGTAGGAGTCCACCAGAGTCAGCCCGTTGCCCAGGGTGTGCTCATGACCATGGCCAAACCGGTGGGCCGACTGCCGCAACCCCAGGGCGCGCAGTACCGCATTGTGGGCCACGGTACCCAGGGCCAGCACCACGCTGTCTGGAGCCAGCAAGGCCAGTTCCTGGGCCAGGTAATCGTTGCAGGCCCGAACTTCAAGGGTAAGGGGCTTGTTCTCCGGGGGCAGACATTTGACGGCATTGGTGATTCGGCAATCCTTGAGCCTCAACCCGTCATCACGGCTGGTGGATTCCGGCGCAGTGGAAAACCCCATCTCAAACAGGGTCTGGTAGAGCAAAATCCCCGCAAAATCCCCCGTAAATGGCCGGCCTGAAGCATTGGCCCCATGCATCCCCGGCGCCAGCCCCACGATCAGCAGCCGGGCATCGGGATCGCCAAAAGGAGGCACCGGGGCCCCATGATAGCCGGGATGACGGGCGCGCACCTGGGCCAAAAAATCCACCAGCCGCGGACAACGGGTACAGGCCGGATCAAAACAGTCCGGCGGGACAGGATACATTGAATCTACTCATCAGAGGATGGGCAAGGGGCCATAATACCCCGGTCGATGGCCATACGGTAAAGCGCCAGGTCCGACCCACAGCCCAGTTTGTCGCGCAAACGGGCCTTGTAGGTACTGACCGTCTTCACATTCAAATCCAGCGCGGCGGCGATCTCTCCCGGTTTCTTGCCTGCCACCAGCAGCATCAGGATCTGGCGTTCCCGATAGGAGAGCCGGGTCATGGGATCAGGGTCACCCACATCGGTTTGGGCCAGTTTTTTCGCCACACTGGGGGTAACATGCCGGTCGCCCCGCATGGCCAGCCGGATGGCATGAACCAACTCATCCTCTCCGGCACCCTTGCTCAGATAACCGGCCACGCCGCTGTCGAGCATCCAGCCCACATGGGGGCCATCCTCCTCCACCGTCAGGGCAATCACCTTCAGCCCTGGCTGCAGGGCCAGCGCCTTGCGGGTGGCCTCCAGCCCCCCCATGCCGGGCATGTTGAGGTCCATCAGAACCACATCAGGACGCAGGCGGGACAATTGCTCCAGGGCCTCCTCACCGGAAGCGGCCTCACCCACCACCTTGATGCCGGTACGGTCGGTCTGGGCATCCAGTAGTCCACGGATGGCGCGCCGCACCAGCAGGTGATCGTCCACCAGCAACACGTCCACCATCAGGGCCGTTTGCAAGGTATCGTCCACACGCCCCCTCGGGGGATGAATCCCGGTTGAGGAAGCCATGATTTACCAGTCCTTGTAGGGGTGCCGGACCAGACTGGTGTTGTAATAGCGGATATCATGGGACACTTCCTCTCCCGCCCAGTCCGGCAGGAGGGGGGTGTCATCCACATGGCGCAGTTCCACCTCGGCCACCACCAGCCCCGCGTTGTCGCCCTCAAACACGTCCACTTCCCAGACATGGTCGCCGTGGGGCACATAGTGGCGGGTTTTTTCGATCAGGGGGCGAATGCACAGGGTATCGAGCAACTGGCGGGCATCAGCGACCGGGATGGCATATTCAAATTCCTGGCGCTCAATGCCCAGGGTGGCGCTTTTGATGTTCAGATGGGCGCTGTCGTCGGAGATACGCACCCGAATGGAACTGTGCTCATTGCCACACAGGTAGCCCTGGCGATAGCGGACACAGTGAGTGGCTTGGGTTTTCCATGCCTCTGAAACCACAAGAAATTTTTTTTCGATTTCCTGTCCCATGGCGATCCGTGGACACCCCCGCAGTGGATACGCCCGCCATGCTAACACGATTTAAAAGGCTTGCGGACACCGGATACCCCAGTGTCACCATCAGAAATGAAGCAGGGCCGATCCCCAGGTGAAACCGCCACCGAAGGCTTCCATCAGCACCAGGTCGCCCCGCTTGATGCGTCCATCACGCACCGCGGCATCCAGGGCCAGGGGAACCGAGGCAGCAGAGGTGTTGCCGTGCTGTTCCACAGTCACGATCACCTTCTCCATGGGCATCTTCAACTTGCGGGCGGTGGCCTGGATGATCCGGATATTGGCCTGATGGGGAATCAGCCAGTCCACCTGGGACTGTTCGATGCCATTGGCTTCCAGGGTTTCCTCCACAATGCGGCCCAGGGTGTTGACCGCCCACTTGAACACCTCATTGCCCTTCATCTGCAGGTAGGCCTCGCCGGCCACCATCTGGGCATAACCCTTACCGATACCTCTGGGTACGCTCAGCAGGCTCTCGTAGCGGCCATCGGCATGCAGATGGGTGGACAGGATACCCGGTGTTTCTGAAGCCTCCAGCACCACTGCGCCTGCACCGTCACCAAACAGCACACAGGTGCCCCGATCGTTCCAGTCCAGGATACGAGAGATGGTTTCGGCGCCCACCACCAGGGCGCAGCGGGCACTGCCGGCACGGATGAACTGATTGGCTACCCCCAAGGCATAGACAAACCCGGTACATACGGCCTGCACATCAAAGGCGGCACAGCCATTGTGAACCCCCAATCGCTGCTGCAACAGGCAGGCGGTACTGGGAAACACCTGATCCGGGGTGGTGGTGCCGACGATGATCAGATCAATATCTTCCGGGCGGCGCCCTGCTGCGGCCAGGGCAGACCGTGCCGCCTGCTCTGCCAGGTCACAGGTGGTTTCCTCGGGGCCAACAACATGGCGCTGCCCGATACCGGTACGCTCACGAATCCATTCATCGGAAGTTTCCACGATCTTTTCCAGATCGTGATTGGTCAGCACCTGTTCCGGAAGATAGCTCCCGGTGCCCGTAATCCGGGAGTAGATCACTGTTGGTTCGCCTCTTTGAGCAGTTCTTCCAGCCGCTTGTCGATGCGTTGCGGCACCCGTTTCTGAGCCTCCAGGCGAGCGATGCGGATGGCATTCTCGAAGGCCACGGCATCGGCCCCTCCATGGCTCTTGATCACCACCCCCTGCAGCCCCAGCAGGCTGGCACCGTTATAGGCGCGAGGATCGATGCGCTTGCGGAAGGACTTGAGCACCGGCATGGCGACCAATGCGGCCAGTTTGCTGTACAGGCTGCCGGCAAACTCGTTGCGCATGTAGTGGGAGACCATGCGGGCCACCCCTTCACTGGTCTTGAGGGCGACATTACCCACAAAGCCATCGCAGACCACCACGTCCACGTCACCGCAGTAGATGTCGTTGCCTTCGACGAAACCGATGTAGTTCAGGTGGCTGGCCTCAAGCATTCGCGCCGCCTCCTTGACCTGATCGTTGCCCTTGATCTCTTCCTCGCCGATGTTCAGCAGGCCGACCCGGGGCGAGGCGATATTGTCCACCGCACTGGCCAGTTCGGAACCCATCACCGCAAACTGATAAAGATGGGTGGCGGTGCAGTCCACATTGGCCCCCAGATCCAGCATGTGGGTGTGGCCCTTGATGGACGGGATGGCAGTGATGATGGCCGGCCGGTCGATGCCCGGCAGGGTCTTTAGCACGTAGCGCGCCGTGGCCATGAGGGCGCCGGTATTGCCCGCGCTGACACAGGCATCGGCCTGCTGGTGCTTGACCAGGTTGATGGCCACCCGCATGGACGAATCCTTCTTGTTGCGCAGGGCCTGGGAAGGCGGCTCGTCCATACCCACCACCTGGCCGGCATGATGCAGGCGCAGCCGGTCCGACGGCGCCTTGCCACAGGCAGCCAGTTCCTCCCCGATCCGCGCCTTGTCGCCCACCAGGATCAGATGAATATCAGGATAGGCTTCCAGGGCCTGGACTGCCGCAGGGACAACCACGTGGGCACCATGATCACCGCCCATGGCATCCAGTGCGATGGTAAAGATTCCACTCATGGGAAAACCTGCATTGAATCAGCGGGAAAGAGCTTTGCGGACCTAAAAATCCACCAAGCCCATGAAATACTGCCTGCGGGTCCATCCGGTAGGCGGCACGACGTGGGCAGGATCACATCCACGCCGGCCACGCCCTGTCGGGGCAGACTGCCGTGACCGGACCCGGCCGGGTCCGGTCGGCATGGGCCTTATTCGTCGTCCTGCTGATCCTTGGGCTTGATCACCTGACGGCCACGGTAGAAACCATCGGCACTGATGTGGTGACGGCGATGGATCTCACCAGTGGTGGGTTCGGTGGACAGGGTGGGACCCTTGAGGGCGTCGTGGGAACGACGCATGCCCCGGCGGGAAGGGGTGGTGCGACCTTGTGCAACAGCCATGGTGTCATCTCCAGATCTATACTAAAAAAACATCAATGCCCCACGGGTCCCGACCGGAACCCGGGGGGCATGGGGTGTTTCAACTGTCTGCGTCCTGCCCGCCCTTGAGGCGACCCAGCACGGCAAACGGGTTGTTCTCCTGTTTTTGCGCCGCCTTCAGTTCCCGGTCATTGAACTCGGACCGAAAATGCGCCGCACAGGTCTGCGCCGGGTGCAGGGGCACCACCGGCAGGCACAGCATCAGTTCGTCTTCCACCAGCGCCGCCAGATTCAGGCGCTCATCGCCGACCACCAGCAGGTCTTCCTCGTCCAGGGCGCCGGCGGCCTGACGATCTTCCTGCACCAGCCGCATCTCGAAACGACTGTCCACCGGCAACCTCATGGGTTCCAGGCAACGCTGGCACAGGGGAGCCAGTTCGGCCACCACATGGCCGGCCAGCCGGGGTCTGCCGGAGGGGCCGCGATCAAAGGTCAGTGCCACCCGGCACAGACCCCGGGCCGGCTCGCCCATCGCCACCGCCAGACGAGGCATGGCGGCCATATCCAGTACGCCCTCCAGGACGCGGGACTTGTCCGCCAGGCGGAAGGGATCGACCAGTTCGGGTAGCAGGCTGTCGGACATAAGCGCGCAATTCTAAAGGCGTTCTCGCACCAGTGTCAAAAGCAATCTGCCCCCTTCTGCTTGAAAAGCCCCGCCCGGTTCAAGGATACTGAGGTCTTTGCTTATAACGTGCGGGATGCTTGCGTGATACACAAGTTACTGATTGCCAACCGCGGTGAGATCGCCGTCCGCATCATCCGTGCCTGCGCGGAAATGGGGATAACCTCGGTGGCGGTCTACACCGACGCCGACCGCCACGGCCTCCATGTCAAGAAGGCCGATGAATCCTACTCCCTGGGCCCCGACTCCCTGGCCGGCTACCTGAACATTCATCGCCTGGTGAACGTGGCCCGCGGCGCCGGCTGTGACGCCATTCACCCCGGCTACGGTTTCCTGTCGGAGAATCCCCAGTTCGCCCAGAACTGCGCCCGGCGCGGCATCCGGTTCATCGGCCCGGAGGCGGAGATCATCCGCCGCATGGGCGACAAGATCGCCGCCCGGGAGGCCATGATCGCCGCCGGCGTCCCGGTGGTCCCCGGCAGCGAGGGCAACCTCAAGGATGTGGACGAGGCCGCCGTCCTGGCGGAAAAGATCGGCTATCCGGTCATGCTCAAGGCCACCAATGGCGGCGGTGGCCGGGGCATCCGCCGCTGCGACGACGAGGCCGCCCTGCGCCACAACTATGAGCGGGTGCGTTCCGAGGCCACCAAGGCCTTCGGCAGCACCGAGATCTTCATGGAAAAGGCCATCGTCAATCCGCGCCATATCGAGGTGCAGATTCTGGCCGACCGCCACGGCAACGTGATTCACCTGTTCGAGCGCGACTGCTCCATCCAGCGCCGCCACCAGAAGCTGGTGGAGATTGCCCCCTCTCCCCAACTCTCCGAGGCCCAGCGCCGGGAGGTGGGCGAGCTGGCGGTACGGGCGGCCCGGGCGGTGAACTATGAAAACGCCGGCACGGTGGAGTTCCTCATGGACGCCGACGGTCGCTTCTACTTCATGGAGATGAACACCCGGCTGCAGGTGGAACACCCGGTCACCGAAATGATCACCGGCGTGGATATCGTGCAGGAACAGATCCGCGTGGCCGCCGGACTGCCCCTCACCTACACCCAGGACCAGATCACCCGGCGTGGATTCGCGGTGGAGTTTCGCATCAACGCCGAGGATCCCAAGAACGACTTTCTACCCAGCTTTGGCCGCATCACCCGCTACTTCGCCCCCGGCGGACCGGGGGTGCGCACCGACGGCGCCATCTACACCGGCTACCATATCCCCCCTC
Organism: Ectothiorhodospira magna; assembly: GCF_900110965.1. Lineage (GTDB taxonomy): Bacteria > Pseudomonadota > Gammaproteobacteria > Ectothiorhodospirales > Ectothiorhodospiraceae > Ectothiorhodospira > Ectothiorhodospira magna. Next base: position 45,771 of record NZ_FOFO01000015.1, read on the forward strand.
ACTATGACTCCATGTGCGCCAAGCTCGTGGTCTGGGCCATGGACTGGGACAGCCTGATCCGCCGCGCCCGTCGTGCCCTGGGGGACATGGGGGTCTACGGGGTCAAGACCACCATCCCCTATCACCTGGAAATCCTCAACAGCGAAGCCTTCCGCCAGGGCAGTTTCGACACCGGTTATGTGGATGCCCATCCAGAACTGACCGATTACTCCGTGCGCCGCCCGACCCGGGAACTGGCTGCCGTCATCGCCGCCGCCATCACGGCGCACAAGGGTCTTTAAGACAAAAGGTATTGATCGATGTCCAAGAAGGTAACGATTACTGATCTGACCCTGCGTGACGGCCACCAGAGCCTGATCGCCACCCGCATGCGCACGGAAGACATGCTCCCCATCTGCGAGAAACTGGACGCGGTGGGATTCTGGTCCCTGGAAGTCTGGGGCGGCGCCACCTTCGATACCTGCCTGCGGTTTCTGAAGGAAGACCCGTGGGAGCGCCTGCGCAAGCTGCGCGAGGCCCTGCCCAACACCCCCTTGCAGATGCTGCTGCGGGGCCAGAACCTGCTGGGCTATCGCCATTACGCCGATGACGTGGTGCGGGATTTCGTCGCCCGCTGCGCCGACAACGGCATGGACGTCTTCCGCATCTTCGATGCCATGAACGACACCCGCAACGTGCGCGTCTCCATCGAGGCGGTGAAAAAGGCGGGCAAGCACGCCCAGGGCGCCATCAGCTACACCACCAGCCCGGTGCATACCCTGGACCAGTTCGTGACCATGGCCCGGGAGATGGTGGAGATGGGCTGCAACAGCATCGCCATCAAGGACATGGCGGGTCTGCTCACCCCCCGGGCCGCCGGCGAACTCACCGCCGCCCTGGTGGACGCAGTGAAGGTGCCCGTGCACCTGCATACCCACGCCACCGCGGGCCTGTCCGAGATGTGCCACCTCAAGGCCATCGAAAACGGCTGCAGCAACATCAATACCGCCATGTCCGCCTTTGCTGGCGGCACCAGCCATGCCCCCACCGAGAGCATGGTGGCGGCACTGCGGGATACCGAGTACGACACCGGCCTGGACCTGAACCTGCTGCAGGAGATCGGCTTCTATTTCCGCGAGATCCGCAAGAAATACCACCAGTTCGAGAGCGAATACACCGGCGTGGATACCCGGGTGCAGACCACCCAGATCCCCGGCGGCATGATCTCCAACCTCATCAGCCAGCTCAAGGCCCAGGGCGCCCTGGACAAGGTGAACGCGGTGATGACCGAAATCCCGCGGGTGCGGGAGGATCTGGGCTATCCGCCCCTGGTCACCCCCACCTCCCAGATCGTGGGCACCCAGGCGGTGATGAACGTCCTCACCGAGTCCCGCTACAAGACCATCACCAACGAGGTGAAGCTCTATCTGCAGGGCCGCTACGGCCGTACCCCCGGCCACGTCAACAGCGTGGTCCGGCAAAAGGCCATCGGCCACGCCGACGTCATCGAGTGCCGGCCGGCGGACCTGCTGGAGGACGAAATGGACGCCCTGCGCGGCCAGATCGGCGAACTGGCCCATTCCGAGGAAGACGTCCTCATCTATGCCATGTTCCCCGAGATCGGCCGGGAGTTCCTGGAACAGCGCCGCGACGGCAAGCTGGTCCCCGAACCCCTGGAACCCCTGGGCGGCCAGGGCGAGGACAAGGTGGCCCCGGTGGAATTCAAGGCCACCCTGCACGGCGAGACCTACCACATCAAGCTCACCGGCACCGGCCACAAGCGGGACCACATGCGTCCCTTCTACGTGACCGTGGACGGCATGCCGGAAGAGATCGTCATCGAGACCCTGGACGAGATCCTGGTGGACGGGGACAACGGCGCCCGGCGCGGCGGTCCCCAGGGCAGCGGCCGCCCCCGGGCCACCAAGCCCGGCCATGTCACCACGTCCATGCCGGGCACCATCATCGACGTGCTGGTCAAGGAAGGGGATACGGTCAAGCCCGGTGACGGCGTGTTGATCCTGGAGGCCATGAAGATGGAAACCGAGGTCCAGGCCCCGGTGGGTGGCGTGGTCAAGGCCATTCACGTGTCCAAGGGCGACAGCGTCAACCCGGATGATGCCCTGGTGGAAATCGAGGACGCCTGATGACGCGGGCGCCACGCACCCTGGTTCTGGCTTCTACCTCACCGTTCCGGCGCGCGCTGCTGGAACGGCTGGGGTTGCCGTTTTCGACTTGCGCCCCGGACGTGGATGAGACCCCCCGGCCGGGGGAGCCTCCCGCGGCCATGGTAGCCCGCCTGGCCCGGGCCAAGGCGGAAGCGGTCCGGGACCGCTTTCCCGGGGCCCTCATCATCGGCTCGGACCAGTGCGCGGAACTCGATGGAAAGATACTGGGCAAACCCGGCAATCATGAACGGGCCGTCGCCCAGTTGAGCGCGGCCTCGGGGCGCAGCGTGGCCTTTCATACCGGATTGTGCCTGCTGGATGCCGAAAGCGGTGAGAGACAGGAGGCAGTGGAGCCCTTCCGGGTACACTTTCGCACCCTGGGCCGGGAAGAGATCGAGGATTACGTGCGTCGGGAACAGCCCTACGGCTGCGCCGGCAGCTTCAAGTCGGAAGGTCTGGGGATTGCCCTGTTCGAGCGCCTGGAGGGGGATGACCCCACGGCCCTGATCGGGCTACCCCTGATTGCCCTGTGCCGAATGCTGGCCCAAGCCCACAGACCGGTACTCAATCCGGGGACTTTCCGCCGATGATGATTGTGTCAAAGGGCGGATTTCATTAATCTGCCCAGCGCCTGGGCGCCCTGGCCGCCCGTCTTTCAGCCGCAACAGAAGAACACCCGGGAGTTTCAGACATGCAAGCCGAGGCCGGCCTCCGCGCCCGAGTGGGCGCCTTCATCGAATCGGCGCCAATCCAGCGCCTGATCATCACCCTGATCCTGATCAATGCCGCCATTCTGGGTCTGGCCACCTCGCCTGCCCTGATGGAAAAAACCGGCCCCTGGCTGATGTATGCCGACCGGATCATTCTTGGAATATTTGTGGTGGAAATCCTGCTCAAGCTCTACGCCCAGGGCCTGAGCTTCTTCCGCCGCCCCTGGAACGTGTTTGATTTTTTGGTGATCACCATTGCCCTGATTCCCACCACCGGCCCCCTGGCGGTACTGCGGGTGCTGCGCGTCCTGCGCCTGGTGTCCATGGTGCCCAAGCTGCGCTTCATCGTCGAGGCACTGCTCAAGGCCATTCCCGGCATCCTGTCCATTTTCGCCCTGCTGATCCTGCTGTTTTATGTGTTTGCAGTGATCGCCACCGGCCTGTTTGGTCAGGCTTACCCGGACTGGTTCGGCCATCTGGGACGGGCCATGTACACCCTGTTCCAGGTGATGACCCTGGAAAGCTGGTCCATGGGCATCTCCCGTCCCGTGATGGAAACCTTCCCCTGGGCCTGGCTGTTCTTCGTGCCTTTCATTCTGATTGCCACGTTCACCATGCTCAACCTATTCATCGCCATCATCGTGAATACCATGCAGTCCATGCAGGAGGAACAGCAGAAATTCGAGCATGAGGCCATCGGCGAGGTGGTACACGCGGAAAACGCCCAGCTCCATGAAGACCTCAAGGCCCTGCGCCAGGAAATAGCATCCCTGCGCCAGGAAATATCCCAATTGCGCCGGGAAGATTAGCGGCGGATGGGGCGGTAATCGACCCATACATTGGAGGAGAAGCATGACAAGACGCCTGGTACTTGCCGTGCTGCTGACCGGCGGAATATGCTTGTTGCTGGGTTTGTTCTATGTTCAATGGCTGCGCACTGCGCTTGAGCAGGAAGTTATTGAATATAATGGCAATTATCTGGCCACCCTGCTGGAAGAACGCCTCAAGAGCAAGGAGGAATTCGGTATTGGGGTCAGTGTCATGCTGGCCCAGGATCCCGACCTCAGTGACGCCTATCTGTTCGGCAATCGGGATCAAAGCCATCAAATCCTCACGGATATCCTGGACACCTTCCGGACCACCACCAACTATCGGGGACTGAGGGTGCAGATCCATACCGAGGAAGGGATGTCCTGGCAACGTAGCTGGGCGCCGGACCAATTTGGTGATGATCTGCGTTTTCGATCCAGTATCCAAAGGATGCTCAGCGAACAGCGGCCCTTCGCCACACTCAACGAAACGGGCCGGGCCGGTTACGCCATCCGCGCCCTGGCCCCCATCATGGAGGAGGGGGTGTACCGTGGCAGTCTGGAGTTGTTGCAAGGGGTGGGAAGCATCAGTCGGGATTTCGAGGCCGATGGCGCCGCCTATATTCTGCTGTTATCGCCCAATGCCCTGGAAGATAGCCCTGGTATTGCCGGTAACCGGCGTGTCGGGGAGTATTTCGTCGCCAATAATGCCTGGTTCAATGCCTATACCATGGCGTTCGCCGAAACCCTGGACCTGGCCCGGTTGCGGGCTGACGGTCATGATCTGGGGCAGAGCTGGTTTGGGGTTCGGGTCCCCGTGATCAACGACCGGGGAGAAACCATCGGAATGCATGTGATCGGTATGCCCGCCGAGGTACTGCGGGAACAGATCACCGATGCCACGCGGTCTGCATGGATGTTTCTTGGCCTGATCGCCCTGTTGGTGATCCTGATGGGACCGATCATTGCACTGCTGGTGCAGCGCAGCATAGTACGTCCCATCCGCAATAGTGTGCATTGCATCCGTCGCATGGAGCAGGACATGGACCTGCGGTTGCCGGTCCAGGGCAATGACGAACTGGCGGTGCTCTCCCGCTCCTTCAATCACTATGCAGATAACCTGCAGGACATCCTGGGGCGAATCTCCAAAACCTCCACCACCTTGAGCGGTGCAGCCGATGCCCTGGTGAGCCATTCCCGGCAAGGGCTGGATCTGGTCAGGCAGCAGCAGCAGGAAACCCAGTTGGTGGCCTCCGCCAGTGTGGAAATGGCGGCTTCTGCCAGCGAAATGTCCCAACATGCACAAAGTACCCAGGATGCCGCAGAAGAGGCCTTGTCCTCTGCCGAGAACGGGATTCGCCTGGTGGCGGATACCGCCAATGCCATCGAGGCCCTGGCAGCCAACATGCGAGGCATGCTGGATGTCATCCAGCGTCTGGATCAGGGAAGCCAGAGTATCGGCAAGGTACTGGAGACCATTGCGGAAATTGCCGATCAGACCAATCTGCTGGCCTTGAATGCGGCCATCGAAGCAGCCCGGGCTGGAGAACATGGGCGGGGATTTGCCGTGGTGGCCGATGAAGTTCGTCGGCTGGCCAGCAAGACCCAGAATTCCACCAGCGAGATCTATGCCATCATCAAGGAGTTGCAAAGCTCCGTATCCGATGTGACCGACGCCATTGACCGGGGACAGACCGAGGCGGAAACCTGTGTTTCCCGTGCCCATGAAGCCAGTGACAGTCTGGGGGCCATCAAGCAGACGGTGGCCGGGGTAAACGAACAGGGCACCCAGATCGCGCTGTCAGCCCGTGAGCAGAATCATGTGGCCGACGAGGTGAGCCGGAATATTGTTCGCATCAACACCCTGGCCGATGATAATGGCCAGGCAGCCGAACAGGTTCTGGAGATTGCCCAACGCCTTGAGGCCAGTGCGGATGATCTCAAGCAGTTGCTTGCAGCCCAACTGGCCCGACCAGCAGGCGCTGTCGCCAGGTAACGGGGAGATGCCCATTTTGCCCAGGCATGGCGTACCATAACAGCCTCGAAGCATTTTTCCGGGATTGAAATGATGACCGATCAAACCCCTCAGGATTCTTCCCCCACCTGGCTGGCGCTCCACGTCGACGAGGAAGATCACCGGCTCATTGCCCGTGTCACTGCCCTGCCGGAGCAGGGCGCCGCTTCGGCCGCTGTCATGGAACACATCACCAATGCGGGGTTTGGCACCTGGGTCATATCCGATAGCGCCATTAAGGATCTGGTCAATGCTGTGGCCAAGGCAGACCCCTCCCTGGATCAGCGGACCTTCTGTCTGGCTCGACGCCATGACGGTAAATTTAACCTGACCATAGACCCAAAACGGGAGCAGGTGGTCTTGAACATCGAACCACCACGAGGTGGCCAGCCGGTGACCGAGGTGATGGTACGGGAAAGAATGGCCGCCAAAAGTGTGGTCCACGGCATTGACGAAGATGCCTTGACCCGGGCTGTGCTGCTGGGGGAACAAGACCCCATGGAGGTGGTCATTGCCCGCGCCACCCCACCGGCCCATGGTAGCGATACGGTGTTTGAATCCCTGATCCCCAAGGCCCGGCGCCGGATGCCCCATATTGATGAGCGAGGTCGGGCAGATTACCGGGATTTGGGAGAGGTGCCCCAGGTCAAACCCGGCACCCCTCTGGTGCGCCGACATCCGGCCACGGCGGGCGTCCCTGGGGTCAACGTTCTGGGGCAGGCGATTCCGGCCCGCTCTGGCCGGGAGTTTCCCTTTTCCAGCAAGCTGCGCAACGTGGTTCCCAGCGCCGATGACCCTGCGGTGCTGGAGTCCACCCTCCATGGCATACCGGTGCTGATTCCCCGTGGGGCCATGGTGGAAGAATCCCTGGAAGTGGACAAGGTGGACCTGTCTTCGGGCAACCTCAGCTTTGAAGGCAGTGTATTGATCCGGGGTGATGTGGTCTCCGGTATGAAGGTGACCGCCAGTGGTGACATTCTGGTCAACGGCATGGTGGAAGGTGCAATACTGGAAGCCGGCGGAGATATTCAGATCAAGCGAGGCGTGGTTGGCCAATTGCATCAGGATGAGACCCATGAAGGCAAGTCCCGCCCCACCGCACGGCTCAAGGCCAAGGGCACGGTCAGTTCCCGATTCATCGAAAATGCCTGGGTAGAAGCAGACCATGTGCTCATCCATGAGCAGATGGTCCATTGCCAGATCAGTGCCACCCATGAGGTGACGGTGGGCGGCACCGGGGCACGTAAAGGACAGATCGTGGGTGGCTCCATCCGGGCTGGAGAACAGATTGAATGCCACATGCTCGGTTCCCCCACAGCACCCCAAACCCAGGTGGTGGTGGGCGCTGATCCCAAGCTGCGGGATCAGCTGGCAGAACTGGAGCAACGCCTCGATGCACAGCATCATCTGGCAGAGGAATTGGTGCGTACCCTGAATTTTGTCCAGCAACATCCTGAACGGGTCGCGGCGGACTTCAAGACTCGTGCCACCAATACCCTGGCCGAGGTGGAAGGCCATGTGCAGGAACTGGAGCAGGAAAAAGCGCAGTTGCTGGAACAGATGGCGCGTTTTCAGGATGCCACCATTGTGGTCCAGCGGCGGATCTACAGTGGGGTTGAAGTCTGCATTGGCGACAAGGTCAGACGGATTGAAGCAGAAACACTAGGGGGGGTATTCAAGTTGCAGGAGGGTGAAGTCATCCTGGACCATGCGCCTGGATGATCCCTCGCACCGGATGTTTTCATCCACCAGAGTGGTCTCTTGGTTAGAATCGACACCGTACTGTCCATCTATCGCCAACAAGGGAGCAATAATTCGTGACTGTCGTACTCGTTCTGGGCTTGATGATGTTTTTGGGGGTACATTCCCTGCGTATTTTTGCCGATGACTGGCGCAGCGCACGCATTGCGCAATGGGGAGAAAAGGGCTGGATGGCCTTTGCCGGCGCGGTCTCCCTGGTGGGTTTTATCCTGATCATCTGGGGCTATGCCCAGGCCGGTCCCATTCATGTGTGGTCTCCTCCGGCATGGCTGCACCATGTCACCGCCCTGTTATCCCTGCTGTCCTTGATCATTCTGGCTGCCGCCTTTGTGCCGAACAACCACATCAAGGCAGCGGTCAAGCATCCCATGGTCATTGCGGTCAAAACCTGGGCGGCGGGTCATCTGCTCTATAACGGCATGCTGGCGGATATCCTGCTGTTTGGAGGCTTCCTGGTGTGGTCCGTGCTGTGTTTCCGTTCCCTGCGCCAACGTGATCAGGCTCAGGGTTTTGTCCCCGTTGCCGCTAACATCAAAGGAACCGCAGTGACGGTCGTAGCTGGTCTGATCGGTTACCTGGCGTTCGCCTTCTTCCTCCATGAGTGGCTGATCGGCGTGCCCGTCAGATAATCCTCAGCCCCCCCAATCAAGGACATCCCTGTCTGCCATAGGCCAGGGATGATCCTGTCCCGTCATTGCGGCAAACATGCCCCGCGCCGCGCAAGCGGGAGCCGGTTGCTCATAATTTCCCGGGGGAGCGGGCCTCAAGGCCCTGTCGCCGGACCTGTCAAGGTTCTGTTCTGGAGCGTTGAGATGAAGAAGAATTTCCCGATCACCGGCAGGGAAAGCACCTACGGCGAAAAGGCCAACATTCTCTCCACCACAAATCTCAAGGGCGCCATCACCTACGTTAACGAAGATTTTGTCCAGATCAGCGGCTTTGCAGAAGATGAACTGCTGGGCAAAAATCACAACATTGTGCGCCACCCCGAAATGCCCCCGGCAGCCTTTGCCGATTTATGGTCCAGCCTCAAGGCGGGGCGAGCCTGGATGGGCATGGTCAAAAATCGCTGTAAAAACGGGGATCATTACTGGGTCAGTGCCTTTGTCATGCCCATCAAGCACGACGGAGAGATCAAGGAATACCAGTCCGTGCGGACCCGCCCCGCCCGCTATCTGGTGAATCGCGCCACCGATGTTTACGGTCAGTTGATGGCCAATACCCCTCCCTTGGCCATGAAACTGCCGATACCTGGGCTGCAATCCCGTCTGCTGGCAGGCACGGTGCTGGTGGGTCTGATGGTATTGATCGGCGCACTCTGGCTGGGCACGCCACCCACCGTGGCTCTGGTGACCCTGGGGCCGGCGGTCCTGTTGGGCCTGTTGTCAATCGGGTGGCAACTTCATCCCCTGTCGGCTCTGGGGCAACGATCCCGGGAAGTGGCCGTCAACCCCCTGGGACAATATATCTACACCCAACGCCGGGATGTGCTGGGTGAAATCGAGTTTGCCCTGTGTATGCTGCAATCCGAACAGGGCGCTGCGGTGGGCCGGGTGGCCGATGCCGCCGCCCATCTGGCTCGTCAGGCGGATCTCATGGTGGAGACGGTCCAGTCCTCCACCGCCCAGATTCTCCGGCAGCAGGCAGAAACCGATCAGGTGGCCACGGCAGTGACCCAAATGGCGGCCAGTGTACAGGAAGTGGCCCGTAACGCCGCCAGTACTGCCGAGGCGGCGGATCTGGCCGATAGCAACTCCGGCCATGGCCGGCAGGTGGTGGCTGCCACGGGGGAGTCGATTCGGCATCTGGCCGAGGAAGTCAGCCGGGCAACGGCGGTCATTCAGGAGCTGGAACACAGCAGTGGGGAAATCAGTGCCGTACTGGATGTGATCCGGGGGATTGCCGAACAAACCAATCTGCTGGCCCTCAACGCGGCCATTGAAGCGGCCCGGGCCGGGGAACATGGCCGGGGTTTTGCGGTGGTGGCTGATGAGGTCCGCAGTCTGGCCAGCCGGACCCAGAGTTCCACCCAGGAAATTCAGGGCATGATCGAAAAACTCCAGGCGGGCGCCCGGCGGTCGGTCAATGTGATGCGCGAGAGTCTTGAGCAGGCAGAAAAAAGCAGTCATCAAGCCCAGGAAGCGGCAACATCTCTGGATGCCATTAGCCGTGATGTGAAATCGATCACTGACATGAGTACCCAGATTGCTACGGCGGTAAACGAGCAAAGTCTGGTCAGTGAGGAAATCAACCGCAGTATCACCCGCATCCGGGAAGCTGCCGACAGCAATGCCAGGGACAGCCGCAACATCGAAGCACTGGCTGTTGGTGTGGCAGGACTGGCCGAGGAACTGCGATTGTTGGCGACTCATTTCTGGGAAAAACCGCGATGAAAAAAAATTTACCGGTCACCGGCAAGGAAAAGACCTTTTCCAGTCAGGTCAACATTCTGTCTACCACGGATCTCAAGGGCATCATCACCGATGTCAATGATGATTTCATCGAGATCAGCGGCTATACCGAAGCCGAATTGCTCAACAAGAACCATAATATCCTGCGCCATCCAGACATGCCGCCGGCAGCCTTCCAGAATCTGTGGGATAGCCTCAAGGCCGGCAAGAGCTGGATGGGACTGGTCAAGAACCGCTGCAAGAACGGGGACCATTACTGGGTCAATGCCTATGTGACCCCGATCCAACGGGAAGGGAAGGTGGTGGAATATCAATCGGTACGGACCCGCCCCAGCCGGGAACTGATCAACCGGGCCGAAACCCTCTACGCTAAAGTCATGGCCGGAAATCTGCCGTTGGCCCTGAAACTGCCCCTGCCGGGTGTGCGGGAGCGGCTGCTGATACTCATCATCGGGGCCGGCCTGACGGGTATGGGGCTGGGGTTCTGGCTGGGGGGGAGCGGATGGCAGGTGGCATTGCCTGGGCTGGGTTTTATCCTCCTGGCCAGCGCCTGGACCTGGTTTAGTCTGGCCCCCCTGATCCGTCTGCGCAACCGGACCCGGAAAGTGGTTCATAACCCCCTGTGCCAATTTGTATACACCGGACGCACGGACGAGTACGGAGAAATTGATTTTGCATTGCGGATGCTCTCTGCCGAGACCGGAGCGGCAGTGGGCCGGGTGGCCGAAGCAGCCAAGCGACTGGCCGGACAGATTCAGGAGATGGTGGCCAGTGTGGAGAAGTCCCGCCGGGAGATTTTGGCCCAGCAGGCCGAAACAGAACAGGTGGCCACCGCAGTGAATCAGATGAGCGCCAGCGTACACGAAGTGGCCCTCAGTGCCGGGCATACCGCCACTGCGGCGGAACATGCCGACAACGGTGCCAGTGCGGGGCGCCAGGTGGTGGTGGACACCGGAAAAGCCATCGGCCACCTGGCTCGGGAAGTGGATCAGGCCACCCAACTGATCCACGAACTGCAGACCCACAGTGACGAAATCAGCACCGTGGTGGAGGTGATTCAAGGGATTGCCGAGCAGACCAACTTGCTGGCCCTGAACGCGGCCATCGAGGCGGCCAGGGCAGGGGAGGAGGGTCGAGGATTTGCCGTGGTGGCCGATGAGGTCCGCAACCTGGCCTCCCGGACCCAGAAGTCCACCCGTGAAATCCAGGCCATGATCGAAAAACTGCAGGCAGGTGCCCAGTCGTCGGTGCAGGTGATGGGACAAAGCCGGGAACAGGCGGAGCGGTGCGTGACCCAGGCCGAGGAGGCTGCTGAATCCCTGGAATCCATCACCCGCAGTGTGGGCGCCATCACCGAGATGAGCATCCAGATTGCCACCGCCGTCAACCAGCAGAGCACGGTGAGCGAAGACATCAACCGCAGTGTCACCCAGATCCGCCATAGTTCCGAGGATAATGCAGATGCCATCCTCAAGATCGAACAGGCCGCCGGTGAGCTGGCAAAGCTGTCACAACATCTGGAACTGCTGGCGCAGCAGTTCTGGGACCGGATTCACTGAAACTGCTCAAGGGCACGGGCCAACTCCGGGTATTGCCGAGCCTGTTCTGCCACCGGCACCCCCCGGGCCAGAGCATCCCAGGCCTGCCGGATACTGGCGGCACCACCGCGAGGCCCCATGGCATGGCCGAATACCCCCCGTCCTGGCACGAAACCAAAATCCACACTGCCCACTTTTTCATACACCCGCTGCAGGGTAGCGGCGGAGTCGCTGCCGCCTGGGACCGGTAGACAGGGCTTGATGGGGCCCATATCTTCCAGACAGGCGCGGACATTGGCCATGACTTCCTCGTCACTGGTCATCATCCGGGGGCCGAAACCGGGCATGATCACCGAGTCATAGCCAGCCAGCCGCTGCAGCCGGGTGATGACCCGGGAATGGATACCGTAGTGGGGCAGGCGGCTGAAAGCGGCAATAAAGGGAAAATGCCCAAACAGGGGGACCTGGGTGTGTTTGCGCAGCATCCGCACTGCGGACAGTCCCACCGGCATGGCGTTCACCAGCAGGGCATTGGCCCCCCGCTCCACGGCAATGTCGTGAAGCTCGGTCAGACGGTCTACCTCATCGGTGATATTGGCCATGTACATCTTGGGGGTGCCGGTGGCCTGTTCCGCCTGGCGCCGGGCCTCACCCAGATGGCGACAGCGCGCCTCCAGGGGGGACCAATCCGGGTCTGCCAGCATCTCGTCATCCTTGGCAATGTCCAGCCCCCCCATCCAGGCTTCACTGGCAATGGCTGAGAACGCTTCGGGGGGCAGACCGATATTGGGTTTGATGACCCCCAAAAAAATAGGACGGTCATGGGCATTGAGCAGGTCACGCAGTCCCTGTACCCCGAACCTTGGCCCCTGAAAAGCACTGAGAAACACCTGGGGGAACTGAATATCCATCAACTTGATCAGTGGGATGCCGGGGGTGAAGAACGGGCCTTCACCGCAGACTGCCGACAGCAGATTGGGAATACGGGGACCGAAGTTTTCGTGGGGATGGGCAATGCGTACCCGACAGGCGAAAATCCGTCCCTCGGCAGCCTGGGTGACCGGGTAACTCAGGGCTTCCCGTTCTTCCAGTACCTCCATCCCGATGACCTTGGCAGCGAACCGGGGACGCAGATCCTCATCCACATCCACCCGCTTCCACTGGGCGGTAGACTGTTCGCTACACAGATGGGCCATCGCTAGGCGCGGGTCGCCCACACATTCCAGTGTGTAGTCCAGGATCAGGTAACGGTCCAGATCCAGGGTGGCGGGATCGGCAAAGAAACCTTCAATGTCGGCGGGCTGCATCGGTTTTATTCGGTTCCCATGAAATGTACGGTCAGATGGCGCTCGGGACGAGGGCCATCCAGCTCAATGAAGAAGATGGATTGCCAGGTCCCCAGAACCAGCCCACCGTCCACGATGGGGATGGTCTCGGAGGCGTTCATGAACAATCCCATCAGGTGTGCATGGGCATTGTCCCGGCCATCCACGGGGTTTTCGTTGTGAAGATAGTCACCGTCCCGGGGCACCAGGCGCTTGAGGTGCGTGAGCATATCCTGTTGCAGCATGGGTTCCTGCTCGTTGAGATTCACGCAGGCGGTGGTATGACGGGAGATGACGGTGCAAAGCCCATTACGGATGCCGCTGGCGGCGAACAGGTCCTTGACCTGCTGGGTGACATCGATGATCTGGATGGGGGCCTGGGTGGCCAGGGGAATGTGGTGATGTGAGATCTTCATCGTCAGCGGCCAGCATCTCGGTCTCGGTCGGGATGCTGAAGCCTAACCCGACCGAGGCGAGATATCCAGCGGCTCAGTCTGCGACTTTTTCCGTCATCGCAGGCTGGGGAGGGGCCTTGGGTGGAGTGGGTGTTTCAGTCCGGGTTGCCTGGCCGGTGTTATCGGGCCGAGGCCTGGAACGAATTCCCAGCAGATTCAAGATGAAGGGAAAGGCCAGGATTGCAAACAGGGCACCAAAGCCGATACTGGCACCGATCAGGGCCAGATAGTCGATACCCGACAGGGCTGCCCAACTGGATTTGGTGATGGTCGGCAGGGTGATCATGGACAATATGAAAATGAAAACACCAAAGCCTATGGTGACATAGGCCGGCAGAACCCAGCAGGTTCTACAGCCTGTGGAGCGCTTGAGGAAATAGAAGGTCAGTGCAAAGTCCAGCAGCAGAAACAGCCCGATAAACCACAGCCAGCCCCGAAAGAACTCCAGGACCACTGCCAATAATCCCATGATTGAAAATGCCATTACCAACTCCTCTCAACTTTCACAATGTATTCAGGGACATAAAACATCCGGCATACCCGGTCAGATGCGTCCCCGAAGCATGGCCTTGTAGGCCGCCAGTAGCAGCCGATCCTTCATGACCCAGGGCACCCAATGCTCCTGATAGGGGCTGATGAAGGGGAAAGAGGGCTTCATGTTCAGGTCATAATCAAATTCCACCAAAATGGCCTGGCCCAGTTCGGTAATCAGCGGGCAGGAGGTATAGCCATCGTAAGCCGCTGTAGGGGTGGCGCCCTGAATGATCTGGATCATGTTTTCCACCGCCACCGGCACCTGGGCCTTGACACTGGCGGCTGTCTTGCCAACTGGCACGCCATTCACGTCACCGGCACCAAAAACATTGGGATAGCGGGTGTGCTGCAGGGTGAAACGGTCCACTTCCAGCCAGCCGCGAAAGGGGGCTTCCTGAGCCGCCAATGGGCTGTAGCGCAAGGCATCAGGGGCACTCATGGGCGGCACCACATGGATAAAGTCATAATCCAGGGTTTCATCTCCCAGGGGCGTCTTGAAAGTGGCGGTCTTGCGGTCCGGGTCGATGGCCTTGAGGGGGTGATCCCAGTGAATATGGATGTCTCGCTGAGGCAGGTTTCGACGCAGGAAGTCTTCGGTATGGGGCTGGGAGAACAGGCTGGTGCCAGGGGGCAGGTAGTGCATCTCGGCCCGGTCACGGGTGCCCCGTTCCTTCATTCGGCTTTCCGTGAGCATGGTGACCTTGAGGGGAGCGCCAGCACATTTCATGTCCCCCGGTGGCCGGGTAAACAGGCCGATGCCCCCTTCATTGACAAAGTGATCCACGGCCTGCCAGGTGCGTTCCGCCAGCTCCGGCCTGTCGTAAACACAGCCCACCCCCCGATGGCCGATCAGGTTTTCCGACATGCCCTCGATGACGCTGTAGTTCACCTGTACCCCGGTGGCCACCATCAGGAAATCGTACTCAATCACCTGGCCGGTTTCAGTGACCACCCGGTTATTGTCCGGGTCATATTCAATCACCATGTCGTGAACCCAGTTGACACTGGAGGGTACATAGCGCCGGTTCCGGTCCAGAAGCTTCTCTGTCTGCCAGACGCCGGTACCCACCAGGGTTAGCCCAGGCTGGTAGTAATGGTCCTGTCGCCGGTCGATCAGGATAACATCTGCCCCATCCAGTTCCCGGGCCAGGCGGGTGGCGCAAGACAGGCCCGCGGCCCCGGCACCGACAATGACAATGCGGGCGTTGGTGGATACTGCCCGTGCCGGTGGACTGTGCAGCAGGCTGCCGGTCCCGGCGGCTGCACCCGCCAGCAGGGCGCCACCACTGGATAATTTGAGAAAGTCTCGCCGCGACAGACCCGCCCCCTTCAAGGCCCGGTCAACCGCGTCTTTTACCCGCTTGTCGTCTTGGCTGCTCATCGTTCTATGTCTCCATTCCTGCAGGTGGCCAATCCCGCCGCACCTGATGGCCAGTGGGTAGGCTGGTGATTCGACTGAGTCGGTGTTTTTTTCAAATAGATTATAAGTATATTAGCATGTTGCCTGCACGTTAAACCCCACAAACCGTTACAATGCGGCCTCAAACCCGGCAGCACAGTCCCTCACCCTCGGCAACACTCGTGTTTTGGCCGTTTTTCGTGGAAATAATTGTTTATGAATGCTCATTCCAGTCCCATTCAGCCCATTGAATTCAAAGGGCGCATGATCCTGGTGTCCATTCTTCGTCTGCATGATGCAGATCCCCAGCGCTTGCATGATGCCATGGACGCCCGTCTGCGAGAGGCGCCAGACCTGATGCGGGATATGCCGTTACTGGTGGATGTGGAACCCCTGGCCGGCACTTTGCCGGAAACCTTGATCCAGGTGGTACAGGAGATCCGTCAACATGGTTTCAAATTGATCGGACTGCACAGCGGAACAGTGGCCCAGACCATTGCCGAGGGTACCGGATTGCCCGTCATTGTGCTGGGAGGCAAGACAGGGGCAGAAGTGCCTTTGCGCCATGCCACTCCACGGGAATCCGGGACCGTAGAGACGCCTGCGCCACCACAGGAACAGGCCACTACACTACAATTCCTCCACACCCCCTCGCTGGTGGTGAATCAACCGGTACGATCCGGTCAACAGGTCTATGCCCGAGGCGGTGACCTGATCGTGCTGGGTACGGTATCAGCCGGCGCAGAACTGCTGGCGGACGGACATATTCATGTCTATGGCACCCTGCGGGGCAAGGCTCTGGCGGGTGTACGCGGCTTGGTGGGGGCGCGGATCTTTTGTCGCCGTCTGGATGCAGAACTGATATCCATTGCCGGACATTACCGCATTGCAGAGGATATCCTTGACGCCGAGCGCGGTGAGAACCGGCTGGTGACTCTGGCCGGTGAAACCATCAATATTTCTGAAATTTAAGCGCAGAATTCTTCAAGGAGATGCAGGCTATATGGCACGCATTGTTGTAATTACCTCGGGCAAGGGCGGTGTTGGCAAGACCACCACGTCAGCAGCCATGGCCACAGGTCTGGCCCTGGAAGGCCATAAAACGGCTGTGATCGACTTTGATGTGGGGCTGCGCAATCTGGACCTCATCATGGGATGCGAGCGAAGGGTGGTCTACGATTTTGTCAATGTCATCAACGGGGATGCCAGTCTCCGCCAGGCTTTGATCAAGGACAAACGTACCGAGAACCTGTTCATCCTGCCCGCGTCCCAGACCAGGGATAAAGATGCCCTGACCGAGGAAGGGGTCGGCCAGGTGCTGGATGAATTGAGCCAGGAATTTGACTACATCCTGTGTGACAGTCCGGCGGGGATCGAGCGGGGCGCCCTGATGGCGGCCTACTTTGCCGACGAGGCGGTGGTGGTCACCAACCCGGAGGTCTCCAGTGTCCGCGACTCTGACCGCATGTTGGGTATTTTGGCCAGCAAAACCCGCAAGGCAGAGCAGGGAGAAGGCCCCTTGCCATCTCGTCTGTTGCTGACCCGCTATGCTCCAGAGCGGGTGGACAAGGGAGAAATGCTCAGCGTGGAGGATGTGGTGGAAATCCTTTCCATCGAGATGCTGGGTGTGGTGCCTGAGTCTCAATCGGTACTCAACGCCTCCAATGCGGGGATGCCGGTGATTCTGGACAAGGAATCCGATGCCGGCCAGGCTTATTCCGATGCGGTGGCCCGGTTTTTGGGTGAGGAGCGTCCCCATCGGTTTCTGACGGCACAGAAAAAGGGAATTTTGGGCCGACTGTTCAAGGGGTAACGCGCACCATGAAAGGCATCTTTGATTACTTTCGATCACCACCGCCGCCCCAAACCAGTGCCAGAATGGCTAAGGAACGTCTGCAGGTGATTGTGGCCAGGGAACGGGGACATCGTGCCGGCCCTGATTATCTGCCTGCCCTGCATCGGGAGTTGCTGGAGGTGATCCGCAAGTATGTGCGGGTCAACGACGAATCGGTACAGATGACGTTGGAAAATCAGGGGGATTGCGAGATTCTGGAGGTGAATATCACCCTGTCGGAGTCAGAACGTCAGCTTTGACGGGGCGCCCCGTTCCACACCAGTTCCAGTGCCCAGGGGCCAGGCCGACTGGGTACGGAGCATAGCTGCTGCAGGCGGTTGATGAACCGGTGTCGGGACATGGATTCTGCCCCCATGCGGGTGAGGTGATCCGAGGGGGTCTGGCAATCCAGCAAAGGGTAGCCCCAATGGTTCAGATGCTGACACAGGATCACCAATGCCACCTTGGAGGCATCCGACACCCGGCTGAACATGGATTCGCCAAAAAACACCCGTCCCATGCTCACCCCGTACAGCCCGCCGACCAAAGTGCCATGGTCCCAGACTTCCACCGAATGGGCATGGCCGGTGTAATGCAGCTGAATGAAGGCCTGCTGCATCCCGTAGGTGATCCAGGTGCCGTGGACCCCGCGCCGGGGTTCGGCACAGCCCTCCACCACTTGGGCAAAAGCCTGGTCAAAGGTCACCTCAAACCGCTGTTGCCGCAAAATTCTCGCCAGACTGCGACTGACCTTCACCTGGGCGGGATACAAGACAGTCCGCGGGTCTGGCGACCACCAGAGAATGGGTTGACCGGCCACATACCAGGGAAAGATGCCGTGCCGATAGGCATTGAGTAACCGGACCAGACTCAGATCGCCACCGGCAGCCAGCAGACCGTTGGGTTCACGCAGGGCATGTTCCACGGCTGGAAAGGGTTCATCACCCTTTCCAGGGTTCAACCAGGTGACGGAAAGCATGGCATCAGGTGTCCAGGAAACGCTCGGCATCCAGCGCCGCCATGCAGCCGGCACCCGCAGAAGTCACAGCCTGTCGATAAATGGAGTCCATCACATCCCCGGCAGCAAAAACCCCCGGCACACTGGTGGCGGTGGCGTTGCCCTCAGCCCCTCCCTTCACCTGAATGTAGCCGTGATTCATGGCCAGTTGTCCCTGAAAAAGCGCTGTATTGGGGCGATGACCGATGGCGATGAACACACCCTGCAGCGCCATATCCCGACATTCTCCGGAGCGGACATCCTTGATGCGCATGCCGGTCACGCCCGTATCATCCCCCAGGACTTCATCGAGTACATGATGCCATTCGATGGTGATTTTGCCCTGACGCACCTTTTCAAACAGGGTGTCCTGCATGATTTTTTCCGCCCGCAGGGTATCCCGGCGGTGAACCAGGGTGACATGTTCGGCGATATTGGACAGGTACAGGGCTTCCTCCACCGCAGTATTCCCCCCGCCGATCACAGCCACCCGTTGTCCCCGGTAGAAAAAACCGTCACAGGTGGCACAGGCAGAGACACCCCGGCCCTTGAAGGCTTCCTCGGAAGGCAGCCCCAGGTACATGGCCGAGGCGCCGGTGGCAATGATGAGGGCATCGCAGGTATAGGTGCCCCCGTCCCCGATCAACGTGAAGGGGCGCTGTTTAAGGTCTGCGGTGTGAATGTGATCGAAGATGATCCTGGTATTGAAGCGTTCTGCATGACGTTGCATCCGTTCCATCAGTGCCGGACCCTGCACCCCCTGATCTTCGCCGGGCCAGTTGTCCACTTCCGTGGTGGTGGTGAGCTGCCCCCCCTGCTGCAGGCCGGTGATCAATACCGGGTTCAGGTTGGCGCGGGCCGCATAGACCGCAGCCGTGTATCCAGCAGGGCCAGAGCCAAGAATCAGCAGACGGCAATGTTGGGTGGCGCTCATCGTCGCGCAATCTCCAAAAAATTGGGTTAGGGTCTGGGTCGTCGCCTATTGACGTCCTCCTCGCCCTGAAGGAATCAGGATGCCTGCGGCGAGGTTGTCCTCGCTCTTGTATCTGACAGGCGTTGGAACATGGCCAGTGTAGCGGCGCTACGGGAATCTCCACAAGGGAGATTCCCGCGCCGCGCGAAGTGGTCCAATGGTAGCAAACACCCCCTCTGGGGGGATCAACCCCCCCTTTTCTCCTGAACTGGAATATACCCATGCCGCCGAATCCCAATACTGATCAACCTGTCCACCATGCCGTGATCGCCTACTTCTGGGCGCCCTGGCATCTGCGCCGGATGCCGAAAACCACCCCGGAAGAGCGGATGGCCCGGGCCATCTGGTGCCGTGACCACTGCGCTACCCTGGCAGGACGCTGGTTCCTGCTGGGCTTTGCCCTGTGGCTCATGCAAATTTCTCCCCTGGGACTGGTGTTCATCATCGGAGGCTGGCCGGTGCTGGCCCTGCTGTTTCCGGTGGCCTTCATCGCAGGGGTCAGTCATCTGGTGGCCCAACTGGTGGCCCAGAAAAAAGCCGGACCACCAAAGATTGATCCGCCAGTGGACCGGGACCCGGACTGAACGACTAAAAAATCCTTCCTCTCCCGACAAGGGAGAGGTCGGCAACAGGACTCAAGCCTTGGGATCAAGCACCGTCATGCCCCCCATGTAGGGCTGCAGGGCCGACGGGATATGAATGCGGCCCTGGGCATCCTGACCATTCTCCATCAGGGCCACCAGAGTACGGCCCACCGCCAGCCCTGAACCATTGAGGGTGTGCAGCAGTTCCGGCTTGCCCGTTTCCGGGTTGCGGCAACGGGCCATCATGCGCCGGGCCTGGAAATCCTCGAAGTTGGAACAGGAGGAAATCTCCCGATAGCAGTTCTGGGCCGGCAGCCACACTTCGATGTCATAGGTCTTGGCCGCCGAAAAGCCCATGTCCCCGGTACACAGGGCCATGACCCGGTAAGGCAGTTCCAGCCGCTGCAAAATGGATTCTGCATGACCGGTCAGCGCCTCCAGGGCATCCCAGGACTCGCCGGGGCGCACCAGCTGCACCAGTTCCACCTTTTCAAACTGATGCTGGCGGACCAGGCCCCGGGTGTCCTTGCCGTAGGAACCGGCCTCGGAACGAAAACAGGGGGTGTGACAGACAAACTGGGCCGGCATGGCGTCGGCGTCCAGAATGCTGTCCCGAACCAGATTGGTCACCGGCACTTCCGCCGTGGGGATCAGGTAGTAGCCGGGATCACCGCCCATGCGGAACAGATCGGCCTCAAACTTGGGCAACTGACCGGTCCCCCGCAGACTGTCGGCATTCACCAGATAGGGGACATAAACCTCCTGATAACCATGCTCCTGGGTATGTACGTCCAGCATGAACTGAATCAGGGCCCGGTGCAGGCGGGCCATGGGGCCGCGAAGTACCGCAAAACGACTGCCGCTGAGTCGGGCGGCAGCCTCAAAATCCATCCAGCCGTTGGGGGCGCCCAGATCCACATGATCCAGGGGGGTAAAGTCCAACTGACGCGGCTCACCCCAGCGACGCACTTCCTGATTGTGGTTTTCATCCTGCCCCACGGGTACGGACTCATGGGGCAGGTTGGGAATCTCCATCATGAAGTCGGACAGGGACTGCTGCAATTCAGCCAGACGGGTCTCACAGGTCTTGAGGGCATCCCCCAGCTGTCCCACTTCTGCCTTCAAGGGTTCGATTGCCTCACCCCTGGCCTTGGCCTGGCCGATGGCTTTGGAGCGGGTATTACGGGCGTTCTGCAACTCCTGGGTCCGTACCTGCAGCGCCTTGCGCTCGGACTCCATGTGATTGAAGGCGGCCCTGTCCAGAGTGAAGCCCCGGGTGGCCAGGCGGGCGGCAATGGTGTCCAGGTCGGTACGAAGGGTCTTGGGATCAAGCATGGATTTTGGTCTGGGCGTATGGAAAAAAGGATCTTGGGCCGATGGTAGCACAGGGGCAACCGGGGAGGATCGGCCCAGCCCACCCCCGTCCGGGGCGCCGCACTGTGGGCCAGACGCCGATCAAACCAGTGACTCCGGTCCAGAATCCGGCTGAAGATTGTTGACAATTTTCAAAAATTCTCTAAGGTCATGCCCTGAAATGCTGACGGCAGGCACACCCCCGTTGGGGGCAAAACACAAGCAGGAGCGAGTCATGGGTTATGCAGAAGTTTATGCACGCGCAGTGAACGATCCCGAGGGCTTCTGGGGCGAGGCCGCCCAGGCACTCACCTGGTCCCGCCCCTTTGACAAGGTGCTGGATGATAGTGCCGCCCCCTTCTACCGCTGGTTCGCGGGGGGGGAGCTCAACACCTGTTACAACGCCGTGGACCGGCATGTGGAAAATGGTCGCGGTGAACAGACGGCCATCATCTACGACAGCCCGGTCACGGACACCAAGCGTCGCATCAGCTTTGCTGAGCTGCAGGATCAGGTGGCCCGTTTCGCCGGCGCCCTAGCGGACATGGGCGTCACCAAAGGTGACCGGGTGATCATCTACATGCCCATGGTGCCCGAAGCCCTGGTGGCCATGCTGGGCTGTGCCCGCCTGGGGGCGATTCATTCGGTGGTGTTTGGCGGCTTCTCCGCCCGTGAACTGGCCACCCGCATTGATGACGCCACCCCCAAGGTGGTGGTAGCCGCCTCCTGTGGCATCGAGCCTTCCCGGGTGGTGAAGTACAAGCCCCTGCTGGATCAGGCCATCGAGATGGCCAGCCATAAGCCCGAGCGCACTCTGATCCTGCAACGCCCCCAATCCCCCTGCGACCTGATCCAGGGTCGGGACGTGGACTGGACCGCGGCCATGGCCGCCGCAGCCCCCCATGACTGCGTCCCCGTGTCCGCCACCGATCCCATCTACATCCTGTACACCTCCGGCACCACCGGCAAGCCCAAGGGGGTGGTCCGTCACAACGGCGGTCATGCGGTGGCCCTGAACTGGAGCATGAAACACATCTACGGCATGGCGCCCGGCGAGGTGTTCTGGGCGGCCTCCGACGTGGGCTGGGTGGTGGGACATTCCTACATCGTCTACGGCCCCCTGCTTTATGGCTGCACCACGGTGGTCTATGAAGGCAAGCCCGTGGGCACCCCGGACCCCGGCGCCTTCTGGCGGGTGATCGAGGAATACAAGGTGTCGGTGATGTTCACCGCCCCCACCGCCTTCCGTGCCATCAAGAAGGAAGACCCAGGGGCCGAACATCTCAAGCGATACAACCTGGACCACTTCCGCGCCCTGTTCCTGGCCGGTGAACGCTGTGATCCGGATACCCTGGAATGGGCGCAGAAGATCCTGCAGCGTCCGGCCATCGACCACTGGTGGCAGACGGAAACCGGCTGGGCCATCGCCGGCAATTTCCTCGGCATCGAACAGCTGCCCATCAAACCCGGCACCGCCGGCAAGCCCACTCCAGGCTACAACGTGCAGATCCTGGATGACAACGGCAAACCGGTGCCCGCCGGAGACATGGGCCGGATCATGGTCAAGCTGCCCCTGCCCCCGGCCTGCCTGCCCACCCTATGGAACAACGATGAGCGCTTCAAGGAGTCCTATCTGAGTGCCGAACCCGGCTACTACCTCACCGGTGACTCCGGCTACATGGATGAGGACGGCTTCCTGTATGTGATGGGCCGTATCGACGACACCATCAACGTGGCCGGACATCGCCTCTCCACCGGCGCCATGGAAGAGGTGCTGGCCTCCCATCCGGCGGTGGCAGAATGCGCAGTCATCGCCGTGGCCGACGAGCTCAAGGGCTCCCTGCCCATGGGACTGGTGGTGATGAAGTCGGGGGTGAACATGGATGCCGACACCCTGAGCAAGGAACTGGTGACTTTAGTGCGGGAAAAAATCGGCCCGGTGGCTGCTTTCAAGCTGGTGGCCGTGGTCAATCGCCTGCCCAAGACCCGTTCGGGCAAAATCCTGCGGGCCATCATGCGCAAGATTGCCGACAATGAAACCTACCAGACCCCGGCCACCATTGATGATCCATCCATTCTGGACGAAATCCGGGACAGTCTGACTCCCCTGGGCTACGCCCAGGGCCGACAACAGGCCTGATCCACATCCGCCCCCTGTCCGCTCAACAGGGGGCGGTCACCCCCCCCGGTGGTCAACGAAGGATTGTCATCAGAAATACCACTTTATCTCTAGGGAAAGGACTGATAAGCTAATATTGTCAACAATCGGACGACGCTATGCCAGATTTCAATGATCAACTCGGGCGGGAGGGTGTCACCTTGGCAGATCGGGTCTTTGCGCGCCTGCGCAAGGCCATCGTCGAGGGAGAGATTCCTTCGGGCACCAAGATCAGTGAACCGGAACTGGCCGGTGAATACGGCATCAGCCGGGGTCCCCTCAGAGATGCCATCGGTCGCCTGGAAGCCTGTCACCTGGTGGAACGTCGCCCCAACGTGGGTGCCCGGGTGGTGTCCCTCAGCCAGGAAGATCTGCTGGAACTGTATCTGCTGCGGGAAGCCCTGGAAGGCATGGCCGCCCGGCTGGCCGCCCAACGCATGTCAGGTCGGGATGTGGACGAACTGCGCCGACTGCTCAGGCAACACCAGGAACGGGCGGAACTGCAAGAAGGCATCGCCTATTTCCAGACTGAAGGGGATCTGGATTTTCATTACCGCATCATCAAGGCCAGCGGCAATGTTCGCCTGATCAGGCTGCTGTGTGACGATCTGTATCATCTGATGCGCATGTACCGCTTCCAGTTCGGCATGGCCAGCTCCCGGGCCCTGATCGCCTTCCGGGAACATGGTCACATCGTCGAGGCCATCGCCGACCGGGACCCGGAAATGGCAGAACTCATCATGCGCCGCCATATCCGCAGTTCACGAATCAATGTGGAACTGCTGTTTGATGACAAGGCTCCCAAGGGTGCCAGGGCCACCCCAGCGATCCGGGCCGCCAATATCGGCGCCGCCCCGCCGCCCTGACCTGTTCCTTCCGCGACTCACATCCAAGGAGATCCAATGACCGAGCCATCCACGCCAGGCGCGCGTCTGCGCCGCGCCGTTGAAGAAGAGCACCCGCTGCAGGTGGTGGGCACCATCAATGCCTATCACGCGATGATGGCCGAACAGGTGGGCTACCGGGCACTGTACCTGTCCGGTGGCGGTGTGGCTGCCGGTTCCCTAGCCCTGCCGGACCTGGGCATCAGCACCCTGCACGATGTACTCGAAGACGTGCGTCGTATCACCTATGTCACCGATGTCCCCCTGCTGGTGGACGCCGATACCGGCTTTGGACCCAGCGCCTTCAACATCAGCCGCACAGTCCGGGAACTGATCCGCGCCGGGGCCGCCGGCTGCCATATCGAGGATCAGGTGCAGGCCAAGCGCTGCGGTCATCGCCCCGGCAAGGCCATCGTCACCAAGGACGAAATGGTGGACCGCATCAAGGCCGCCGCCGATGCCCGTGACCGGGACTTTGTCATCATGGCCCGCACCGACGCCCTGGCCGTGGAAGGCATGGATTCCGCCATCGAACGGGCGGTAGCCTGTGTCGAGGCCGGTGCTGATATGATCTTCCCCGAAGCCATCAATACCCTGGAGCAGTACCAGCAGTTCGTGGATGCTGTCGGCGTCCCGGTGCTGGCCAATATCACCGAGTTCGGCAGTACCCCCCTGTTCACCACGGAACAGCTCAAGGGCGTGGGTGTGAGTCTGGTGCTCTACCCCCTGTCCGCGTTCCGCGCCATGAACAAGGCGGCCCTGAACGTGTTTGAGGCCATCCGCCGCGACGGTACCCAACAGGGGGTCATCGACACCATGCAGACCCGCATGGAACTCTACGAGCATCTGGGCTACCACGCCTACGAAGAAAAACTGGACCAGCTATACCGCAAAGGCGGCTAAGACGGAGACTGATAACAATGACCGAAACCGAAATCGCCAAGCCCAAACCGAAGAAATCGGTAGCCCTGTCGGGCACAGCTGCCGGCAATACCGCCATCTGCACCGTGGGCCGTACCGGTAATGACCTGCACTACCGGGGCTATGACATCCTCGACTTTGCCGACCAGGCAGAATTTGAGGAAATTGCTCACCTGCTGATCCACGGCACCCTGCCCAATGCGGCCGAACTGGCCCGCTACAAGGCCCGTCTGAAGTCCATGCGCGGCCTGCCCGCTGCCCTGCAGACCGCCCTGGAGCAGATTCCCCCCTCCGCTCACCCGATGGATGTGATGCGCACCGCCGTATCCATGCTGGGCACCCTGGAGCCGGAAAAAGAAGACATGAACGTGGCCGGCGCCCGTCTGATCGGGGATCGTCTGGTGGCCTGTCTGGGTTCGGCCCTGCTCTACTGGTATCACTTTGCCCATAATGGCCGCTGCATCGATGTGGAAACCGACGATGACAGCGTAGGTGGTCACTTCCTGCACCTGATGCACGGCTGTACCCCATCAGAAGAATGGGTACGGGCCATGCACACCTCCTTGAACCTGTATGCAGAGCACGAGTTCAACGCTTCCACCTTCACCGCCCGGGTGGTGGCCGGCACCAACGCCGACATCTACTCTGCCATCACCGGTGCCATTGGCGCCCTGCGAGGCCCCAAGCATGGCGGCGCCAACGAGGTGGCCTGCGACATCCAGCAGCGTTACCACAACGCCGACGAAGCCGAAGCGGACATCCGCGAGCGGGTCGCCCGCAAGGAAATCGTCATCGGCTTTGGCCATCCGGTCTACACCATCAGTGATCCGCGCAACAAGGTGATCAAGGAGGTGGCCCGCCGCCTCTCCGAGCAGGAAGGTTCCATGCGCATGTATGACGTGGCCGATCGCCTGGAAACGGTGATGTGGGATCTCAAGAAGATGTTCCCCAACCTGGACTGGTTCTCTGCCGTGTCCTACCACATGATGGGCATTCCCACCGCCCTGTTCACGCCGCTCTTCGTCATTGCCCGCACCACTGGCTGGACGGCGCATGTGATCGAACAGCGTCAGGATGGCAAGATCATCCGTCCCAGCGCCAACTATGTGGGTCCGGAAAATCAGTCCTGGGTACCCATGGACCAGCGGGCCTGAATCTGACGGCCTGATGTCTGGCAAAGCCCCTCTTTCCCGGATGGAAAGAGGGGCTTTTTTGTCATGAGCCCTGTTTTTTGTACTCTGGCAACACCGTCTCAATCACTTGAGGAACCTCTTGATGAATCAACCCCATTTCCAGGATCTGGACCACGGCATCACCCTGATTGATGCCCAGGTGGTGCGTCCCGGCCTGGCCGCCAGCTATCTGATCGTGGAGAACGGTCGCGCCGCCTTCGTGGAGACAGGCACCTCCCACTCGGTACCGGTGCTGCTCAAGGTGCTGGAACACAAGGGGCTGTCCAGGGAACAGGTGGACTACGTCATCCCCACCCATGTGCATCTGGACCATGCCGGTGGCGCCGGAACCCTGATGGCCCAGCTTCCCAATGCCAGACTGGTGACCCATCCCAGGGGCACCCGACACATGATCGACCCCTCCAGACTCATTGCCGGCGCCACGGCGGTGTACGGTGAGGCGATCATGGCCCGGAATTTCGGCACCCTCCTGCCCATCCCCGAAGACCGGGTGATTCAGGCCAGAGACGGTGACAGTCTTTCTCTTGGCGGTCGGGAACTGGTGTTTCTGGACACCCCTGGACATGCCTTGCATCACTGCTGCGTCGTTGATGAAAAAGGCCAGGGCATCTACACCGGTGATACTTTTGGCATCGCCTACCGGGAACTGGATACCCCCCAGGGGCCATTTGTGTACCCCACCACCACGCCGGTGCAGTTTGATCCCCAGGCCCTGCATGCCTCGGTGGACCGGCTGGTGGCCCAGGGGCTGGATTACATGTATCTGACCCATTTTGGCCGGGTGGGCGGCGATGCCCTGGGCCGCTTGCAGAGCGACCAGCATGAAATGATCGAGGCATTTCTGGCCCTGGGACATGCCCATCGACAAGACGGCGAAGGCCGGCATCAGGCCCTGTGGGATGGCATGATGGCCCTGTTCGTGAAACGACTGGCCGACCACGGCTGTCAGTTACCCGAATCCAGGATTCGGGAACTGCTGGCGATGGACGTGGAACTGAACGTGCAGGGGCTGGAGGTGTGGCTGGACAAGCAGCCGGCAGAATAGACATGGGATACCCCCTCCCGCAAGGGGAGAGGGGTTGAGGGGATATGCGGCTACCGCAGCCCCTTCGCCTTGGCCTCGATACGGCGGCGGTGCAGGACCGGCTCGGTATAGCCGTTGGGCTGCTCCCGGCCACGGAACACCAGATCACAGGCGGCCTGGAAGGCCACGGAAGCCTCAAAATCCGGGGCCATGGGATGATAGGTGGGATCATCCCCGTTCTGCTCGTCCACCACACCCGCCATGCGTTTCATGGTCTCCATCACCTGATCCTGGGAACAGATGCCATGATGCAGCCAGTTGGCAATATGCTGACTGGAAATACGCAATGTGGCCCGGTCTTCCATCAAACCCACATTATTGATGTCCGGCACCTTGGAGCAGCCCACACCCTGATCGATCCAGCGCACCACATATCCCAGGATGCCCTGGGCATTGTTGTCCAGTTCCTGCTGGATCTCCTCCGCCGTCCAGGTGGGACTGGCCTCCACCGGAATGGTGAGAATATCGTCCAGAACCGCACGGCGCTGGCCTGCCAGGGATGCCTGCACCTGGGCCACGTTCACTTGATGATAATGCAGGGCATGCAGGGTGGCCGCAGTGGGAGAGGGCACCCAGGCCGTATTGGCACCGGCCTTGGGATGGACCACCTTCTGCTGCAGCATCTGCGCCATCAGGTCCGGCATGGCCCACATGCCCTTGCCGATCTGGGCGCGGCCCTGAAGACCACAGGCCAGACCCACATCCACGTTCCAGTCCTCATAGGCGGATAACCAGCGGGCCGCCTTCATGGCCCCCTTGCGCATCATGGGACCGGCTTCCATGGCGGTGTGCATTTCATCACCGGTACGGTCCAGAAAGCCGGTATTGATGAAGACGATCCGCTCCTTGACGGCACGGATACAGGCCTTGAGGTTCACCGTGGTGCGACGCTCCTCGTCCATCACCCCCATCTTGAGGGTGTTGCGCTTCATGCCCAGAGCCTCTTCCACCCGGGCAAAAAGCTGATCGGCAAAGGCCACTTCTTCCGGGCCGTGCATCTTGGGCTTGACGATGTACACCGAGCCACAGCGGGAGTTATGCAGACCATCGCTACGCTTGAGATCATGCAGGGCAATCAGACCGGTGATCATGGCATCCAAAATACCCTCGGGCACTGGATGGCCGTCCTGATCCAGTACCGCATCAATGGTCATCAGGTGGCCCACATTGCGCACAAACATCAAGGACCGGCCCGGCAGGGTCAGGGTGCCGCCCTGGGGACGGACATATTCCCGATCCGGATTCATGCGACGGATCACTTCCCGACCGGCCTTGTGGAAGCTGGCGGTCAGATCACCCTTCATCAGGCCCAGCCAGTTGCGGTAGACCACCACCTTGTCCTCGGCATCCACCGCAGCCACGGAATCCTCACAGTCCATGATGGTGGTGAGGGCCGACTCCATGAGCAGATCCTTGATGCCGGCGCTGTCGGTTTTGCCGACGGTGCTGGAGGGGTCAAACTGAATCTCGAAATGCAGACCATTGTGGGCCAGCAGGATGGCCTTGGGGGCGGCGGCATCCCCCTGGTAGCCCTTGAACTGTTCCGGGGCCTTGAGTTCACTCAGGCTGCCGTCGGCCAGGGTAATCTGCAGGGCACCCTGCACCACCGCGTACCCCTGGGAACCCACATGACTGCCCCGGACCAGGGGTGCGGCCTGATCGAGAAATTCACGGGCAAAGGCGATGACCTTTTCGCCACGGCGGGGATTGTAGCCACTGCCCCGCTGGCAGCCGTCCTCTTCGCTCAGGGCGTCGGTGCCATAGAGGGCATCATACAGGCTGCCCCAACGGGCATTGGCGGCATTGAGGGCATAACGGGCATTCATCACCGGCACCACCAACTGGGGTCCGGCCTGATGGGCAATTTCCGGGTCTACCTGTTCGGTGGTGATCTGAAAATCGTCACCTTCCGGCTGCAGATAACCGATTTCGGTCAAAAATGCCTTGTAGGCTTCCATGTCCACGGCGCCAGGATGCCGGCGATGCCAGGCATCGATACGGGTCTGAAGGTCATGGCGTTTGGCCAGCAGCTCCCGGTTTCGGGGCGCCAGATTGTGAATCATGGCATCCAGGCCGCTCCAGAAGGCATCGGCGGCCACGCCCGTGCCGGGCAGTGCCTCGTTGTTGATAAAGTCGTGCAGCTCCCGAGCCACCTGCAGGCGTCCCGCCGGAACGTAATGATTCATAGAACCTCCGCAAGGAAACCCGCGATTTCAATCGCGGGAGGAATTGCGGCTGCGGTATTGCAACCGCCGAAAAAGGGTGTGCGCTTTCCACCCACGGACTACTGGATCACCACCAGCGAGCCGTAGGGCATCAAGTCGTAAAGTTCTATCACATCCAGATTGGTCATGCGTACACAGCCCTCGGAAGCGGGACGGCCAATCAGCCCCTCCTCGTCGGTGCCGTGGATGTAAATGAAACGGGAAAAGGAATCGATACCCTCCCCCCGATTGATGCCGTATTCCAGCCCCTCCAGCCAGAGGATGCGGGTGGTGATGTTGTCCTCCGGGGTGCGCCGGGGTTCGGTGACGATCTCGGCAATGCGGCCCGTGTCTATCCGTCCCCGGAATACGGTGCCCACCGGCGCTTCATCACCGATTTTCTGGCCAATCCGGTGTACTCCCAGGGGGGTTCGATAACTGCCCGCCTGATTACCAATGCCATGCCGGGAGGTGGAAACGGGAAATTCCCGCTGAATCCGCCCATCCCGGACCACATAAAGCCGCTGGGTATCCACCCGCACGATGGCCACCGGATCGGCCATGAAATACTGGGGGAAATCCGCCTCCAGCCGTTCCATGATGGGGGTATACCAGGGGGACAGCTTCTTTTCATCGTCATCCATGATCATCTGGCCCTCCACAGCCCAGGCCCCCACCAGATTGACCGGAAACAGGCATACGCAGATCCAGCACATCAGGGCCAGACACAACCGCCCCGTGTCAGGCGTTGTTGTGCAGATCCAGGTTGGCGTATTCGCGGTCCTGTTTTCGTTTGGCCAGATCATTGCGGCGTTGTTCCAGATGGGTCAGGTAATCGGGACTGACTTGGGTGACATACTCGCCAGTGAATACAGAGCAATCCAGACGCTCCAGCCGGGGATTGCCCTTGCGCACCGCATCCACCAGGTCTTCCAGGTCCTGATAGATCAACCGGTCGGCAGCAATCGCGGTACAGACTTCATCCTCGGTGCGCCCGTGGGCAATCAGTTCCTGGGCGGCAGGCATGTCGATGCCATAGACATTGGGATAGCGCACCGGCGGAGCAGCAGATGCAAAATAGACCTTCCGCGCCCCGGCTTCCCTGGCCATCATCACGATCTCCCGCGAAGTGGTGCCGCGCACGATGGAGTCATCCACCAGCAGCACGTTCTTGCCCTTGAACTCCAAAGCGATGGCGTTGAGCTTCTGGCGCACTGATTTTCTGCGCTGGGTCTGCCCCGGCATGATGAAGGTGCGGCCAATGTAGCGATTCTTGATGAAGCCCTCCCGGTATTTCACATTCAGCTCATGGGCCATCTCGATGGCCACGGTGCGCCCCGTGTCCGGAATCGGAATGATCACATCGATGTCATGATCGGGCCATTCCCGCAGAATCTTTTTACCCAGCCGGGTGCCCATGCGCATCCGGGCGCGATGCACCACCACATTGTCCATCATCGAATCGGGACGGGCAAAATAGACATATTCGAAAATACAGGGGGACAGCACCGGCTGCTCCACACATTGCTGCAAATGTACCGTGCCATCGGTCTCGATGTAGATGGCCTCGCCGGGGGCCAGATCCCGCACCAGCTCAAAACCCAGGGTATCCAGGGCCACACTTTCAGAGGCCACCATATATTCCGTACCCTCCGGGGTATCCCGCCGCCCATAGACCACGGGCCGGATACCGTGGGGGTCACGAAACCCCAAAATACCCCGGCCACAGAACATGGCCACCACCCCGTAGGCCCCCTGACAACGGCGGTGAACGCCGCTCACCGCCTGAAACAGCCCCTCAGGGGTGAGGGACAGGCTATCCTGGCGGATCAGTTCCTGGGCCAGGATATTGAGCAAAATTTCGGAATCGGATTCCGTATTGATGTGGCGTCGATCCTGCAGGAACAGCTCCCGCTTGAGTTCGGCGGCATTGGTAAGATTGCCGTTATGGCCCAGGGTGATGCCATAGGGGGAGTTGACATAAAAGGGCTGGGCTTCCGCCGAGGAGGCACTGCCGGCAGTGGGATAGCGCACATGACCGATGCCCATATTGCCGCTAAGACCGCGCATGTGCTGCTGGTTGAACACATCCCGCACCAGACCATTGTCCTTGCGCAGATGCAGATGCCCCTGCTCATCGCAGGTCACGATACCGGCGGCATCCTGGCCACGATGCTGCAACACCAGCAAAGCGTCGTACAGCGCCTGGTTCACAGGGCTGTGCCCGACAATTCCAACTATCCCGCACATGGGCGTGCCTCTTTGGATGATTCAGGAAAGATGTGGGGATCAGGCCCCAAAAGCGAAGTGAGATGCCAGATCTGGTGGCAGCAGATCCCTCAGCCACAGCGCCATGCGCTCAAAGTGAGGCAGCAGGAGGCTGTCCTGCCACCAGGGTTCCTGGGGGATGACGGTCAGGCCCATGAGCAGCACCACCACGGCGACAATCAGGCCACCCCGAGCCAGACCGAATACCGCGCCGATACTGCGATCCGTCCCCGACAGTCCGGTCTTTTTCACCAGTTGCCCGGCCAATACATTGACAATCCCCCCCGCCAGCAAAATACCGATAAAGAGGATGGCAAAGGCAACAGCCAGTTGCAGGGTGGGATCTGTCAGCCCAAAGGGCAGCCACGCCGACACCGTGCCGGCATAGGCCAGGGCAATCCAAAAGGCCAGAATCCAGGTCGCCAGAGAAATGGCCTCCTTGACGAAGCCACGAAACAGGCTGATCACCGTGGAAATGGCCACAATGCCCAGTATGACGAAGTCGATCCAGATCATTTTTTTATGGGGATGAAGTGTCGTGGCGGGAAGTGTAACAGAGATTGAGGGCCTGTATCGGCCATCGAGAAACACGCCATCAGGGGTGGGTGACCACAATCCCCCGAAGGGACTGCTCAGCCTGAAGGCGGGCCTGCAGGGACTGCGCCCCATGACGCTCCAGCTTGGGTCCAACCTTGACCCGATACAGCACCCGGCCATCGGCACTGGTACGCTCCACGAAGGCAGGAAATCCCGCCTGCCGCAGCCGTTCCGCCTCGCTGCGGGCATTGGCCTCCTGACCAAAGCTACCCACCTGAACCACCCACCCACCGGCAACCGGGGTGTTGGGTTCAGGGGCGCGTACAGGGGGCAAAGTGCGTGGTTCCGCCGGCGGGGGCGGGGTTGCCTCCACCAAGGCAGTGGCCTGGGCCGGAGGGGGTGGCGATTCATGCACCACCGGGGGCGGCTCCACTGGCAAGGGCGGAATGGTGGACACGGGCCGCTGCTCCTCGATGGGCGCAGGTAACGGACGCTGAAAAATCGGCTCTGGTGGCACCGGCTCAGCCAGACTCAAACGGGCCTCCCGTCCGGCCCCATTGAGCAACATGGGTAAAAAAATCACCGCCAGGGCCAACAGCACGGCAGCGCCGACAAGGCGTTCTCTCAATGGTGTTTCCACGGCTTGGGCGTCCTCGGATGGCGAGTATAGACCATTTGCCGCCCCGGAATCCGAACCCGGTTCAATCGCCTTCATCAAATTCTCGCTTACCCAGTCTTAGATGCATCAATACACCGGCCTGACCCTGGGCATCCTTATAGCCATTCATGCCGTAGGGCATGAAGCCTTTTTCATAGCACATCAGCAGGGCTGGAACAGCCTCGGTGGCCACCTGCACATGGATCTCCCGGCAGCGGGCCTCCCGAAAGGCATGGGCCATCAGGTGATCCAGCAGATGGGCGCCGATTCCCCGACCCCGCAGATCAGAGCGCACCACCAGATGCCTTACAAACCCAGCACCACCTGGTTCCAGAGCATGCAACATGCCCAAGGCCACCACTTCACCACGGCATTCCACCACGGCGGCCCAGTCACTGTCAGCCATCACCCCCTGCAACCAGGCCACTGATGGCGGGTAGGTGGCACCGGGAAAAACCCGGTCTGCCTCACGGGCATCTGCCGGTAACTGACCGATGATCTCCAGATCCGCCGCCTCGGCGGTACGGATCACAAGACGCGATGTGTCATACGCCACAATCGTAAAACCTCAATGATTCAGACTGCTCTTCTGCCTGGGACGACATGATAGACTGCCCCGCTTCTTCATTGCCTGGGAGCCGACCCGATGCGCGCCGTTTCACCCAGCACCCGGGAAGCCTACCGCGAATGCCTGCGGCAGGCCCATAGCCACTATGAAAACTTCCCGGTAGCCTCCAGGCTGGTACCCGCCCCCCTGCGCGGCCCCATTGCCGCCATCTACAGTTTTGCCCGCCGGGGAGATGATCTTGCTGATGAAGGTGATGTATCGGCCACGGCGCGGCTGGCAGCCCTGGACGATCTGGCAACCCGACTGGAAGCCGCCGCAGCCGGCGCCCCGGACCCCGACGACCCCACTTTCATCGCCCTGGCCCATGCCATTGCCGCCTACAACCTGCCCACGGCATTGTTCCATGATCTGCTCCAGGCTTTTCGCCAGGATGTCACCCAGACCCGCTACCCGGACTTTGAGCAGGTACTGCGCTATTGCCGCTGCTCCGCCAACCCGGTGGGTCGATTGCTGCTGCACCTGACCGGACAGGCCGACGCCCACCGTCTGGCCCTGTCCGACCGGGTCTGCACCAGCTTGCAGTTGATCAATTTTTATCAGGATCTGGCCCAGGACTATCACGAAATGGGGCGCATCTACCTGCCTCAGGATGAGATGGCCCGCTACGGGGTCACAGAAGCCCATTTTCGTGATCAGCTGACGGACCCGCCTTTTCGACAACTGATGCAGGATCAGTACCGGCGGGCCGATGAATACTTGCGTGAAGGTGCCCCCCTGGGTGGCCTGCTATCTGGACGCATCGGCCTGGAAATCCGCCTGATCATCGCCGCCGGGGGCCGGGTACTGACCCGCCTGCAACAACAGCACGACGATCTGTTCTCCCGACCGCGACTACAACCCCGGGATTATCTGTTGATTCTGCGCGACGGCCTCATTCCCCGTCGCCGCTGACCCGGCCACCTGTGGTAGTTTACAGCCTTGGCGACAACCAGAATCAAACCCGATGACCCCCGACCAGTACTGCCAGGAAAAGGCCGCCGGTAGCGGCTCCAGCTTTTACTACAGCTTTTTGTTCCTGCCCCCGGAACGACGCCGGGCCATTACGGCCCTGTATGCCTTCTGCCGGGAAGTGGACGATGTGGTGGATGAATGCCACGATCCGGCGGTGGCCAGGGCCAAACTGGACTGGTGGCGGGAAGAAGTGGATCGCACCTTTCAGGGACAACCCACCCATCCGGTCTGCCAGGCTCTGCAACCACTTTTGGAGCGCTTTAACCTGCCACGGGAACATTTCCGGGAAATCATCGACGGTATGCAGATGGACCTGGACTATGACGCCTACCCCACTTTCACGGAACTGTCCCTGTACTGCTATCGGGTGGCCTCTGTGGTGGGGCTGATGTCGGCGGAAATCTTTGGTTACGAGGACCGGCAGACCGCCCGTTACGCCCACGATCTGGGCATGGCCTTCCAGCTCACCAACATCCTGCGGGATGTGCTCGAAGACGCCCGGCGGGGCCGCATTTACATCCCCCTGGATGAACTCAAACGGTTCGACGTACAGCCGGTGGATCTGCAAAGACCCCAAACCTCGGAACATCTCCAGGCCCTGTTTGCCTTCCAGGCCGATCGTGCCCGGGACTACTACCGTCGAGCCTTTGAGCATCTGCCAGAATCCGACCGCTACGCCCAGCGCCCCGGCATCATCATGGCAGCCATCTACCGCACCCTGCTGGACGAGATCGCCGCCGACGGCTACCGGGTGCTGGAACAGCGGGTCCGGCTCACCCCTTTGAGAAAATTCTGGATTGCCTGGCGGGTCGCCCGCCAGGAAAAACGCCGGCACCGGAAGGCTGCAGGATAATGGGTTCCCCAGACACCGACATCGTCATCGTAGGAGGCGGCTGGGCTGGATTAAGCGCAGCGGTACACCTGGCCCAGGCGGGCCGGCAAGTCACCGTGCTGGAAGCTGCCCCCACCCTGGGGGGCCGGGCGCGGCAAGTGAATCTGGACGGCCTGCCCCTGGACAATGGCCAGCATCTGCTACTGGGTGCCTACACCCAGGTTCTGCGCATGCTGGAAACCATCGGTTTGCAGGAATCCAGGGTTTTCCTGCGCCTGCCCCTGGACCTGAACATGCGGGAATCCGGGATGCCGGAAGTATCCCTGTCCAGCCTGTTTCTGCCGGCTCCGTTCCACCTGCTGGCCGGACTGCTCACGGCTCGGGGCATGTCCGGCAAAGACCGCCTGCAGGCCCTGCCGGGGCTGGCACGACTGATGCGCTGGAATGGCCCGGAAGACATGCCGGTATCCCGATTGCTACACGAACACCGGCAGCCCGACACCCTGATCCGGCAACTCTGGGTTCCCCTGTGTCTGGCCACCCTCAACACCCATCCTGCCGAGGCCTCGGCCCGGCTGTTCATCGCCGTACTCCAGGGCGCCTTCTCTGGCCACCGCAGCCATGCGGACCTGTTGATTTCCAGGGTCAGCCTGGGAGACACCCTGCCAGAACCCGCCTGCCGCTACATCACATCCCGGGGGGGAACGGTGATCACCGGCGCCCGGGTCCAGGCCATAGACCGGGATGGTGACGGCTTCAGGCTGCAACTGCGCGCACAAGAGACATACCGTGCCCGGCAGGTGATCCTGGCCACCCCCCACCCGGTCACTGCCCGCCTGCTGGCCAATATGCCCACCCTGACAGACACCGCCAGCCACCTTGCGGCCCTGCCCTGTGAACCCATTTGCACAGTCTACCTGCGCTATCCCCAACAGACGCGCCTGAGCACCCCGTTCCACGGCATGCTGGGCACCACCGGACAATGGGTATTTGATCGGCGCTTCACGGGTCAACCCGGCGTCATGGCGGTGGTTATTTCCGCCTCCGGTCCCCATCTGGCCCTGGACAATGCGGCCCTCAAGGCCCAGATTCAGGCAGAGCTGCACATGCTCTTTCCTGCCTGGCCTGCTCCCCTGCAAGGCTGGGTGATCCGGGAAAAACAGGCCACCTTCAAGGCAACAGTGGACTGCAACCGGCTACGTCCGGGCAACCGCACCGCCGAAGCCGGCCTGTGGCTGGCGGGAGACTATACGGACAACGGCCTGCCGGCGACCCTCGAAGGGGCAGTCATCAGTGGGCTAGAATGTGCCAAATCACTGCTCACTGCCTCAAAGGCACCCACCACGGAACAGGATTTTTAATGATCCCGCAACAACTGCTCACCTATGCGCCCGCCCCGGACCTGCTCAAGGACCGGGTGATCCTGGTGACCGGCGCCACAGGCAGCATCGGCAATGCCCTGTCCCAGGCCTGTGCCACCCACGGTGCCACCGTGATCCTGCTGGACAAAGTGATCAAGTCACTGGAAAGGGTCTATGACGAGATCGAGGCCGCCGGTGGTCCCCAGCCTGCCATCTACCCCATGAACCTGGAAGGCGCCACCGCCAAGGATTATCAAGACCTGGCGGAGAACATCGGCAACGAATTTGGCCGGCTGGACGGCCTGGTTCACAATGCCGCCTTTGTGGGTTATCTCACGCCACTTAAACATTACGACCTGGAACTGTGGGCCAGAGTCATCACCGTGAACCTGCATGCCCCCTTCCTGCTCACCCATGGGGTATTGCCCCTGCTGGAGCAATCCCCCGACCCTTCCGTGGTGTTTTCCACCCACGACTGCCAAAAAGCCTACTGGGGGGGATTTGGCGTGGCCAAGGCCGGTCTTAAAGGGTTGATGGAGATTTTATCCAAGGAATATCAGGGAGATCGCAAGATGCGGGTCAACGGGGTAGACACCGGCCCGATTCGTAGCCAGTTGCGGGCAGAACAATACCCAGGAGAAGATCCCACCACCCTGGCGACCCCCGAAGAAGTGATCGGGCCATACCTGTATCTGCTAGGACCAGATAGCGCCCAGATCACAGGCCAGAATCTCAAACTGGCGTGACTGCTCCCCGCCCTAAGCGCTGACGCGCCACGGGCGAGGCTTCCCACTTCTCAGGCAGCAGCCGGCGATGTGCCGGGCTTACGCAAGCCTC
>NZ_FOFO01000014.1 GCF_900110965.1 Ectothiorhodospira magna
AGGAGGACGCGACCAGGGCCGCGTGATCGTGCTACGCACGATGCGCTATCCCTCCCCGCCCTGAAGGACGGGGTTTCTCGCGCAAAACGATGAAATTGCTACTGGACGGTGGCAACAGCCGGATCAAATGGCTCTGGTGGGATACCCAGACCTGGGAAACGCCGGGTATTCTGGTCCACGGTGGCCGCACCGATCCCGATCTGCCCGACCGCCTGCATGCTGCCCTGGAACAGCGACTGCCGGAGGCTGTCTGGGTGGTGGAGGTGCTGGGGGAAGATTTCCGTCACACCTGTCACACCCTGTGTCAGCAGCGCGGCTGGCCCGCACCCCGGTTTTTGGTGCCAGACCCCGCCCCGCACGGCATCTGCAGTGATTATCTGGAGCCTGCCCGGCTGGGGGTGGATCGCTACGCCGCCATGGTCGGGGCCAGGGCCCTGGGGTACGATGCGGCGGTCATTGTGGATTGTGGCACTGCCGTGACCCTGGATCTGCTGATGCCGGAGGGACGCCATCATGGGGGGCTGATCCTGCCGGGGCTGGGACTGATGCGGCGCAGCCTGGGACAGGCGCCGGGTGTGGCCGGTGCCATCGGTGGCAGGGATGATCAGGTTGCGGCCCTGTGTACCGCCGATGCGGTGGCCTCGGGCACCTTGCAGGGCCTGGCGGCAGCCATCACCCATCTGGGGCAGCGGCTGTTGGCCCAGGCCACCACCAGCCCGGTCCCCCCCGTGAAATTGCTCACCGGTGGCGATGCCACCTGTCTTTATCCGCTACTGGATCACCACTGGGTCATGGAACCCCATCTGGTGTTCCGGGGGCTGGCTCACATGGCAGATCACCATTGATGCGTCTTCTGTGCCTTGTATTGTTGCTCCTGAACCTGGCCCTGCTCTGGTATGGTCTGGCCGCTTCCCCTTCGGAACCTTCGCCCGCATCGGCCTCCCCTCCGGTCCAGCGCACCGATGTTCCCCTGCTGCGGCTGATCCATGAAACCCCGTCGCCAACGGTGTTTAATTCATCGCCATTACCAGAACCGGCGCCCCAGTGCATCCGTCTTGGTCCTTTTCAGGATTCACAGTCCGTCAAACCCCTGCAGGCCATTCTGGATCAGGAGCACGTCACATACCACCTGCAGGCCATGACCCAATCCCGCCCCCAATCCTATTGGGTGATTTTACCCACTGACAACCGGGCTGAAGCCCGGGCTGCGGTGGCCCAACTGACGGCTCGGGGGGTGGATGACCATTACATCATCACCCAGGGGCCTCATACCCACGGGGTCTCCCTGGGATTGTTCTCGGAACAGGCCAGGGCCATCAGACGGATGGAACAGGTCCGTCAGGTGGATCTGGAACCGATCATCGAAACCCGCTACCGGGAAGTGACGCTGTACTGGCTGGAGGTGACCTTGACGGTGGCCGGTTTACAGGCGCTGATGCCGTCACTGCCGCCGGAAATCAGCGTGATGGAGCAGGCCTGTGCCCCGGCATCGTAGTCTGCCTATACCAAAATCGGCACAGCAATGGTAAAGTGCCGGCTCTGATTGCCCCAATCAGGCCAAGCCGGTATAGCTCAGTTGGTAGAGCAACTGATTTGTAATCAGTAGGTCCCGGGTTCGAATCCTGGTGCCGGCACCAATCCCACGTTCCTGCCCGCCCTGCAAGCCCCCTAAAACAGAGACATCAGCTCCTTCCAGGTGGGGGTGATGGTCATCCGTTGGGGATCCCACAGACCCACATTGGTCAGGCGCTCCAGGGCAGGAAGATGGTGATTGACCACCGTATCTGCCGGCAGGCCACTGCCAGCCAGAGGCGTGTCCCCTGGCAACTCGATCACCGCACCTTCGATATGCAGATTGGCCGTGCCGGTATTGACCTCGGCACCCCCCACCAGAATCACCAATCCCTCGAAATGAAAGGTCCCGCCCCCCGGAAAAAGGCTGATGGATGAATCGCCGGTCCCGCTGTCCGGGGCCGTCAGGATCAGGATGCCGGCACCGTGGACATCACTGGAGACATCCACGGTGGCGCCTGCCTCAATCTGGTATAGCCCAGGATGCTCAGCCGTCATCCTGTCTCTCAGGCAGGGTATCCCATCCCCGGAAGCAACCTCGGCCAGCGCGTCGGATGTCCAGGTGAACAGGGACTCGGCACTGAGCAGTCGGTGTACATAATCATGCCATGCCGCCGTGGACTCGGCGGTGGGGTCAGGATCACCACAACCATTGCCCAGACAGGTATATCCCCCCATCGGCACCGGGTCTCCTGCCGGATACCGGGCCAGGGCCAGACGCAGTATCCGTTGGGTGCCGGTGTAGGGAATCTGGCCGATCACGGTAATGTGGGTCTGGTGGACGTGGGGCTGGTCACTGTCTTCAGGGTCAATGATGTGCACATCTGCGGTCCAAAAGGCACTGCCGGAACCATTGACGGGATGGGGACCACTGCCCCCCAGAGCCGCCAGAATCCCGTCCTGATCGTTCCAGTCGCTCACGGCGGCATCGGTGGTCAAGGTGGTCAATGCGGTCATCATCCCCTGTTCTGCCGCCAGAAAAGCCTGGGCAATCTGCCGCTGGCTGCCGGCAATGCGTTCCTGAATCAGGGCGCCGCCCATGCCGGCCACGGCGATGAGGGTGGCCAGGGTCAGCAGGGACAAGGTCATGATCAGTACAGCGCCCCGTTGCTTGCCCTGATGCTGTCGGGTGATCATCATCGTCGCTCCTCAGGGCTGTTGCATCGAGAGCAATAATGAATTTCTCAGGGCCACATGAAACACCACAGGATGGGTGTGGGGGGTATGGCCAGGTGAGGTGTGGCTGACAAAAACCAGTTGGACACGTACACCGATCACATTGTCATGACTGTCCCGAATCAGGGTGCTGGTCATGCCATCCGCCTTCAGGCCGGCCACCAGTTCATGATTTTGCTGGCCGCCATCGCCGCAGCGCAGCCCGCCGGAACCCACATGGTAGAACACGGTTCCCAAGCCCCGGTCCACGCCACACCAGGCCAGGTCCCGGTAACGGGTCACTTTCAGATCGCCATCTTCCGTGGCCAGATCCACCGCACCACGAATGTCCCGCACCATGTAATCCACCCCGTAGCCGATGGCCTCCTGTAATCCGGCCAGTCGCTGGGTTTCCCGGTACACCAGCCGGCTGCCCAGAAACACCTGGAGCGCAGCCCCCATCAGCAACAGGCCAATCACCAAAGCCACCAGCAGTTCCACCAGGGTCAGCCCGGCGGCCCGGGAGGGTGCCCGCCGGGGCATCATGATCCACCCCCGGTCGGCAGGGTGATGTGATATTCAAATCCGGGGAAGGACTCATCGGCGCCAAATCGCTGTTCGGCCCAGCGCACGGTGATGGTACAGTGAGGCCCATGACAGGTCAGGGTACTGGCGTCCAGTGCCGGCAGGGGGGCGGCGGTTGACGGGGTGGACGTCCCCCAATGGGTCACCCAGTCAGTATGGACCGCTGCCGGCGTCATGTCCGCCTGGGCCAGACTGAGCCAGAGCCGTTCACCGGCATCCATGGCCATGATGCTGGCCAGGGTATGCTGGTAGGCGCTATGGGCACCCCTGAGGGCTGTCAGCTGCAATGCA
Organism: Ectothiorhodospira magna; assembly: GCF_900110965.1. Classification (GTDB taxonomy): domain Bacteria; phylum Pseudomonadota; class Gammaproteobacteria; order Ectothiorhodospirales; family Ectothiorhodospiraceae; genus Ectothiorhodospira; species Ectothiorhodospira magna. Next base: position 3,604 of record NZ_FOFO01000014.1, read on the forward strand.
GCCAGCCCCAGCAGGCCGATGGAGAGCACCAGCAGGGCAACCATGACTTCGATCAGGGAAAAACCGCCGGCACCACGGCGATGGGGAAAGGGGGCGCGTACCTGTGCCATATCATCAACCTCTCATCCATGATTGATCCTTGTACGGTGTTGATTGTATACGATCTGGCGCCGTCTGCAATTTGCCATCCCCCCTCTGGCCGTGCCACCATCCCGGCACTCCAGAGACAAACGGGATTTTTGAGTTCCGGTCAGCATGTCCAATATCATTCTTATCGGGCCCATGGGGGCCGGAAAATCCACCGTGGGTCGGCACGTGGCCACCCACCTGCGTCTGCCGTTCGTGGATAGCGACAAGGAAATCGAGCGACGTACCGGCGTGAATATCCCCACCATTTTTGAATATGAAGGAGAAGCCGGTTTCCGGGATCGGGAAAGTGCCGTGATCGAAGACCTGTGCCGCCGGGAAGGTATCGTCCTGGCCACCGGAGGGGGGGTGGTGATGCGACCGGAAAACCGCACCCGACTGGCCGCCAGTGGTCTGGTGATCTATCTGCGGGCCTCGGTACATACCCAGTTGCGACGCACCCGGCGGGACCGGAACCGACCGCTGTTGCAGACGGACAATCCCCGTGCCCGGCTGGAGTCCCTGTTTAAGATCCGGGATCCCCTTTACCGGGAAATCGCTGACCTGATCGTGGAGACCGACCGGGAACACCTGCGCAGCACCATCAGGACCATCGCCAGACGTTTTCGCCGGCTTCGCCCCACCCCTCCCCGTCACTGCCAGGCAACTTGATGACCATGGACACACTCACTGTAAATCTCGGCGCTCGCAGTTATCCGATCCATATCGGCCCCGACCTGCTGCAACAGCCCGCCTGGTTTGCCCAAACCCTCAAGGGCCGTCAGGCCATGGTGGTCACCAACCATACCGTCGCCCCCCTTTATCTGGATACGCTCCAGCAGACCCTGACCAGCAGCGGCGCCGATCTGACAGACCCGGTGATCCTGCCCGATGGTGAGTCGTTCAAAACCCTGCACACCCTGGAGACCCTCTACACCGCCCTGCTGGAGCGTCGCCTGGATCGCAGCGGGGTGCTGATCGCCCTGGGGGGCGGCGTCATCGGTGACATCACCGGCTTTGCCGCCGCCAGTTATCAACGGGGCATCGATTTCATCCAGGTGCCCACCACCCTGCTGTCCCAGGTGGATTCCTCGGTGGGTGGCAAGACCGGCGTCAATCATCCCCTGGGCAAAAACATGATCGGCGCCTTTCATCAGCCCCGGCTGGTGCTGATTGATACCCATACCCTCAACACCCTCTCTGACCGGGAGCTGAGGGCCGGCATCGCCGAGGTGATCAAGTACGGCCTGATTGATGACCCGGAATTCTTCCGGTGGCTGGAACAGCATCTGCCCCGCCTGCTGGCCCGGGAGCCGGAGGCCCTGGCCTTTGCCATCCGCCGTTCCTGTGCCGACAAGGCCCGGGTGGTGGCGGAAGATGAACGGGAATCGGGCCGACGCGCCCTGCTCAACCTGGGCCATACCTTTGGCCATGCCATCGAGACGGGCCTGGGTTATGGCCAATGGCTCCACGGCGAAGCGGTGGCAGCGGGAATGGTGATGGCAGCCCGGATGTCCTGTCACATGGGGTGGCTCCAGGCATCCGAAGTGGCACGGATCACAGCCTTGATAGAGGCCGCCGGACTGCCCGTTACTCCCCCGGCGGATCTGTCTGCTGACCGCTTCCGGGCGCTGATGGCGGTGGACAAGAAGGTGCAGCAGGGGCGGCTGCGACTGGTGCTGATGCAGGGCATTGGTGGGGCACTGGTCACTGCCGATTTCGATCCCCGCGCCCTGGACCATACCCTGGCGGGTCTGGCCTCGCCATGAGCGCCCCTTCAGTGCTTGCCCTCAACGGCAAACATTTTGCGCCCTACGCGGTGCATGATGGCAACAGCCGGGGTCGCCGCCATCCGGAGACGCCCCCCCGGCACCGAAGCCAATTCCAGCGCGACCGGGATCGCATCATCCATTCCACCGCTTTCCGGCGTCTGGAATACAAGACCCAGGTGTTCGTCAATCACGAGGGAGACCTGTTCCGTACCCGCCTCACCCATAGCCTGGAAGTGGCTCAGATTGCCCGCGCCATCGCCCGTATCCTGGGCCTCAATGAAGACCTCACCGAGGCCATTGCCCTGGCCCATGACCTGGGCCACACCCCTTTTGGACATGCTGGCCAGGATGCCCTCAACCGGTGCATGGCCGATTACGGCGGCTTTGAACACAACCTGCAATCCCTGCGGGTGGTGGATCAACTGGAAGCCCATTATGCCGAATTTGACGGCCTGAACCTGATGTTCGAAACCCGGGAGGGTATTCTCAAACATTGCCCCGAGGCGGTGGCGCTCACCCTGGGGGATGTGGGCCTGCGGTTTCTCCAGGGCCGGCAGCCCGGCCTGGAGGCCCAACTTACAAATCTGGCAGACGAAATCGCCTACAATAACCACGACGTGGACGATGGCTTGCGCTCAGGACTGATCACCGTGGAGCAACTGATGACGGTGACCCTGTTTCGTGATGCATTTTTGCAGGTGCGGGAACAGTATCCGCAACTGAGTCAGAAACGCACCCGCCATGAAGTGATCCGCCGCATGATCAACCGTCTGGTCAGTGATCTGGTGGACAACAGCCAGACCCGGCTGCAGGAAGTGGCCCCGGACAGCCCGGAGGCCGTCAGTCGACACCCTGGTCCACTGATCGGTTTCAGTGCCCGGATTCAGGCCCATAACCTTGAACTGAAGCGTTTTCTGCGTCAGCATCTTTATCATCACTATCGGGTCAAGCGCATGACCACCAAGGCCACCAGGGTGCTGACCATGCTGTTTGAAGCCTACATGGCTGATCCCACCCTGTTACCCGACGAACATGCCCGCAAGGCGCACCGTCTGGCGGCGGAGTCTGGCGATACCGGTCGCGCCCGGGCCATCGCCGACTATCTGGCGGGAATGACCGACCGCTTCGCCATCGCCGAACATGGTCGCCTGTTCGACCCGAATACACTTTCATGATATCCAGGTAAGCCATGGCCAACGATACCCTGTCCGCCGACTGTCTTGCACGACTGGGACTACGGCAACAACCCTTCGGCCCCGTCGCCAACGAGGCCTTCCTGTACACCGATCCGGCCATTGACATGCCGGTGAACGTGGTGACCGAGCACCTGAACCACGACCGCAACATCGCCGTCCTCAAGGGTGAACTGGGGGTGGGCAAGAGTACCCAGTTGCTGCGAATCCTGGCTCAGGGTCGGGGCAATATGGATTTTTGTGCCTTCAAGGCCCGGGCCAATATCAGCCTGGCGGCCATTGACTACACCGTGCGCCAGTACTGGAAGGACCATGCCCGATCCCAGGACAATCAGCCGCTGGAGCAATTCATGGCGGCCATGATCCAGCGCAATGCCCAACCGGTTCTGGCCATTGATGATGCCCATCTGCTGGATGCAGAAGTGCTGGCAGAACTGGTGCAGGTCCGGCGGCGGGTGCATGACCTCACCGATCGCCATTTTGGCCTGCTGCTGGTGGGAGAGCCGGAGATCGAGGCGCGACTGGCGGCCATGGCCACGGTACTGGATGGCTCGGAAAGCCAGATGACCGTGCAGATGCGCCCCTTCACCTGGGAGCAGACCACGGCCTATCTGCGCCATCGGTTCCAGGCGGCGGGTCTGGAAAATCCCGATCTGCTGGACGAGGCGACCGTACAGGCCATCCACCGGGACAGCGGCGGTATTCCGGGGCGCATCAACAGTCTGGCCAACGCTCAGTTGAAGGCAGCCTGCGGTGATGCCGGTCTGGCAGACGAAGATGACTTTGAGGACGACGAAGAGGACAACGACGGTACTGCTGTGCCTTTCTGGCGTCAGCGCTGGTTTGCCCCGGCGGTAGCCGGTGTCACTTTGGTGGCTGTGGTGCTGTTGTTCACCAGCCTGTTCACCGGAAGGAATGATTCTGGAGAAACGGCGCTCAATCAGCCGATTTTATTGCCCCAACAGCCGGGCCGCCCGCCGTCGGAGGAATCGGACCGTTTCCTGCAACCCCCACCGGCGAGTTCAACCCCGTTGCCCCCGGCACCGGTGATGCCAGGCCGGTCAACCCCTGAACCCACTCCAGCTCCGGTGCAAACGGTGCCAGTGCCCGCCCCGGCGCCGCCCGAACCCGCTCCGGCACCTGCACCCGCTCCGGCACCTGCACCCGCTCCGGCACCTGCACCCGCTCCGGCACCCGCGCCCGCACCAGCAACGCCAGCGCCAGCGCCGGCGCCGGCACAACCAGCGCCTGCCCCGGCACCCGCAGCACCGGCCCAGCCCGCACCTGCGGCCAGCGACGACAAACGCATCCGGGATGTGCAGTGGCTGCGGTCCCAGTCTCCAGATCGCTTCACCATCCAGATTCTGGCTGGCGGTAATGAGGCAGCGATCCGGGATTACGTCCGCAACACCAACCTGCCCGGCGACGTGGCCTGGTTCCCCACCCGTCGTGGTGAACAGACCCTGTACGTGCTGGTATTTGGTTCCTATGCCAGCGCCGATGCTGCCCGCAGTGCCATCCCGGCCCTGCCGGCGGAGGTGCGGCGCAACCAGCCGTTCATCCGTAGCTTCCGGGCAGTGCAGGACGCCATCGCCGGTTAATCCACCCGCCCCGCGCCCATACTGTGGCGCGGGGCCTGATGCCCATGTCCCGCATCCCACAAACCTTTATTGATGAACTGCTGGCCCGGGCCGACATCGTCGAACTGGTGAGCAGCCGTGTTCCCCTGAAAAAACAGGGCCGGGAATACACCGCCTGCTGCCCCTTTCATGCAGAAAAAACCCCGTCCTTCTACGTCACTCCCCAAAAGCAGTTCTATCACTGTTTTGGCTGTGGCGCTCACGGTACTGCCATCGGCTTTTTGATGGCCCATGACAACATGAATTTTGTCGAGGCCATCGAGGAACTGGCCCATCGCACTGGCATGGAAGTCCCCAGGGAACATGGGCCGGGCCGCCGGGAGATGGCGCAGCAGCAGCGCCTGCTGGCCGCCCAGGAAGCAGCGGCCCGGTTCTTCACTGACAACCTGCGCCGCCATCCGGCAGCAATGGACTATCTTCGCCAGCGGGGGGTCAACGAAGCCATGATCCAGACATACGGCCTGGGATTTGCCCCCGATGGCCGGGATCATCTGATCCGCGCCCTGTCGGACCAGTTTCAGCCCCAGGAGCTGGTCACTGCCGGTCTGGCCGGGCAACGTGACATGGCACCACCCTATGACCGTTTTCGGGGCCGGATCATGTTTCCCATTCGGAATCACCGGGGCCAGGTGACCGGATTCGGGGGGCGGCTGCTGGAACCGGGAGAACCCAAATACCTCAACACCCCGGAAACGCCAGTGTTCCACAAGCGCCATCTCCTCTATGGCCTGTATGAAGCCCGCAAGGCGGCGCCTCGACTGGAAGAACTGCTGGTGGTGGAAGGTTATCTGGATGTCATCGCCCTGGCTCAGTTTGGTCTGCCCAATGCCGTGGCCACCCTGGGCACCGCCACCAACCGGGATCACCTGGAACGCATGTTCCGGGTGGTGTCCCGATTGGTATTCTGTTTTGATGGGGACCGGGCGGGGCGGGAAGCGGCCTGGCGGGCCCTGGAACAGGCCCTGCCACTGATGCGGGATGGGCGCCAGATTCGCGTGCTGTTTCTGCCCGATGGGGATGACCCGGACACGCTGGTGCGGCGAGCGGGTGCCGATGCCCTGATCCAGCACATGGATCAGGCCCAGCCCCTGTCGGATATGTTCATGGATGGACTCCGGCAACGCTACGACATCACCAGCCGGGAAGGCCGTGCTGCCCTGGGTGCTCAGGCCCAACGGCTGCTTCGGGACATGCCTGGGGGGTTGCTGCGTGCCCAGCTGATCAATGAACTGGCCCGGCTCACCCAGGTCTCCCCGGAGCAGATGGCCCAGGGACTGGAATCGGACTTGCCCCCTGCCACCCCCGCCCCTCGATCAGTGGCGGCCATGCCCCTGCCGTCGCGGCAACAGCGGCTGGTGCTCACCCCGGTACGTCTGGCCCTGTCGGTGATTCTGGATCAGCCGGCACTGGCTCAGGAAGTGGGGGATACCCACTGGCTGCGGGAACTGGACACCCCCGGTGTTCAGGTGCTGGTACAGGTGCTTGAAACCCTGGCACAACACCCCCATCTCACAACAGCGGGGATACTGGAGCGCTGGCGCGACAGCGAAACTGGCCCCCATCTACTAAAATTGGCCCAGTGGCGGTCACCCGACGATACACCAGAGGCTGCGCCCAGACTGCTGCGGGATGCGCTGGCCAGTCTGCGGCGAAAGCATGTGGAACAACGAACCACCGCCCTGCTGCACAAGGCTGACCAGGCATCTCTGACCGACCATGAAAAGGCTGAACTCAAGGCATTACTGTCCAGTCGATCAACCATCGCGCCCTTGACTGACGGACCAAATTAATGGCACCCGGAAAAAATATGTTATAATTGACCGTTTAAGTCCCGTCCAGAGCCTTCCCGGTTTGCGCACCGTTTGAGCAGGTTTTTATGAATCACGAAGAACAGCAATCCCGCCTGAAGGAACTCATCGCCAAGGGCAAGGAACAGGGCTTCCTGACCTATGCCGAGGTGAACGATCACCTGCCGGATACCATCGTCGATCCTGAACAGATCGAAGACATCATTGCCATGATCAATGACATGGGCATTACTGTCCATGAACAGGCACCAGATTCCGACAGTCTGATCCTTTCCGACAGTTCTGTATCCACTGATGATGACGCAGCCGAGGAAGCCGCTGCTGCCCTGGCCTCTGTGGATGGTGAGTTTGGCCGTACCACCGACCCTGTGCGCATGTACATGCGGGAAATGGGTACGGTGGAACTGCTGACCCGTGAAGGCGAGATCCAGATTGCCAAGCGCATCGAGGACGGACTGTCCCAGGTGCTGTTTGCCCTGGCCCATTACCCCAAGTCCATCGCCTCCCTGCTGGCCGAGTGGGACAAGGTAGAAGCGGGGGAGAGCCGGCTCACCGATGTGGTGGTCAGTTTTATTGATCCCAATGCAGAAGAAATCGCCGCAGTATCCCTGCCCAAGGAAGAAACCCCGACGATAAAAACGGCCACCGATGATAGGGACGAAGGTGATGAGTCCGAGGGGGACGAGGATGACGAGGACGACGAGGAATCTGCCGCCCCTGAGGATACCGGTCCTGACCCGGAAGAGGCCCGCATCCGCTTTACCCACCTGAGAACCCTGTACGAAAAGGCCATCAGCCACGCCGGTGCCGACAAGCGGGAGGCATACCGTCAGGCCAGGGAAGACATGGCCCGTTATTTCATGGAGTTCAAACTGGTTCCCCGGTTGGTGGATCAGCTCACCACCGATCTGCACGACATGGTGGAACGGATCCGCACCCAGGAGCGGACCATCATGCGCCTGTGTGTGGACACCTGTCAGATGCCACGGCGGGAGTTTATCGGCACGTTCCCGGAGAATGAAACCAACCTGGCCTGGCTGGAAGGCTGTCTCAAGGGCAAGTCAAACAAATACAAGGAACAGCTGGCCCAGCACCAGGAAGAGATCCTGCGTATTCAGAAACGTCTGGTGGCCATTGAAGAAGAGTCCAGTCTCACCATTGGCGAGATCAAGGACATCAACCGCCGCATGTCCATTGGCGAGGCCAAGGCCCGTCGTGCCAAGAAGGAAATGGTGGAAGCCAACCTGCGGCTGGTGATCTCCATTGCCAAGAAATACACCAATCGTGGCCTGCAGTTCCTGGACCTGATTCAGGAAGGCAATATCGGCTTGATGAAGGCGGTGGACAAGTTTGAATACCGTCGTGGCTACAAATTCTCCACCTATGCCACCTGGTGGATTCGTCAGGCCATCACCCGCTCCATTGCAGATCAGGCCCGTACCATCCGTATTCCGGTGCACATGATCGAGACCATCAACAAACTCAACCGGATCAGCCGGCAGATGTTGCAGGAGATGGGTCGGGAAGCCACCCCGGAAGAGCTGTCCCAGCGTATGGAGATGCCGGAGGACAAGGTGCGCAAGGTGCTCAAGATTGCCAAGGAGCCCATCTCCATGGAGACGCCCATCGGTGACGACGAGGACTCCCACCTGGGGGATTTCATCGAGGACGTGAACGTGCAGTCCCCGATTGAATCTGCCACCCGGGAAAGTCTGTCGGAAACCACCCGCGAGGTTCTGGCCAGTCTGACCCCACGGGAAGCCAAGGTGCTGCGTATGCGTTTTGGCATCGACATGAACACCGATCACACTCTGGAAGAGGTGGGCAAGCAGTTTGACGTTACCCGCGAGCGTATTCGCCAGATCGAGGCCAAGGCCCTGCGCAAGCTGCGTCACCCCTCCCGTTCAGAGATGCTGCGCAGCTTCCTGGATCTGGAATAAGCCATCTGGTTTGCCGGCATGTTGGTTCCCCATTGGCGTCTTTAACCGTGAGGTGCACCTTCTGCCGGCAAACACGGCTTTTTGCACAGGCCAAAGCCCAAGGATACGCTTCCCCTGTCATCCAATCTCTTGTATCTTTCCCTATCCTGATTTTCTCCCCCTTGGGCCTGTAGCTCAGTTGGTTAGAGCAGGGGACTCATAATCCCTTGGTCGTCGGTTCGAGTCCGACCGGGCCCACCAATCAAATCAGTCACTTACGCCACCATCCCGGTCCCGGTCATTCCCGCGTTATGGTGCTGGGCACCACTGGGGCACCTAAGCGGAACAATTCGGGCATGGGTGGACGGGGCGGGCACCCTGCTGGTGCTGGCCCAGGTGGGCGGCGCTCCCGGTCCCTGATCCCGCTCCTGGTGCGGTCCTGGGCTGGGTATCTGCCGAATCCTGACCCGCGTGTCGGTGTCGCTCTCCTTGCAATTGCTGGGCCACGCGAAAATTCAGGCGTTCAGAATCAACGGCTTGCGATTTGATGGCATATGGATTGCTTGCTGGAATGGATTTTGCAGCCATGCAGGAATCATTCCACCATGCAATTGCTGGGCCAGCACCAGCACCAGCACAAAACCCGCCACGGGCGCGGGTCTGGCGCTTTTTTATAAGGGGGAATAATCCTGCTCCACGCGGGTGCGGGTGCGGCGCTGGAGGCAATGTGTCAATTGGCACATTGGTGCCCCCACGGGTGCGGGTGATCCGATAGCGTTGAGAGCAATGTCCCAGCTGGGACATTGGTCGGCCCCACGCGGGCGCGGGTGATCCGCTAGAGCTAATGGCGCTATTAGCACCATTAGGTTCCATACTTAGCGGCGCCTTCCCCGGAGCTAATCCTTACATTGTCAGGATTAGGTTCCCTCTTTCCCTTTCCGGCCATTCGGATTATTCGCGCTCTCCACGCGGGCGCGGGTGATCCGGGAGGAAAACAATGTTAACGATGTAAACATTGATCGGCCCCACGGGTGCGCGGGTGATCCGCTAGAACTAATGATGCTATTAGCATCATTAGTTCCTTCTTTCCCTTTCCGCCCATTCGGATTGTTCGCGCTCCCAGGCGGGCGCGGGTGCGGCCCAGGATGTAGGCTTTGCTGTTGCTGCCTATCTTCCGGGGGGAATCAATGTTGCCATTGGCATCATTGTTTTCCCTTCTCGCGTTTCGGTTCCCCTCCGGCGGCCCATCTTCCGGCTAGACCTAATGGTGATAAAATCACCATTAGCTTTCCTCCGGCTAGAATCAATGCTGCTATTAGCATCATTGTTTTCCCCCTTTCTCGCGTTTCGGCTCCCCGAGTTAATGGTGATAAAATCACCATTGTTTTCCTCCGGCTAGACCTAATGTTTACATTGTTAACATTAGGTTCCTCCTCCTTTGCCTTGCCGCTCGGATTGTTCGCGCTCCCAGGCGGCGCCTTCCCCTGAACTAATCCTTATATTCTCAGGATTAGCTTCCTCCCTTCTCGCGTTTCGGTTCCCCGAGTTAATGGTGACGTTGTCACCATTGTTTTCCTCCATCGGCCCCACGGGCGCGGGTGCCAAGCGGTTGTTTTTTATAGGTTGTTCCATCTAGGAATCTGCCCCACGCGGCGCCAGACCCTTGACCAAACCTTGACACTCCCCAGCCCGGAACCTCCAGACCCTTGGGTGAACCTTGGTATTCCCCGGCCCGGCTGGTGCCGGAAGCCTACCCGTCGCCAGCCCGAAGGATTCGCCGGATCTGTCTATCGGTCAGCCCATGAGCACGGGCTAGATCATTGCGGCGAGCACCAGCGGCGGCCTCTTCCCGTATCTGCGCATTGCGGGCAGCCAGGCGGCGATGGTGCCCCTTGGGGATGGCCACGGCCTCCCCTCCAGCCAGGGCGCATAGCTGCCGGGCGTCGTCGCTGCCGAGGGCGTCCACCAGGGAGGGCGTGGGGGTCATGGGTATGCGGCATGTGGTGCCTCCAAACCGCTCTTGAACCTTGGAGGCCAGGGCGGGCCCTACGGTATCTCGGAACTCGCGGAACATGGCTGGCGGCCTCACAGTGAGGGGACAGCATATTTTACTAGGGCGCGCCGTCCTGGTCGTCGTGCCAGTCGAGGGCATCCCGGTCGGCGGCCACGCTGATCCCCAGGGCGGCGGCCACCTCCCGCAACGTCGATTGCCGGTCTGGAGCGGGCATGATTCAGGCGGCCTCGGACGCCATGCCGTACCGGGCCAGCAGCAGGGCATCCGCCATGTTGTGGTCCCGCTTGCGGCTCAGGTCGATGCCAGGGTGTAGCCGTGCGGCGATGGTCCGGCTCATGCCCTTGTCGCTGCCGCTGGGCACCCCTGCGGCCTTCTTCCACGCGGTGGGCGGCACCAGCACCATCGGGATGCCGAGGGCCGCCAGAACCCCGCAGATTGCCCCGGCGGTGTGTCCCAGGCTGAACACACTGGCCACTCCCTGCCCCGGGCGGCTGGCCACTTGCTCCACCACTGCCAGGCGCACGTCCCCGGCAATCGGGCGCAGCAGGTGAGTCAACCCGGCGGGGTCCAGCTCCCGGCGTACCCGGCCACCCCCTCGGGCCACGGTGGGCAAGTCCTCCAGCAGCTCCACGCGGTGATGAGGGTCCAGGGCGGCCACGGCCCCGGTCAGGCCTGGATCAATCCCCAGCACCAGCCGGGGGCGGTAATCGTTTGCGTTCATCGGTCGGTGGCCTCCATCAGCCAAAGGTTAGCGGCCCGGCGGCCTACGTTGCCGCGCTTGTGCTCCACGGGCTCAGCGTCGGCGGCCTCCAGCCAGGCGCGGCGGTATCCCCTCAGCAGCCGGTCCCGGTCACTGCGGCCCTGGGTGCGGGCGGCGATGAATCGGTGGTCCTCATGCAGCAGAGGCAGGCCATCCAGCGGCCCCGGCTTCGGCTTCCGGTCGGTGTCCAGCACCAGCGGGCAGGCATCACCGGGAATGACGAATCCTTGTTCCAGGGCATCGGCCACCACCAGGCGCACCCACGCCATCGGCCTGGCGACGAAGTCCGGCCAATCGTCCGGGTCCGAGTACCAGGCCAGGGCGCTGTCCACGTCCGCTCCCAGCTCCCGGCAGGCGGCGATGATCTTGGTCTGGGCCGCTTCCCGGTGGTCGGCGGCATCGCGTGGAATCGGTTTTTTTTCAGATTCGCCTTGTCTCGGTACCGACAAAACCGACAGAACCACCCTTTTGTCAGTTTTGGCAGTACCGACTTTAGGCGTTTCCAGTTTTTTTAATGCCTGCAGCCTATCGGCAAACCCCATCACGCACCCCCTGCCAGCTTGGGATGGATGAGCCATTCCGTTGTGGGCCTGCCCCCGGTTTCCACGGTCACGGATCGCACCCTGCCCAGATCCTCCAGGTACTCCAGTGCGTCACGGGTTCCCGCTCGATCCAGCAGCCGCCACCCCTGCCGGTACACGTCGCGCTCACGGAACGGGCTGGGCAAGTCCCCCTTGCGTATGCGCTTGTCCAGCTCACGGGCGGCGTGCTTGGCCGGGTCCATCGCCGGTGAATAGATCCGGCGGGCGTGCTCCTCCAGGAAGTCACACCAGGTGAGCGCCATCAGCAGGGCGTGATCCGATACCGGCCCGCCGCTGGGGCAGTCCACCAGGTGGAACAGCAGGGCCAGACTCGGGACCAGGGAACGCTGCTTGGAGATTGCGGACTCGAAAGCGGGATGTTCCTCCCCTCGGCGGATGCGGTCCTCCAGGTCCACGCGCCACGAAACGAAACGCTCATAGGCGGCGGCCTCGAACCGAAGGAACGGCATCCCGCCTTCATCCTGCCCGGCCCCCAGCGCGACAGGGTCGATGGTGTCCAGGCGCTCAAATGCCTGCCTGGCCCTGGCCTTGGCATCCCTGTCCGGCCATCGATCCACGTCCCGATATTCCGACGGCATATCCGGCCACACCAGCAGCTGAAAACGCTGGATCAAACCATCATCCCCGGCCCCGCCATCAATGGCGGATCTCATGTAGTCGAGCAGGCGGCCGGGCTGGATGCCTCCCAGGATGGATACGCAGACGGATTCAATGTCGATGGTCCCCCGTCCAATGCGGTCATAGGTGAACCCCCCGTTTCCGTTCCACGATTCCAGGTAGAAGGCGCGGCTTCCCTCCCGGCCTTCCCGCTCCAGATCCTTGAGCCACCCGGTCAGCTCATCACGGAAGATCAGCACCCCTCGGGGGTTGGATGACAGCAGCTCCCCGAGCGCCTCCACGGTGGAATCCGAAGTGATGTACCGCCGACGCTGGGGGGACTCTCCGCTACATGCGGCGGCAGCCTGGGCCAGCTCCATGGCCTCCTGCCGGTTTCCCTTCTTCATCGCCGCTTCGATGGCCTTTTTTGTTGCCTTGGCCCCGGCTTCATCCAGCTGGGCCTGGATCTCGTAATCCTGCTGGGCCTGCTCATAATCTTGCCGGGCTGCAGCTTCAAGGCCCTGCAGCAGCTTCATGGACTCGGAGAGCGCCGGGGATTTCATCAGGCCGGGACGGCCTACGATGGCGCCCCACAGATTCGGAACCACAGTCCAGTCATCGCGCAACCGGGGGCGGATTCCGATCTGCCTGCCGACCACGGATGACAGGGCCACCACACCCCCTACGGCCGGATATTCCAGGGGGCATTGCATCCGCTCCGCAATGTCCGCCAGCCACGGGCGCAGAGCCTCCGGCAGCATGGCCTGATCCATGGCGGGGACGGGCGGCAAGCCATCCGGCAGCGGCTGGGGTTCTGGCCAGTCGGGGGCGGCTTCCCGCCTCGGGATATCAATAACGATGTCACGCGGCATGGTCGGTCTCCTTGCTCAGATAGCGGTTGCCGGTGCCCATGTCGAGAATCCGGCCCACGCCAGCGGTCAGCAGGGCCGTCACCAGGCGGTGAACCTGTTCGCCGTCAACGTCCCCGGCCCGCACCAGTAAAACAGGAGGGGAACCCGCCAGGCAGGACCAGTCGAGGGCGGCGGGATCCTCGCCGGGCGGGCAGACAGCCACCAGGCGGGGGCCGAAGTTGCGCGGCGGGTTCCAGTAGGCGCGGGCCGCATCCCACGCGCCGGACCCGACCGCGCACCACAATGAGGGGTGCCGGCCATCAGCGGACGTTCCCCAGTGGCCGGACAGGTTGCCCCGCCGGGCCTGGATGATGCGCTTGCCATAGGGCGGAAGTTGGCGCTGGATCATGCCTTGCTCCCCCCGTCGCTGGTGCCGCTCATCAGCCGGTTCAGGGCGTCCAGGTATGCCCGGTCGATCTGGGCCTGCCGACGCCATGAACGCTTCGGGCGGCGGGACTCTCGGCTGGGCTTCTGGTACGCTGCCGGGACAAGGTTATGTTGCTGGCGGCCCTCACCGGGGGCCGTCTTTTTTTTGCGCCGTGGCAGGCGATCAGTCATGGCCGGCACCCTCCAGACGGTCCTGGATGCGGGCTGCGGCGTTGATCAGGTCTTGCCTGATCAATGGCAGGGGGGCGCGAGGCAGGCGGGGCAGGACGTCGTTCAAGGCGTTGACCATCGCCACGGCGAACACCTCCTGATCCACGGGGGGCATGCTGTCCAGCTGCTCGCGGGCGGCCCGGACTGCGATCAGCACCTGGTGCAAGTGATCGGTCATGACCGCACCTCCCGGGCTTCCAGGGCGCGGGCTTTGGCCATGTGGGCGTTGTACCGCTTCAGGCGGACGGACAGGCTGGAATCGGCGCGCAGGGCGGCCATTGCCATGGCGCGGTGGGCTGCGGCGCGTGTGGCCGCGATACGGCGAGGGATAGTCATGATGGGCTCCTATTTGAACTTTGGAGCCGCTCCCCTTTCGCCAAAAAGGGGGGGCGGCTGCGCGCAGGTTGGCGAACCGGTCAAATAGGAAACCGGCAGACCCCGGAAGGATCTCCCACGCACAGCCACCATAGACGCGACAAGCGGGCGCAAAAATAGCGCCGGTGTCGCAGGTGATGGCGCTGATGCGCCTATTTGATTCCAGGTCGCCAAACCCGGCCAGTGATGTGTCACCGGCATGGCCAGTATGTAACGGCTTGAGGGTTGCGGTCAACATCACGCGGCCTCCCCGTCCTTCTTGGGTGCAGGGGTGGCGGCTTTCTGCCCCTGGGCCAGTAGACGTTCAAGCGAGTCAGCGGGCCACAGTAGCCGGCCATTCGGCAGGCGCTGGGGGCGCAGCCCGTAGTAGTGCCCGCGTCTGCACAGGTGAACGCGGATGCTATCCGGGCGCACACCAGTGGCGTAGGCAAGCTGGGGGGTAGTCAGTCCAGCGGGGGCCATGCCGGCGGGGGGCAGGGTTGTGGCGCCCAGGAGGGCTTGCAGGGCGCTGCTTGTGTTCGGTTGTGGCATTTCACGCACCTAAGCGGTTGTTAACGGTGCGATCATGTTGGCGGGATTCCGAGCGGCCCGGGGGCATACGGCAGGAAACGGAAGGAAACGTCGTGGTTCGTCGTGGGAAACGTCGTGGTTCGTCGTAGTCAGCGGCCCCGGTAGCCGTTCATCCGCTTTTTGAATGCCTCACGGGTCACAGCCTCCCCGTCAACCATCACACACTGCTGTTTGCTGCCGTCGCCCCTCAGCTGAGAATCAGCAGGCCCAGTGTTGTGGCCGGGCACCTTGCCTGCCCTGATCCGCCGCCATATCTGGTCATCGGTCGGTGTGTTGTTGCGCTCTTGCTGGTGCGCCTGGATGGCGGCGGCGATAGCATCCCGAATCAGGCCCTTCCCCGCATCCAGCCCCGGGAAGTCCGCATGGGTGGCCTCCTCCGCATGTCCTCCCAGCCAGTGCTCCAGGTCTGCAACCGGGATCAGTAAATCGGCGCGGGTAATCTCCCGGGGATGCTCCTGATCGTCGTACAGCACCATCACACCTTCATCGGTTCGCCAGTCCACGGCATCCGGCAGATCACCCCGATGGATGAACGTCACGCATTCGTGCGTCAGGCGCATTGCCAGCAGCTTGTAGACGTGGGCGTGATCCAGATACCAGAACTGGGCAATCTGATGGCAATCAGCCAGGTGGACAGCGAAGGGGTAACGGGCGAAACGATGGGATATGACCTTTCTCCCATCGCGGGTGAAGTCACTATGATCGCCCCATCTTGCGTACTCTCCCTGAACCCTCGGCCACCAGCGCCCACGCCAGCCCCGGGCAAAGATGCCAGCCCGCAGCTCCCCGGCTATCAGGGCTTGCTCAATCAAGTCGGGCTTCAGATCAGCCTGGCGGCAGGCGGCGTCAATGTTGAGATACTTCAGGGCGGGGGCCATCACTTCACCCTCCGCAGCCGACCGGCCCCGGCCTGGGGTTGGGGGATGCCTGCCTCATCCAACACCCACGCCTCGATCTTGGTGTGCCACTGGCGCAACAGGTCCAGGGGGCGGCGGCGGTAATGCTTCTCCGCAATGGCCGATGGCTTGTGCCCCTGTATCTGGGCCACGACACCCACGGGGCACTCCACCCACTCGGACAGGGTGCCGAAGGATCGGCGCAGCCCGTGAAGGGTGACGTGGGGCAGCCCGGCGGCTTTCAGGGCGCGATTGTGGGCGTGGTTGCCCTCGGGCATGCGGCCTGATTCGCTGCTGGTGCTGGAGAACACCCACTGATTCCGGCGGGGCAAGGCATCCAGCAGGGCGCCCACGGCGGGTGTCAGGGGTATGACCCGCGCCCCCTCCACCTTGTCCTTGATGGTCAGGGACAGCCACTGAAAATCCACGTCCTCCCATCGCAGGTTTGCCAGTTCCTGGGCGCGGCTCCCGGTCAGCAGCAGGGCTTGAAGGTAGGCGGCATGGACCGGATAGGGCAGCTCCCGCACAGCCTTGAACCACGGGGCCAGTTGCTCCCGTTGAAGGCAATCATCCTTGGCTCTGGGCTTGGGCACGGATCGGCGCACGGTCTTGGTCAGCAGGGCGGCAGGGTCCACCAGCCCCCGGTATTCCGGTTGTTCGGCGGCCCAGTTGAGGAACGTCCGCAGCAGACGGAACCCACGGGCGGCCACGGCGGGGCGGGTGGCCTTCTCCCGCACCAGCCATGATTCCAGGCGTTCGGGGGTCAGGTCCGCCAGGCGCTCATCCCGCAGGGGGTACAGGGCACCAGCCTTGGTTTTCCTCGGGGACCGCTTGCGGGCCTGTCCGGGGGCGGTCATCGCCCGGTCGTGATCTTCCCGGTGGGATTCGCTCCAGTCGGCTTTCCGGGCTTCCACGTAGGCGTCCCAGGCATCCCCCAGGGTGACAACGGCCCGGGCCTGCTCCTGCCGGGCCTGATCCGCCTCGGCCTTGCGCTGGGCCTTCTCCTGCCGGGGGTCGATGCCCTGATCCACCAGGGCGCTCAGGCGCTTGGCCTCGGCCCGTGCTTCCGCCAGGGTCCATGTCTCCCGGTCCCCGATGCTCAGGCGGATGGTCTGGCCTCCCAGTTTGCGCTGAAACACGTAGGACACGGCCCCGGTGTCCCGGACACGTAGCCCAAGGCCCGGCTGGTGCGAGTCCCACAGGTAGGCGCTCCGCTTGCCCTGGGGGCAGGTGAAGGCGGTCACGCGGGCATGGGTGAAGTTCAGGCGGGTGGTAGAATCGCGGGTAGCCATTGGCAACCTCCTTTCCAGGTCTGCCGGTGGTCAGGGCCTCGGGGGTGTTCGCGCACCCTCGGGGCCTGTTTCGTTGGGTGCCCTGGGCACCCTGGGGCACCACTGGGGCACCCAACAACGACAGAATAGGCTAATTATTCCGCATTATCAATGTGGGGTATTTTCAGGCATGCCGTTGAATATGAAGCGTTTTTGTAATCTGGCATAATGCCTGCTAACGGTCTACTGACCGGACTCATAATCCCTTGGTCGTCGGTTCGAGTCCGACCGGGCCCACCATGTAAACTCAAGGCTTTAAATTATCCACCCGGTGATCCCGCGGTCGGTGGGCTGGGTCGATCCATGGGTCCTGGGATTCCAATGAGGCCATGCCGTCCCGCTCTGCTTCCACCTGGGGGATGGTCATGCCCGGAGCCTTGGCACGGACGTAGAAGCTGGCCAGCATCATCAGGATGTTGATGACCCCCACCAGAACAAAGGGAGCACGAGGATCGATGTGGTCAAACAGACGGCCACCGATCATCATGATCAGCAGGATACCCAGGGCGCCGCTGATATTGAATACCGCCAGTACCGAACCACGGGTGGCCTTGGGGGCTTCCTGACCAATGAGGGACTGACCACCCAAAAATACGCTCATCTGGCCGATACCCAACAGCACGAAAAAGAACCAGGTGGTGCCACCTCCCAGGGGATTGTCCATGAAGATCACCGCCAGGTTGCCCAGGGCCGCCAGACCCATGCAGACACCAAGCGCAGTGACCCGGTTGAGACGATCCACCAGCGGTCCCAGCAGCGGCGCCGAAAGCAGGGCCGCCACCTGGGTAATGACGAAAATGAGGGTGGCCTGCTTGATGGCCTCGGGTGAACTCATGCCCATGCCAATGCCTATTGTGGTCCCCCAAAGCACAATGAAAGCAGCATTGATGGACTGGTCACCCCGGGCAATGAAGGCCGCACCATAGGCCAGCAGGATGCGCGGATTACGGGCCTCGGTCACTCCGGTGACCAGCAGCTTGCGTACCGGCGGTCGAGCCTCCCGAATAGGGGGTACCCCACCCTTGAGACCAAAGCCGATGATGATGGCGGAGACCACCGCCAGCCCGGCCACCAACAGATGGGTGTACAGGCCCGCATCGGTGCCGCTGACCCCTCGGTCGGTGAATACCTCCGGCAACATCCCGAACATCTGGCCGATCATCACGATCCCCAGGCCGTTGAGCATGCCGATGATGGCCACCAGCTTGCCCCTGGAACGCTCCGCCGGATAATCCGCCAGCACCGTGGACAAGGCACCAGCAACAGCAACAATACCCATGGCATAGATGACCCGATACAAAAACAGGTCGTCACTGGACCCCGCCAGGGGATAGAGCACATAGGTGGCCGCCAGCAACATGAAGCCGGCAATGAAAATGGGTCTTCGACCGATGCGATCAATAAGAATCCCCACCGGAATGAACAGCAGCAGGGCCACCACCTCGGTCCAGAACACCAGATTCCCCGTGAGGGTGCCCTGCTGGTCCAGGGGGATGTTCAGGTGCTCGTTGAGGATGTAGGTCTGACCAATGGTGATGAACACCAGCAAACCGATGGAAACAAAACCACCATAGAAGAAGGTCCAGCCGTGGAGGGGCAAAATGCCCGGCGCCAGGTAGATGGGACCAATCCGGTGGGTTTTCACCGTGGAAGCTGGGGGGCTGGTCTGGGTCATGGGTGCATTGAAAAATTGGAGGCTCAGGTTCTGCCGAGAAGCCGCATCACACGGTCCAGCACGCCGTCCACGGCGCCACTGAAGCGTTTGCCCAGGGGCTGCTTGCGGCAGTAGGTGACTTCATACAGATCGAACTTTCTGGACAGACCCATGAGTTCGTCGTCACTGGTACCCAGGGCGTCGATCAGATTCAGGGGCAGGGCCTGCTCCCCGTACCAGTATTCACCGGTGGCCACCCTGTCCAGGTCCAACTGGGACCGGTAACGGCCCAGGAATACCTTGAACAGGGCATGGACCTCGTCCAGCTCCTGCTGGAACTTGGCCCGACCCTCCGGAGTATTCTGACCCAGAACCGTGAGGGTGCGCTTGTATTCGCCGGCAGTGAGCAGTTCCACGTCCACCTCCCGACGCTTGAGCCAGCGATGCAGGTTGGGCAACTGGGCCACCACACCGATGGAGCCGACGATGGCGAAGGGCGCGGCGACGATGCGGTGGGCCACCGCCGCCATCAGGTAGCCGCCGCTGGCGGCCACCCGGTCCACGGTGACGGTAAGATGCAGTCCCGCGTCCCGCAACCGGATCAACTGGGAAGCCGCCAGGCCATAATGGGGCACCATGCCGCCGCTGCTCTCCAGGCAAATCACCACCTGATCCAGATCCTTGCGGGCCTGGGTCAGGATGGCAGAGACCTCTTCCCGCAGGTTATCCACCCGGGAGGCGCGAATGTCGCCCTGAAAACGCAGCACGAAAACCCGGCTGCGATCCGGGTCCGGCGGCGGAGCAGGTGGGTTGTCCTCCGATTTGCGACCCAGCCGCTTGAGGCGCTGCCCCAGGGTGCGGGGTGTCTTGAGATGCTCCCCCAGGGCCTTTTCCATGTCCCGGTAGCGCTGGTTGAGATGCCGGATGTTCAGGTTTTCCTGACCACGTTCCCGGGATCCGCTGGCGGCAGCAGTGATGCTCCCCAGCAGAATCAGTGCGGCCACCAGAAAGGTGACCGCCTTGGCCAGAAACAGGCCGTATTCGTACAGAAATTCCATCCTTGATCAGCCTTCCTGCCGGTCACCTGCGGCCTGGGCCACAAAGCTGTCGTAATGCTGCATGAATTCCTCGGGCAATTCATAAAATGGCAGGGCGCCAGTGGGCAGTTCCTGTACCCGCCAGTTGGACAGGCGCTCCACCACGGCCTTGCCCCGATAATCGACGAAATCCCCTCGCTCGCCATGACACATGAAGACCGGCAGATTCAGGGATTCGTAGATCCGGGTGATGTCCTTGCTAAACAGGTTGCCGGCAAGGAAATGGTAGGGGGCATGGCGGGCACCCGGCTGGCGGGTGGTGGCCACGCTGTATTCCAGCAAGCCCAGGTCGATGCGCCGGGAACCCCAGGCCTTGTTGAGGAAATAACGGATCACACTGCGCTTGGTCAGGGCATTGAACAGGCCCCGGTTCCAGGGACCACGGGTGAGCAGGCTATGCATCCAGGGCATGCCCCGGGTGCTTTCCGGAGGACCATCCAGGCGTCCGGTACCACGAAAACCGGTGGGGCTGACCAGGGCTACGGTACGAAAATCCGCAGCGGATTCATGGGCCGCCCGGGCCAGAAATTCCGATCCCAGAGACAGGGCAATGGCATCAATGGGACCCTCTCCCATCAAGCGGCGGATTTCTTCCACCATGGCATGCACCGCATCGGTCATCAGGCGGGGGGTGTAGTCCCGGTCGCTTCTGTCTGAACCACCAAAACCGGGCAAATCCAGGGCAAAAACAGGGCGCAGACGGGCGTAATGATCGTACAGGGGTTTCATTTCATAGGCGGAACCGGCGGCATTGACACTGTGGATGAGCAACAGGGGGATGGTGGTCTGCTGATCTTCACTTCGCTCGGGACCGCCCTGGTAGTAGCAAAGCCGGCCCGCTTTGCTATCAAAGCTGCGCTGTTCTCCCGTCAGGGCTGGGGGCAGGGAAGAGGGCGCGGCGGGGGCTGTATTGGTGGCATCAGCCGCAACGCTGGCGGCATGGATAAAAGGCTGTGACGTAATCGTCCTGGACATGGAGGCAACTCCTGACGGTATGTTAAAAAATGAAAGGGCGATCCGGCGCCCATAGACGGTATGCAGCTTGGCAGTATCCACGGGTGCTCACGGTTTCTCAAGCAACCGGCGACAAAATTCCGAAGCCGTCTATAATTTTACCGTTATGATAGGTTTTGCAGTGACCGCCTACCGCCCCAAAAGCGGGTGGTTCCCGGATCAGCCGCCCACGGGCCCATTTATCCATCAGGAGGCTTGTTTATGCACCGTCATTTTCCCCATGTCGTGATTGTCCTGACATGTCTGGCCCTGCTGACTGTGGGTACGGCACAGGCCGATCTGGGTCGGGTTGCCTCCCCGGAAGGGGCCGTGGTTTATTTCATCAGTCCAGCCGATGGCGAGACTGTCAGTTCCCCTGTCACCGTGCGCATGGGATTGCGGGGTGCCGGTGTGGCGCCGGCAGGGATCAATCGCCCCAATACCGGCCATCATCACCTGCTGGTCAACAAGGACCTGGCCGATGTGAACCTGGATCTGCCCCTGCCCTTCACCGACCATACCCTGCATTTTGGCGGCGGCCAGACCGAGGCGGAGGTGAATCTGCCCCCAGGCCAACATACCTTGCAACTGCTGTTCATGGACTATCGTCACGCCAGTTTTGATCCACCGGTGGCCTCTGAACGGATTACAGTGACTGTGGAATAAGCATAAACCTGGATGGTTCTGATAGTATAACCGTCAGCAAGGCGCCACGCCCCACAGGGGCAGATCACAACAAGTACAGGCAAAACACCTCCCCTTCCAGGGGGAACCCGGAAGATTTGGCGGGTTCCCTCTGGGGCGGGGATCAGGGTTTTAGCTGCGCCAGACGGCTTTTACACCACCCAAAGGGAACACCATCCATGCATATCGGTACCACGCTGACCAATTTCATCATCGAAACCCAGCGCCAGTTCGAGGGGGCCACCGGTGAGTTCACCGGCCTTTTGAACGATATCGCGGTCGCCTGCAAGAAAATCTCCGACCTTGTGAACAAGGGCGATCTGGTGGGGGTACTGGGCACCGCCGGGTCCGAGAATATCCAGGGAGAACAACAGAAAAAACTGGATATCATTTCCAACGAAATTTTTATCGAGGCCCTGGCCCATAACGGCCATGTGGCAGCCCTGGCCTCCGAAGAAATGGACGAGGTGCATCACCTGTCGGATCATGCGCCCAGAGGCAAGTATCTGGTGCTGTTTGATCCTCTGGACGGCTCTTCCAATATCGACGTCAATGTCTCGGTCGGTACGATTTTTTCCATCCTCAAGGCCCCGCCAGGGGTAAAAAATCCGGTCCGGGAGGACTTTCTCAAACCCGGCACCGAGCAGGTGGCCGCCGGGTACTGTCTCTATGGCCCTTCCACCATGATGGTGCTGACCACCGGACGGGGCACCAACATGTTCACCCTGGATCGGGATTTTGGTGAGTTCCTGCTCACCCATTCCAATGTACAGATCCCGGAAGATACCCAGGAATTTGCCATCAATACCTCCAACATGCGCTTCTGGGAACCGCCGGTGAAGCGTTATATTGACGAATGTCTGGCGGGGCGGGATGGCCCCAGGGGCAAGGATTTCAACATGCGCTGGATTGCCTCCATGGTGGCCGAGGTGCATCGCATCCTCACCCGGGGTGGCATCTTCATGTACCCCATGGATACCAAGATTCAGGCCAAGGGGCAGGGTGGCAAACTGCGCCTGATGTATGAGGCCAATCCCATGGGCTTCATCATCGAACAGGCCGGCGGTGCCGCCACCACGGGACGGGCACGGATCATGTCCCTGAATCCCGAAGATATTCACCAGCGGGTGCCGGTGGTGCTGGGATCTCGCAACGAGGTGGAGCGAATCACCCGCTATCATCACGGATAACGGGGCGTCGGACAGGCTGCACCCGGCGGCGCCTTGGGTTACTCTAAGGCGTCATTCAGTTTAAAGCCGGGAGTCCGAACTTGGTCAAGGGAACCCTTTTTATCGTGTCGGCCCCCTCCGGGGCCGGCAAGACCAGCCTGGTGGCGGCCCTGCTGGAGGCCCGCCCGGATCTGGTGGTCTCCATCTCCCACACCACCCGCGCCCCCCGGCAGGGCGAAGTGGATGGTGTGCATTATCACTTCGTCAATGCCGAGCGTTTTTTGGGCATGATCGAGGACAACGCCTTTTTGGAACATGCCCGGGTCTTTGACCATTACTACGGCACCTCCCGGGCAGCAGTGGAAGCAGAATTGAATCAGGGCCGGGACGTGATTCTGGAAATCGACTGGCAGGGCGCCCAGCAGGTCCGCCGCCAACTTTCCGATAGTCAGTCCATTTTCATCATCCCGCCCACCCGCGATGCCCTGCGCACCCGGCTCCAGGCCAGGGGCAAGGACAGCAGTGCAGTGATCGAACGACGTATGCAGGACGCGGTCAAGGAAATGACCCACTATGTGGAATATGACTATCTGGTGGTCAATGACCGTTTTGAGGAGGCCCTGGCAGACCTGCAGGCCATCTTCGTTGCCAATCGTCTGCGCATGTGGCCCCAGCATCACAGCAAGCGGGCGCTGCTGAGTGAATTGCTGGCATCCAGACCCCTTAACCCCTAATATTGACCGCTTTCCGCCGTTTTTTCAGGAGTATTGCCAGCCATGGCACGAGTGACCGTAGAAGATTGCCTCGATAATGTGGAAAACCGTTTCCATCTGGTTCTGGTGGCGGCCAAACGCGCCCGTCAACTGGCCGGGGGCACCGAACCCCAGGTGGAATGGGAAAATGACAAGCCCACCGTGGTGGCCCTGCGGGAAATTGCCGCCGGCCTGATAGGACCAGAAGTGCTCGATGACGTGGTCGCCCGCGACCATGCCGGTAAATCCCGCATCAGCGATGAGGAGGTCAGCTCGGAGATCTAGTCCGGCGTGGTGTGCCAGGCACCACCGCAGAACCACTCCGCATTGTCCCCATGGTTGAGAGCGCCCCCCCTACCGCAGCAAATCCCGGTCCCCAATCGCTGGATACCACCCGCTTCATGGCCGGGGATTTATGTGCCTACCTGGAAAGCTATCTGGACCCGGACCAGATCAAGGAAGTCTACCGGGCCTATCTGTTTGGCGCCGAGGCCCATGAAGGGCAAACCCGTCAAAGTGGCGAACCCTATATCTTCCATCCCCTGGCCGTGGCCAAAACCATGGCCGAGATGCGGATGGATCACAAGAGCATCATTGCCGCCATCCTCCATGACGTGATGGAGGACACCCATATCGGCAAGGCCCGCATCATCGAGGAGTTCGGCGAAGACGTGGCCGAACTGGTGGATGGAGTTTCCAAGCTCACCCATCTCAAGTTTCGCTCCAAGGCCGAGGCTCAGGCGGAGAATTTCCGCAAGATGATGCTGGCCATCACCCGGGACCTGCGGGTGATTCTGGTCAAGCTGGCTGACCGTCTCCACAACATGCGCACTCTGGGTGCCCTGCGCCCGGACAAGGGTCGGCGGGTGGCCAGGGAAACCCTGGACATCTACGCCCCCATTGCCCAGCGCCTGGGCATGAATGCGATCCGCCGGGAGCTGGAACTCCTCGGCTTTGCCGCGCACTATCCTGCCCGTTACCGGGTGCTGGAAGCTACGGTGAAAAAATCCCGGGGCCACCGCAAGGAGGTCATGCAAAAGATCGAAACCGCCATCTGTGGCCGCATGGAGGAGGTGGGGATCGAGGCCCGCATTGTGGGCCGGGAGAAAAACCTCTACAGCATCTATCGCAAGATGAAGCAGAAGCGGCTGTCCTTTGCCGAGGTCTATGACGTCTTTGCCATCCGCATCATTGTGACGGATGTGGACACCTGTTACCGGGCCTTAGGGGTGGCCCACAATCTCTACAAGCCGGTACCGGGACGTTTCAAGGACTATATTGCCATTCCCAAGGCCAACGGCTACCAGAGTCTGCATACCGTGCTGTTCGGCCCCCACGGTATCCCCATCGAAGTGCAGATCCGCACCGAGGAAATGGACCGGGTGGCCGAGACCGGCATCGCTGCCCATTGGCTTTACAAGGCCGGGGACCGGCATTCCGCCACAGCCCAGGACCGGGCGCGGGAATGGCTCAAGGGGGTGCTGGAAATCCAGCAGGCCGCCGGCAACTCCATGGAATTTCTGGAAAATGTCAAGGTGGATCTGTTCCCCGAAGAGGTGTACATCTTCACCCCCCAGGGGGATATCATGGAATTGCCCAAGGGCGCCACCGTGGTGGACTTTGCCTATGCCGTACATTCCGATGTGGGCAATACCTGTGTGGCCGCCAAGATCGACCGGCGGCTGGCCCCCCTGTCCACGCCCCTGGAAAGTGGCCGCACGGTACAGATCATCACCGCCCCCGGCGCCCGACCCAATCCGGCATGGATGAACTTTGTGGCCACCGGCAAGGCCCGTACCGCCATTCGTCATTACCTCAAGAATCTGCAACAGGACGAAGCCGTCAGTCTGGGGCGGCGGCTGCTGGAAAAAGCCCTGTCCATCTACGAACTGTCCCTGGAACAGGTGCCCGAGGAGCGGTTACGGGATCTTCTGGAGGAGTCCCGCCTGACGGACATCAACGCGCTGCTGGCGGATGTGGGGCTGGGCAACCGGATGGCCGCCCTGGTGGCCCGACGACTGGCGGTGGCAGAGGACAGTGAAGCCACGGAAAGCCTTGCCGCAAGCCTGTGCCGACCCCTGGCGGTGAAAGGCACCGAAGGCATGGTGCTGTCCTTTGCCAAGTGTTGCAATCCCATCCCCGGTGATCCCATTGTCGGCGTCATGAGTACCGGTCGCGGACTGGTGGTACATCGGGAGTATTGCCGCAATGTGGTGGATTATCGGGCCAAGCCGGACAAATGGATTACGGTGGAATGGGCCCAGGACAGCACCCAGGAATATGCCGCCAATGTGCGTATTCAGACCGCCAACAAACGGGGTGTACTGGCCAGTCTGGCCACCAACATCGCGGACATGGGGTCCAACATCGAGAACGTGTCCTTCGATGAGCGGGATGGTCACGCCACGGCCATCACCTTTACCTTGAGTGTGCGCAACCGCAAGCATCTGGCGGACATCATGCGCCGCTTGCGGCGCATCCCTGAGGTGTTGCGTATCACCCGCGCCAAAAACTAAACAAAGACCATGTGCCAGGACATGGGCGGTTCATTCCCCCCCCGCGCCTCTGGCAACACCCTTGGGTACCGCCGGCTTTTTGAAGGGCTTCCTGGGCCGGGGATTGCCGCCGGTGGATTTTGGCGTCCGGACACCTCTGGCCTGACGGGGAGCGGAACGGGCCTCGGATAACGGCCTTTCGCCGGGGGAGAGCTGGTTGACCGGGGCCAGGGAAATCTCCAGTTCAATGATTTCATCCCATTGCGCTTCGGTGCGCTGGCTGTCGGGGATGGCCAGCAGACTCTGCAGGCGGCGGCGGGGAGAAATCGCTTGAGAAGAATCGTTCATCATGTTGCGCGAGACACCCGGCCTTAACAGGCCAGGGAGGGTTGGCGCATCGTGCGGGGCACGATCACCCGGCCCTGGTCGCGTCCTCCTGTATGGGTTTGGGTTTAAGAGACAGCATCATGGTCAGGTGCCAACTGGCGACCATGGAGCGCTAACCCGCTCAAGCGCGGGCCTTGTCAATGAGCTGGCTGGCAATCTCCAGCAGGTCATCGAAGGTGCGGGCCTGTTCACCCACCACCACAAAACGTCCATCCACCACCAGGGTGGGCACACTATTGACGCCAAAACGGGCTTGCAACCGGTCGTTGCGGGCCAGTTGGGCGCGGACATTGGCACTGTTGAACACCTCCCGGAAGGGGTCCGTATCCACCCCCTGGGCCGCCAGCCAGTCCATGATGGCCGCTTCGGTAAACAGGGGTTTTCGGTCTATGCCAACAGCATCAAATACAGCCTGATCCAGTTCGGCGGCCAGGCCGGTTTCCTCCAGGGCCAGGGCCAGCCGGGCCAGATGAGCCCAGGCACCGCGATTGAAAGAAATGGGAATGCGCCGATAAGTGACATCCTCGGGAAGATCCGCCAGCCAGGGTGACATGACCCGGTTGAGCTGGCCGCAGAAGGGACAGCCATAAGAGAAAAACTTGGCCAGTTCGATCTGGCCTTCGGGGGCCTCTGAATGGGGGCGGGTAATGGCCCGCCAGTCCCGGTTCTCCACCAGTTCGGCCCCGATCAGCACATTGGGCGCTGCGGCGATTCCCAGGCCACTGGCAAGCAATAATTGATTGAAACGGCGTCGGGTCAAGGACATGGCAACGCTCCAGGGGCAGAGTGGTGATGCAAGGGTCGCGGTTGTATTGTGTCCATCACAAGTTGACACGATCCCCGTCTGGTCAGATTCGACTGAAAGAATATTTTGACAGGGATACCGGCATGACCGGTGTTCAGGCCCAGGGCCTGCAAGGCCATCCATGATGGCCCATTTTTTCAGGGTCACACCATGAACAGGCCTGGGCGATACAGGTTTCGTCGTCGACGAAGACGGCGCCATGCTGGTATGCCAGCATGGTGCTGAATGGGTGATTGGGTGGGATTATAAAGGCTTTGGGGAAGATTTGCCCATTTTCCCTTTTGTTCCCCCTCAGCCGCAGCGGGGTAACCACAATGTGGTGCCCAGGGATTACACATCCCCCGGCATGGCCAGCAGGGCCTCGATCTCCCCGGCGATGGTTTCCGGGGCCACATTGGGGGCATGGCGCCCCATGACCCGACCGTGGCGATTCACCAAGAACTTGGTGAAGTTCCATTTGATGGTCTGGGAACCCAGCAGTCCCGGCGCGGCCACCTTGAGGTGACGGAACAGGGGATGGGCGCCGGCGCCATTGACCTCCACCTTGGCAAACATGGGAAAGGTCACCTGAAATGTGGTGGCGCAGAATGCCGCAATCCCGGCCTCGTCATCGGGTTCCTGATTGCCGAACTGATTGCAGGGAAACCCCAGCACATCGAATCCACGGTCATGGAAACGGTCCTGCAGGGCCTGCAGGCCATTGTATTGCCGGGTGAAACCACAGCGACTGGCCACATTGACGATCAGCAGGACGCGGCCATTGAACGTACTCAGGGGGCAGGGGTTGCCCTGAATGTCGGTGGCCTCAAAATCGTAAACAGAGCGGGTAGTTTCCGGCATGGCACAGGTTCTCCGACTAAAAGGGATATGCCGAGATTGCCGGATGGGGCGCCGATGGTAAAGAGCCGTGGAAAAAAGCCCCTCCGCTACAGGTGGCGGAGGGGCGAGGCTGGAACGATTACCGGGGCAGGTCGGAACTGCCCATCAGCCACTGGTCCACCGCCCGGGCGCACTGACGGCCTTCGCGGATGGCCCAGACCACCAGGGACTGGCCGCGACGCATGTCGCCGGCGGCGAAAACGCCGTCCACGCTGGTGTGGTAGGCTCTGGCGCCTTCGGTTTCCCCCTTGACGTTGCCCCGGGCATCCAGCTCCAGGCCGGATGCCTCTTGCAGCTGGGCCAGCATGCCCTCCTGCACCGGATGCACGAAGCCCATGGCCAGCAGCACCAGATCACAGCGGATGTCCCGCTCGGTGCCCGGCACTTCGCTCATCTGGAAACGGCCCTGGGCATCCTTTTCCCACTTCACCGACACCACCCGGGCCGCCTTGACCCGGCCATGGCCATCGTCGATGAAGCCCTTGGTGGCCACATTCCATTCCCGGGTGCAGCCTTCTTCCTGGGAACTGGAGGTGCGCATGCGGTTGGGCCAGTGGGGCCAGGTGAGTCCCTTGTCTTCCTTCACCGGCGGCTTGTCCAGGATCTCCACCTGGGTGACATGGATCGCACCATGACGGTTGGAGGTGCCGATGCAGTCGGAACCGGTGTCGCCGCCGCCGATGACCAGCACGTGCTTGTCCTGGGCGCTGATGAAGTCCTCGTCGGGCACGAACACGCCCTGCACCCGCTTGCTGTTGCGGGTGAGGAAATCCATGGCGAAGTGTACGCCTTGCAGTTCACGACCGGGCACCGGCAGATCCCGGGGTTTCTCGGCACCGCCCGCCAGCACCACCGCGTCGAACTCCGCCTGCAGCTTCGCCACCGGGATGTCCACGCCGATATGGGTCAGGGTGTGGAACTGCACCCCTTCCGTGCGCATCTGCGCGATACGGCGATCGATGTGGCCCTTGTCCAGCTTGAAGTCGGGAATGCCGTAACGCAACAGGCCGCCGATGCGATCCGCCTTCTCGAACACGTCCACATGGTGACCGGCCCTGGCCAGCTGCTGGGCGGCCGCAAGGCCCGCGGGGCCGGAGCCCACCACCGCCACCCGCTTGCCGGTGCGGCGCTGGGCCACCTGGGGCCGGATCCAGCCTTCTTCCCAGGCCCGGTCGACGATGGCGCACTCGATGGTCTTGATGGTCACCGGGGTGTCGTCGATGTTCAGGGTGCAGGCGGCCTCGCAGGGGGCGGGGCAGATGCGGCCCGTGAACTCGGGGAAGTTGTTGGTGGAATGCAGCACCTCGATGGCCTGCTTCCAGTCGTCCTGATACACCAGGTCATTCCAGTCCGGGATGATGTTGTTCACCGGGCAGCCCTGATGACAGAAGGGAATGCCGCAATCCATACAGCGGGCACCCTGCTGGCGCAGCTGTTCCACCTTGAGCGGGATGACGAACTCCCGATAGTGGACGATACGGTCACTCACCGGCGCATAGCGCCGGTCGTGGCGTGCAAATTCCAGGAATCCGGTTGGCTTACCCATGAGCGGCGCTCCCCTCAAGCGGCTGGTTGGCGGTCAATGGTCGGTTGGCACCCGGCGGGCGGGCCTTCTGGGCCTGGAGCTCTTCCAGGGCACGGCGGTAATCCACCGGCATCACCTTGACGAAGCGGGGCAGGAAGTTGTCCCAGTCCGCCAGGATGCGTTCGGCCTGGGCCGAGCCGGTGCAGGCCAGATGACGCTCGATGAGTCCTTTCAGGCCCTGGACATCGTCCTCGGCGGCGATGGGCTCCAGTTCCACCATGGCCAGGTTGCAGCGCTGGGCAAAATCACCCTCCTCGTCCAGCACGTAGGCCACCCCGCCAGACATGCCGGCGGCGAAGTTGCGGCCGGTGCGGCCCAGGCACACCATGATGCCGCCGGTCATGTATTCGCAGCCGTGGTCGCCCACCCCTTCCACCACGGCGGTGGCGCCGGAGTTGCGCACGCAGAAACGCTCACCGGCCACGCCGCGGAAGAACACCTCACCATTGATGGCGCCGTAGAGCACGGTATTGCCGACGATGATGTTGTCCTCGGCCCGGTCGATGGCGGCATGGGCCGGCGGATAGATGATGATGCGGCCGCCGGACAGGCCCTTGCCCACGTAGTCGTTGGCCTCGCCTTCCATCTCCAGGGTCACGCCCTTGGCCAGCCAGGCGCCGAAGGACTGGCCACCGGTGCCATGGGCCTTGATGTGGATGGTGTCATCCGGCAGGCCGGCATGACCGTAGCGGGCCGCCACCTGACCGGAGAGCATGGTGCCCACGGTGCGGTGGAAGTTGCGGATCCGGGTTTCGATCTTCACCGGCTTGCCCTCGGTCAGGGCCGGCTGGGCCTGTTGGATCAGTTCGTGATCCAGGGCCTTGTCCAGACCGTGATCCTGGGTCTCGGTGTTGTGGATGGCCACCTCGGCCGGCACCTGGGGCCGGGCCAGCAGGCGGGTATAGTCCAGACCCTGGGCCTTCCAGTGGCTGATGGCCTTGCGCATCTCCAGCAGGTCGGAACGCCCGATCATCTCGTTCATGGTGCGGAAACCCAGCCTGGCCATCAGGCGGCGGACTTCCTCGGCCACGAAGAAGAAATAGTTGATGACGTGTTCCGGCTTGCCGGTGAATTTCTTGCGCAGTTCCGGGTCCTGGGTGGCCACGCCCACCGGGCAGGTGTTCAGATGGCACTTGCGCATCATGATGCAGCCTTCCACGATCAGCGGCGCGGTGGCAAAGCCAAACTCGTCGGCCCCCAGCAGGGCGCCGATGACCACGTCGCGGCCGGTGCGCAGACCGCCGTCCACCTGCAGGGCCACCCGGCCCCGCAAACGGTTGAGCACCAGGGTCTGCTGGGTTTCAGCCAGGCCGATTTCCCAGGGGCTGCCGGCGTGCTTGATGGAGGTCAGCGGGCTGGCCCCGGTGCCGCCGTCGTAACCGGCGATGGTGATATGGTCCGCATGCGCCTTGGAGACGCCGGCGGCCACGGTGCCCACGCCCACCTCGGAGACCAGCTTCACGGAGATGCGGGCCTTGGGATTGGCGTTCTTGAGGTCGTGGATCAGCTGGGCCAGATCCTCAATGGAATAGATGTCGTGGTGGGGCGGCGGCGAGATCAGGCCCACGCCAGGCGTGGAATGACGCACCCGGGCGATCTGGGCATTGACCTTGTGGCCGGGCAGCTGGCCGCCCTCGCCGGGCTTGGCGCCCTGGGCGATCTTGATCTGGATGTCGTCGGCATTCACCAGGTACTCGGTGGTGACGCCGAAGCGGCCGGAGGCCACCTGCTTGATGGCGGAACGTTCCGGGTTCATGGAACCGTCCGCCAGGGGCAGGAAGCGTTCCGGTTCCTCGCCGCCCTCGCCGGTATTGGACTTGCCGCCGATGGCGTTCATCGCCTTGGCCAGGGTGGAATGGGCCTCGTAGGAGATGGAGCCGAAGGACATGGCGCCGGTGGCGAAGCGCTTGACGATCTCGGCGGCCGGTTCCACTTCGTCCAGGGGAATTTCGGTGTCGGCGAACTTGAAGTCCATCAGTCCGCGTAGGGTCAGCAGGCGCTCGGACTGCTCGTCGATGAGCCGCGAGAACTCGGCAAAACTCCCGGCGTCGTTGGCGCGGGTGGCGTGTTGCAGCCTGGCGATGCTGTCCGGGGTCCAGATGTGGTCCTCGCCGCGGATGCGGAAGGCGTAGTCGCCGCCCACGTCCAGCTGTTTGCGGTAGATCTCCGCGTTGCCGTAGGCCTGCTGGTGCCAGCGCACCGCCTCTTCGGCCACCTGGGGCAGACCGATGCCTTCGATCTTGCTGTGGGTGCCAAAGAAGTATTTATCCACGAACGGGGTGTTGAGGCCGATGGCATCAAAGATCTGGGCGCCGCAATAGGACTCCAGGGTGGAGATGCCCATTTTGGACATGACCTTGAGCAGGCCCTTGCCGACGGCCTTGATGTAGCGCTTCTGGGCCTCTTCGAAGCTCAGGCGCTCCGGCAGGCGCGGCAGCATGGACTGGATGGTGTCGAAGGCCAGATAAGGGTTGATGGCCTCGGCGCCGTAGCCTTCCAGGGTGGCGAAGTGATGCACTTCCAGGGCGGCGCCGGTCTCCACCACGATGCCCGAGGCGGTGCGCAGCCCCTTCTCGATCAAGTGATGATGCACCGCCGAGGTGGCCAGCAGCATGGGGATCGGGATCCGGTCCCGGTTGGTGTCGCGGTCGGACAGGATGAGGATGTTGAAGCCATCCAGTACCGCCTGTTCCGCCTGGGCACACAGGCAATCCAGGGCGGCGCCCATGCCCTCGGCGCCTTCGGCGGCGGGGTAGCACACGTCCAGGGTGCGGGTGCGGAAGGCACCACCGGAGTGGTATTCGATGTGACGGATGCGCTCCAGGTCCTGATTGGTCAGTACCGGCTGCGGGGTCTCCAGACGCCAGTGCTGGCCGGCCTCGTTGATGCCCAGCAGGTTGGGGCGGGGACCGATCATGCACACCAGCGACATCACCAGTTCCTCGCGGATCGGGTCGATGGGCGGGTTGGTCACCTGGGCGAAGTTCTGCTTGAAATAGGTCGACAGGTGCTTGGGCCGGGCCGACAGCACCGAGGGCGGGTTGTCCGCGCCCATGGAGCCCACCGCTTCCTGGCCGGTGAGGACCATGGGGGTGAGCAGGAACTTCAGGTCTTCCTGGGTATAGCCGAACGCCTGCTGGTGATCCAGCAGGGTGGCGTCATCGGGGGCCATGGGGCCGACGCCGGTGGGCAGGTCTTCCAGGCGGATCTGGGTCTTCTTCAGCCACTCGCCGTAGGGGCGGGCCTCGGCCAGCTGGGTCTTGATCTCGTCGTCGCTGATGATGCGGCCTTCTTCCAGGTCGATCAGCAGCATCTTGCCCGGCTGCAGGCGCCACTTCTTGACGATCTGTTCTTCGGGGATGTCCAGCACGCCCATTTCCGATCCCAGGATCACCAGGTCGTCTTTGGTGACCAGATAACGGGCGGGACGCAGGCCGTTGCGGTCCAGGGTGGCGCCGATCTGGCGGCCGTCGGTGAAGGCCATGGCGGCGGGGCCGTCCCAGGGCTCCATCAGGGCCATGTGGTACTCATAGAAGGCGCGGCGCTTCTCGTCCATCAGGGTGTTGCCGGACCAGGCTTCGGGGATGAGGATCATCATGGCATGGGCCAGGGAGTAGCCGCCCATCACCAGCAGTTCCAGGGCGTTGTCGAAGCAGGCGGAGTCGGACTGGCCTTCCGGGATCAGGGGCCAGATGGTGTCCAGGTCGTCGCCCAGGATCTCGGAACCCATGGTATGGCGGCGGGCCGCCATCCAGTTGACGTTGCCCCGCAGGGTGTTGATCTCGCCGTTGTGGCAGATCATGCGGAACGGCTGCGCCAGGTCCCAGGTGGGGAAGGTGTTGGTGGAGAAGCGCTGGTGCACCAGGGCCAGGGCACTGACGAAGGTCTCGTCCTGCAGGTCCAGGTAGTACTGGCCCACCTGACCGGCCAGCAACATGCCCTTGTAGTTCAGGGTGCGGGAGGACATGGAGGCGATGTAGCAGGCCTCGAAGCCGTGGCCGGCGTCGCGGATCTCGTTGTCCATGCGCTTGCGGATGACGAACAGCTTGCGCTCGAAGGCATCCTGGTCGGCGCAGTGGTCGCCGCGGCCGATGAACACCTGGCGCACCATCGGTTCGCTGGGCAGCACGCTTTCGCCCAGGTCGCTGTTGTCGGTGGGCACGTCGCGCCAGCCCAGGACGGTCTGGCCGCTTTCCAGGATGTGCTTTTCGATGATGGCCTGCATCCGGGCGCGGATATCCGCGTCCTGGTGCAGGAAGATCATGCCGACGCCGTAGTCTCCGGTCTCGGGCAGGTCAAAGTTCACCTGGGCGCGCAGGAAGGCATCGGGAATCTGCACCAGGATGCCGGCGCCGTCACCGGCCTTGGGATCGGCGCCCACGGCGCCACGGTGATTGATCCGCTCCAGAATCTCCAGACCCTGCTGGACGATCTGATGACTTTTCTGATTCTTGATATGACAGACAAAGCCGATGCCGCAGGCGTCGCGCTCGTGGGCTGGATCATAAAGGCCCTGCTCGGGCGGTAAGGCATGAAAGCTCATCTTTGACCTCGCTGGTATCTGGTCGCTGGCCGGCATCCGCGGTGGTCCGGCGTCGGGAGATCGGGGCGGTGTTGCCGTCGCCGGTCTCCTGCTATTGACTTTCCGTGAATACGCCGAATTCCGGCGGGTTGGGGAGATTAAAGGGAAAGTGTCCGTGACGCCATAGGGCGGTGGGCGCTTCCATGGTGAATTTGCAAAAATGCACCGCATTGGTGCGACGGTGAACTGTTTTGGGGCACTTTTGGGGCAATTTTTGCGCTTTTAAGGGCATCCGGGGCTATGGGAGGCCCCTTTTCCCGCTCATGCCGGTTTTATATCAATCTACGTGCCAAATCCGGGCAGATTTCAGGCGAAAGGAATGACAGGGCAGGAAAAAACCCGGCATGGATGCGGGATATGCACCAATGCCGGGCAATCTGTGTGTGATGTGGTGCAGTCACAGGCCTTCCATGGCCGATGTTTATGTGGGCGGTTGTCCTGGCCCCATTAATCGCTGCGTTCACCGGATTCATCACCGGAGCCGATATCCGGCTGACTCGATGCCGGTGTGGAGCCTTCCAGTCCTGGATCTCGATCCGGGGCGTTCCGCAGACGGGGCGCCTGACCGGCGCTTGGCGACTGGGTGGGACCACCGGGGGTGGGGACCATGTCCCGTATATGCAGGTCCATCTGCGGGAAGGCAATCTCGATGTTCAGTTCCCGGAACCGCTTGATGATGGTGGTGTGCAGTTCGCTGGTGGTCAGCAGGCGTTCCCGCAACTGGCTCACGTAGACCCGAAGTTCGAAGTTCAGGGCACTGTCGCCAAAGTGGATGAAGAACACACTGGGCCCGGGTTCCTTGAGCACCTGGGGATTGTCCTTGGCGATCTGCAACAGGGTTTCCCGCACCAGGTCCACATCCGCTGAGTAACTGACCCCCACCGGAATCACCAGTCGGGTCACCGTGTCGGACAGGGTCCAGTTGATCAGCCGTTCGGTGATGAAGTTCTTGTTGGGAATCACCACTTCCCGGTTGTCCCAGTCCACGATGGTGGTGGCCCGGGTACGAATACGGGTGACAGTGCCGCTGTATTCGCCAATGGTGATGGTATCCCCCACCCGGATGGGCCGTTCAAAGAGA
This sequence comes from Ectothiorhodospira magna, assembly GCF_900110965.1. Classification (GTDB taxonomy): domain Bacteria; phylum Pseudomonadota; class Gammaproteobacteria; order Ectothiorhodospirales; family Ectothiorhodospiraceae; genus Ectothiorhodospira; species Ectothiorhodospira magna. Next base: position 38,878 of record NZ_FOFO01000014.1, read on the forward strand.
ATGATCAGGCCGGAGACAAAGTTGGCCACCACTTCCTGCAGACCAAACCCCAGACCCAGGGTGAGGGCCGCCACCATCCACTGCAATTCGCTCCAGCGCAGACCCAGCAGGGAGAACACGCTGATGATGGCCACCACGGTGAGGGCATAGCGCAGCAGCATGGTGACGGTGTAACGGCCGGCGGCGTCCATCTGGGTGCTGCGGGAGAGCAGGATCTCCACCAGGCCGGGTAGATTGCGGGCCGCCAGGGTGAACACCACCCCCAGGAAAATGGCCATGAGGAAATTCAGCAGGCTGACCCGGCTGAGCACCTCGGCCTCCCCCACCATGATGGTACGCGACCACAGGGTGATGCTATCCAGCCAGGTGAGGGCCGGCAACACATCGGACCAGGCCCAGAACAGGGCCAGAACCACCCCTGCCCCTACGGTAATCCGCATCAGGGTTCGGGTCTGCAGGTTTACGTCTTCCATGCTCAGGTGCGGCTCGGGAATGTCCATGCCGCCTTCGGCCCCCGTACCCAGGCCGGCGCTGCTTTCCATGGCCGCCGCCTTGGCCCGCTGCTCGCGCATCCTTCGCACCCGCAGCCGGGTTTCACTCAAAATCAAGGCCCGGGCAGAGAGGTTGTAACCCAGCCAGATGAGACCCACGATCACCAGCGTGTCGATGGTGCGCCCCATGATTTCACCCACCGTCAGCAGATAGCCGGCCAGGATCAATCCGGTCAAGGTCAACGCCGTCAGGCCGATCAGCATTCTGAACAGGCGTCGCCGGCGCTCATTCAGGGGAGGTTCTTCCCCTTCGGGGATGGGGCTGAGCAACCACCACCCCAACAGGGCGCTGATCACCACCGCAGCCATCAGGGTCATACGGCCAAAGACATCAAATACCAGATCGGAAGGATGGCTGAAGGTCAGGGCCAGCAGCAGGATCAGCAGCAACTGGGTGGGCAGGAACCAGGCCAGATGACGCCGCAGGCGTTTGACCATCAGCGGGTTCCATTTGAAATGGGCAGTCCCCACACCGTTTTTATGGGTGAGCAGGAGCAGCAGGTGACCGGCCAGCCACCAGATGGAGGCACTGAAAAACATGGTGGCCAGCACTTCCACACCATGACCCACCTCGGGGATGGTTTCCAGGCGCAGGGAGGTGGCCATCAGCAGCACCGGGATCGGCAGTACCCGCAGCAGGCTCCAGCCCAGGGCTTGCAGGGTCAGTTTGATGTTGTCGGTGAAGCGGTGCCGGGTACGGGCGGCCAGATCCTCCAGATGACTGGGGGTGCCCCGTCCCAGTGCGTACAACACCAGTGAGAGCAGCAGGGTCAGCCCCAGGGGGATGGGGCTGCCCAGGGTCACTTCCCGCAGCACATGACGCACTTCCTGCCAGGCCGCCGGGTCCAGCAGGGCCAGGGTGGCGGCAGGAATGCGAGCCATCCAGTCTCCCCCCACAGGGACATGACTGGGCCACCAGAGCAGGGTTTCCCGCAGGATCTGGTCCAGTTCATCCACCAGTACCACCACGGCCCGCAGCCGCAGGTCGGTCTGACGCAATTGATCGGCCAGGGCTTCCTCGGCATGAAGCTGGATGGTCAGGGCCTGTTCCCGCAGTCGCCGTAGCTCACCCAGTCCCAGGTCATCACCGTTAAGCGCCGCGGGGGCAATCGGTGTGCTCAACTGTTCTCGCAGGGTGATGGCCCGCAACCGGGACTGGGCCAGTTCCCGCTCAATACCCCGAACCTTGAACCGGGTTTCATCCAGATCCCGCAGCCGGCGCTGCTCCTCCAGAAACAGACTGCCCAATGCCTCGGTAAGCCCCCCCACTTCCAGCCGCTCACGCACATTTGCCAGGGTCTGGGTCAGCTCCCGCTCAATACGGAGGTAATAATCCCGCTCCTGTTGCAGCACACGAATACGGGTCTGGGTTTCGGCAATGCGGTCAAAACGAACCCGCAACGCCTGGATATCGCCGGCCAACTGGTCCCGAACATCCGGTTCCCGGTCCAGTAACCGCTGCAGGCTTTGCTGCAGGGCTCGCAGTTCCGCCGATGCACGCTCATGAAGTTCATGTTCCAGAGCGGCCAGACTGGTCCGCAGCCAACGCAGTTCCAGTTCCAGGGCGGGAATTTCCAGACGCAGGATTTCCAGACGGGGCGGCAAAGTCTGACTGTCCAGCTGGGCGGCGATGATGCGGGCATCGGCACGGCGGGTCATGGCCTGCCGGGCGCCATCCACCGCGCTGGCCAGTTCGGCATCTTCCGGGTCGGGGGGCAGGGCCGCCAATTCCTCGGTCCGCTGACGCTGGAGACGTTCCAGGGTTTCGGCCTGGGTACGGGACTGTTCTTCCAGTCGGGCCAGGGTGACCCGCTTCTGATCCACTTCCAGGATGGTCTGGTCCCGGCGTCGTTCCAGCAGGGCGATATCGTCTTCAATCTGGCTGATGCTGCGTTCCTGGCCAGGAATGATGGGCAGATGCAACAGGTTCTGATCCAGCCGCTGACGGGCTTCCTGCAAACGCTCCACCGCCAACTGGGCGATTGCGGCCCGGTCCAGGGCGCCGCGGAGTCGCTCCACTGCGGAGCGTTCCTGCTCCAGAGCGGTCTGCCAGAGGGCCCGTTCTGTATCGGACAGTTCCCCGTCACCGGCTCGCTGACTCAGCCGCTGCTCCGGGCTGGCCTGCAGCCAGGTCTCGGCAGGGTTGGTATCGATGCTCTGGACCAGGGGCTGAACACGGATCATGCCCTGATCAAGCAGATCCCTCTGGGCATCCAGTTCCCCTTGGGTGATCGGTACTGGACCCGACGCCGGCGCCACATTCGCCTCCTGAGCCAGGATGGGCGCACCCCATCCAAGACACAGGATGAATGTCACCAGTAGCCAGGTCATCAGGCGGCGAATCAACATAAAAGAACAGACCTCTGGGTGGCATGCTGCGTGGTTGCAGGCATTGGGCCACCCATTATAGGGGATTGGAGAAGGCGTGCTCCAAGCAGGCAACTAACCGTCCCGCTCTCCAGGCCGGGGTTCCAGTGCGTAGGGTTTCACCAGTTGCCACACATGGTCCGGGATCATGTGTTTCATCCGTCCGGGCTGAGCCCGGCGCAGGTGCAGCACCGTCTCCACCGCCTTCATCTCCACCCGCGCCCGGGCAAATTCCAGACCCCGGGGTCCGATACGGGGCATGAGAAAGGCCGCCAGGGGGCGTGCCCAGTCGGGCATGCCGCGCAGGGGCAGGCCGCCCGCCGCCCGCTCGGTATTCTTCATGAATCCCTTCACCGGCCCTTGCCGCTTGCCGGCACTGGTGCAGGGCGCGGTGCGCACTTCATCACCCAGGAGATCCAGCAGGGCCTCTCCCTTGTCGTTGCGCACCACCAGCCATTGTTCTCCCCGTCCCGCCATGTAACCCACGGTGATGTCCGCCAGCACATTGGTGTAGTCCACACAGGTTTGGCAGGTGAGAGGAAAGAAATCCCGGGGCAGCCTGGAGATGGGGAGCTTGAGGAAGGGGATGGTCTGTACCCGGCCATCTTCGAACCTCAGTTCCACATGGTAATCGGCACGAAATTCCAGGTAGGTCACCGTCTCCGGCCGGTCCGCCAGCAGGGCCAGGAATTCATGGAAATGTTCGGTGGTGGTGTTGTCGGAGCAGGGGGTACCGATAACGTAAAGGGCATCCAGGTCCAGTTCGGGTTCGATGGCCCGCAGGGCATAGACCTGACAGGGCAGGCCGATCACCGCCAGACGCCGATGGCCCTGGGCCAGGGCTGGTTCCAGATGGGCCAGCAGGGGGGCGTAGCCCATGCGCATGCCCCGGCATTGGGCCATGTCCTCGGCGCGGGTGACCAGTATCGGTTGAGGACGCCAGCGGTCCTGGGGGTCGGCGGTCATGGTGAGCACCGCATCCACCTGACCGGTCTCCAGCAGCCGTTCGCCGATACGGGTGGTAATGCCGGTCCACTGGGCGCCATCTCGCGGGGTGTTCATGGCCGCTTGCAGCATCCGGCGATAGGGGCCGAAGAACAGTTCGTCTTCCTGGTCCGGGTTCCGTGCCCGGCCATGGACCTGGGTCTCCAGCCGGTCATATCGGGGGTGGATGAACTGGCAGGCCCGGCCGCAGCGCCGGGGATCGGCGGTGCGGGAGAGGCCGCAGTCGGTACACAGGTCGCGGTGGGGAATGGCGGCGGCTTCGGTCACGGCACTGGATCTCTGAGTTTTTATTGAATCAAGGCAGGAGGCGATCAATGGTCAGCCGGACCTTCGGCGCGGGGGCGTCGGCGGTGACGGTGATCGGCTCGCTGACCCCTTCCATGTCACCGCTGACGGCCTGGGCCATGCCGGTGCGGCTGAGGCGGGCCACCACCTGCACCTGCTGGACATCGGCCAGTGACATGCCAGCCACCATGCCCCCCTCATCTTCCAGGCGCAGGGTCAGGGGGAAGGATTCCACCTGGAGGCGTTTGACCGCCAGGGGCATGCGGGAACCCTGGACAGGACGGGCAAACACCACCAGGAACGCCTCGTCGGTCAGGCGCTCTGCCAGGGCCGCATCCAGCATCACCTCCACCTGGATGGCCAGGGGGGCGGCAGGTTCCTCGCCTGGGGTGACAGATCCATTGATCTCGGTGCCGATCATGGCCCGGACATCACCCAGGGCATCGGCCACGGAGCGGGCAATGTCCGTGTCTTCGGGCAACTGCGCCAACAGGTGTTCCAGGCGTGTGGCGGCACGGGGGTAATTGCCCTGCTGAAAATCTCCAATGGCCCCCAGCCACAGGGCGTTTTGATGATCCGGGTCCAGGGCCAGGGCACGGTCCAGCAATTCGCTGGCCCGTGGCGTCATCCGCCCGCCGGCCACCATCATCAGGGCATCGGCATAGTCCACGTTCAGGTCCGGCTGATCCCCCAATCGGCGGTGAGCCTCTCCGAATGCTGCGGCGGCCTCCTCGAACTGCTCGATGAAGCCGTGGGCGCGGCCCAGAAACAGCCAGTTTTCCGTATTGTCCGGGTCGGTCTCCAGTTGCTGCCGCAGTTGCACGATCATCCGTTCCACATCCAGATCATTTTGGCCAAGCGCCAGGGTCTGGGTGGGGGACATGCGGGGGGTGGTGTCCATATGGACATGGATCAGCAGGGCCAGCATGGGGACCAGTACCGCAGTGATGCCCAGCAGGATCAGGCCCTGGCGCGGGGCGGGCGCGGGAGAGGCCGGGGTATCATCGGGCTGTTCCACGTCGGTGATGAGATTATCTTCCAGTTCCGCCCGGGCCGCTTCGTACTGCTCGCGGGTCAGCAGACCCCCTGCCAGTTCCTGATCCAGCTCCGCCATGCGCTCCCGGTAAATGGTGAGATTGAGGCCACGAAAGGCCACATCGGCCTGCCGACGATGACGGATGAAGGGCCAGAGAATGATCAGAACCGCCAGGGCACATAGCAGGACGGCACCGATCCAGAATCCAATACTCATGAATCATTTCCTTCATTCAGCAGGCGTCGGGCACGCTCCCGGGCATCAGCATCGGCCATGGGCTGCTCATCCCGCTGACGGCTCTTGCGAGCGGTGAGGTACAGGGCCACCAGGCCGATCAGCAGCAGGATGAACGGCCCGGTCCAGAGCAGGAAGGTAGCGGCGGACAGGGGAGGGCGGTAGAGCACGAACTGGCCGTAGCGAGCCACCATGTAGTCGATGATCTGTTCATCGGTGGCGCCGGCCCGGAGCTGATCCCGCAGTTCCCGGCGCAGATCCCGGGCCAGTCCGGCGTCGGAGTCCGCCAGGGACTGGTTCTGGCAGACGGTGCAGCGCAGTTCGTGGAGCATGGCCCGATAGCGTTGCTCCAGTACCGGGTCGTCGAAGTCGGTGGGATCGACCCCGCCGGCCAGGGTCGGGCCGGCCAGGGACAGTCCCAGGATCACCAGGGTGAGCAGGGATGTCAGGGATTTCACAGCGATTCACCCCGCAATTGTTCCACCAGGGGCAGAATGTTGTACTGGGCATCCCGCCCGCTCAGTGGCCCCACGTGCTTGTAACGGATATAGCCCCTGCGGTCGATGATAAAGGTCTCCGGCGTGCCGTAAACCCCCCAGTTGATGCCCACCCGGCCTTCCAGGTCGTGGGCGTTCCAGACATAGGGGTTGTTCATGCTGCCCAGAAAGGCCAGCCCGTCGCGGCGGTCATCCTTGTAGTTGAGGCCGTAGATGGGCACACCCTGCTCGGCCAGGGCCAGCAGCACCGGATGTTCCTGGCGGCAGGAGACGCACCAGCTGGCCCAGATATTGAGCAGCACCACCTCGCCAGCAAAGTCGTCGGTGCCCACCATGCGCGCCGGGTCTTCCAGATCGGGCAACTGGAACTGGGGGGCAGGTTGGCCCACCAGGGGCGAGGGCACCCGCCGGGGGTCCAGGGTCAGGCCCACCATCATGAATACGCCCAGTACCACAACCAGGGCAAGAGGCAGCAGGTAGCGCAAACGCTTCATGGGGTAGCACTCCGATCGGCAGATTCAGGCAGGTCAGCGGTGCTTGCCTTGTCCGGGGCGTCGGTGGATTTTTCCCGGGTGCGGCGGGCAAACACCCGGTAGCGACGGTCCGCCGCGGCCATCAGGCCCCCCAGGACAATGAGGGTGGCGCCGATCCACAGCCAGACCTGAAACGGATTGTGATAAAGACGCAGGGACCAGGTCTCTCCCGGCAGAGGCTCCCCCAAGGCGACAAAGATGTCCCGGGTGAAGCGGGTCTGATAGGCGGCCTGGGCCATGGGCTGGGTCTGCACCCGATAGACCCGGCGTTGGGGGAAGAGCTCGGTGACGAACTCACCGTCCCGGGTCACCACGATACGGGCTTCGATGGCCTCGTAGTTGGGGCCACGCACGCCGTAGGTTTCCCGCAATTCATAGGTGTAGCCGGCCAGGGTGTGACTCTGGCCGTAGCCCAGGCGCACGTCCTGTTCCTGCTCGAAGGCCATCAGCAGGGTGATGCCGATGACCAGGATCGCAAAGCCCACATGGCTGATGGTCATGCCGTAGTAGCCGGCGGAGGTTTTACCCAGGGCGGTGAGCGGGTTGCCGCCCCGCTGGGTGGCGCGACCGTACAGGTCACGGGCAACGGTGAAAATAATCCAGAAGCCCAGGGCCGTGCCCAGCACCACCATCAGGGTGATGCTGCCCTGCATGGCCAGGGGGAACACCACCCCGGCGGCCAGGGCCGCCAGCAGGGTATGCCACAGACGCCGTGTCACCTCCAGGGGGTAGACATGCTTCCAGCGCAGCAGCGGCCCCAGCCCCACCAGGAATATCAGCGGCAGCATGAGGGGCGCAAAGACCGCATTGAAGTAGGGCGGACCCACGGAAATCTTGCCCATGCCCAGGGTATCCAGCAGCAGGGGATAGAGGGTGCCCAGCAGTACTGCGGCCAGGGCCACCATGAGGATGACATTATTGGCCAGCAGGGCGCCTTCCCGGGACACCGGATCAAACTCCGCGTGGCTGCGTACCGTGGGGGCGCGCCAGGCGTAGAGGGCGAAGGAGATCCCCGTCACCGCCAGCAGCAACATCAGGATGTAGACACCCCGGGTGGGGTCGGTGGCAAAGGCATGGACCGATACCAGCACTCCGGAGCGGACCAGGAAGGTGCCCAGCAGGCTCAGGGAGAAGGCCAAAATGGCCATCAATACGGTCCAACTGCGAAAAGCGCCGCGCTTTTCCGTCACCGCCAGGGAGTGGATCAGGGCGGTGGCCGCCAGCCAGGGCATCAGGGAGGCGTTTTCCACCGGGTCCCAGAACCACCAGCCGCCCCAGCCCAGGGTGTAATAGGCCCACCAGCTGCCCAGGGCGATGCCGGCGCCCAGGAAGGCCCAGGCCGCGGTGGCCCAGGGTCGGGTCCAGCGTGCCCAGGCGGCATCCAGACGACCGCCGATGAGGGCGGCCACCGCGATGGCAAAGGGGACCGCCAGGCCCACATAGCCCATGTAGAGCATGGGGGGGTGCAGTACCAGGCCGGGATCCTGCAACAGGGGATTGAGATCCCGTCCGTCCGCTGGCACCGGGAAGATGGCCTCGAAGGGATTGGAGGTGAACAGGGTGAAGGAGAGGATACCCACGCTCACCAGACCCATCACCGCCACGGTGCGGGCCGCCAGCACCGCCGGAAGCCCCTTGCTGAACAGGGACACCGCCAGGGACCAGCCCGCCAGCATCAGCGCCCACAGGACCAGGGAGCCTTCATGGCCGCCCCAGACGCCGGAGATGCGGTACACCAGGGGCAGGGCGGAATTGGAATGGTTGGCCACATAGGCCACGGAGAAATCATGGGTGATGAAGGCGTAGGTCAGCGCCAGATAGGCGATGGCCAGGAACAGGAACTGTCCCGCCACCGCCGTGTGGGCGGTGGCCATCCAGGTCCGGTGGTTCCAGTGGGCGCCCACCAGGGGGATGATGCCCTGGACCAGGGCCATGAGCAGGGCAAGGATGAGGGCCAGCTGGCCAATTTCGGGTATCACGCTCAGTACGCCTTCTGGCCGGGATGGGCTTCGTAACCTGCCGCCTTGAGGGCCGCGGCCACTTCCGGTGCCATATAGTTTTCATCATGGCGGGCCAGCACCCGTTCGGCGCGGAATACGCCGTCGGGTCCCATGCGACCGTGGGTGACCACCCCTTGTCCTTCCCGGAACAGATCCGGCAGCAGGCCCACATATTCCACCGGGATGCTGTGCCGGGTGTCGGTGACGCGGAAGAAGACCGTCAGACCTTCCTCGGCGTGACGGATGGAGCCATCTTCCACCAGGCCCCCCAGACGGATGATGCGTTCACCGGGGGCCTCGCCTTCCACCAACTGGCTGGGGCCATAGAAATACATGAGATTTTCCCGAAACGCGCTCAGGGCCAGGGCAGTGGCCCCGGATACCGCCAGGACCACCAGCGCCACGCCGGCCATCCGTCTTTTCTGTCGAGGTGTCATTCACACACTCCTGCCTGCTGAGGGATCTTGCGATGAGAGCCGGTACCTGGGCGGCGGGTGTGGCCTGGGAGTCACCGGCTTGCCTGGCCGCGGGCCATTGATAGCACCGATTCAGGTGGAGCCGCAACCAGACCCAGGTTGCCGGCATGGTGATCTTTCCAGGCAATCTCCACCAAGACAGCGAATCGGGGTTCCGGTTCTGGCCTTCGGGAGGACTCTTGATGTGAGTCAAGCAGAGCGGGTCCGTGGTCAAGACGGATCGCAGGCCATGATTTCCTGACCCGTGGATGGTCATTCAGCATCCATTGCAAGGCGGATTAGCTTAACATGGGGCAAGCTCAGTTCATCGGGAGTCTGCTCATGGCGGATCATCAATGGGGTTCGTCCCTGGAATCCAATCGGGTGGCGGGTACCCGCCTTGAATTGCTGCTGTTTCAACTGGAAGGGCAGCAACTTTACGGCATCAACGTGTTCAAGGTGCAGGAGGTCATTCCCTATCAGCCCCTGTCCCGGCTGGCGGGTGCCCATTCGCTGGTGAAGGGCATCGCCACCTTGCGGGGCATCACCATGCCCATCATGGACCTGTCCCTGGCCATCGGCGGACCGGCACTGAGGGAACCGGAAAAGGGCAATATCATCATTACCGAGTACAACCGTTCCGTACATGGCTTTTTGATCCGGCGGGTGGAGCGGATCATCAATACCCAGTGGGACAGGGTGCAGCCCCCGCCCCGCAGCACCGGCCGCAATGCCTACGTCACTGCTGTCACCCTGGTCAACGAGCAAATCGTCGAAATCCTGGACGTGGAGAAGGTGCTGGATCAGGTGGTTCATGCCAGTACCGAAGTCTCCCGCGACCTGACCGAAACGGTACGGGCCCAGGAATGCAAGATTCTGGTGGTGGACGATTCCAGTGTGGCCCGCAACCAGATCCGGGCCTCCCTGGAACAGCTGGGTGTCCAGTGTACCCTGGTCACCGACGGCAAACATGCCATGGACCTGATCCTGCGTCTGCAGGCCGAGGGTGTGGACGTGGCCCGCCATTTCACCATGGTCGTTTCTGATATCGAGATGCCGGAAATGGACGGCTATCAGCTCACCACCAGCATCCGCCAGGATCCCCGGCTACGGGGGCTTTATATCCTGCTGCATTCCTCCATCAGCGGCGTCTTCAATGTGGATATGGTGCGGCGCACGGGGGCCAACAAGTTCATCCAGAAGTATCACCCCGATGATCTGGCCCAGGCGGTGCGTGAGCGCCTGGAACAGATTGGCGCCGCACCGGTGGAAGGCTGACAGTGTACCGGCCTGGGTGTACCATCACCGGTTTTCGAGCCATCCGGGGCCATCCCAATTGATGTGTCATACCGCCCATGCCGTTTTTCCGGCCCACCGGCTGGAGGTCGAAGGTCTCGTTGCCGAACGGGGCGAGCGGCTGCTGATCCGGCGGCTGGATCTGACCCTGGAATCCGGGTCGCTCCTGCAGGTGGCCGGTCGTAACGGCGCCGGCAAAACCAGTCTGCTGCGGATGCTGTGTGGACTGTCCCGCCCCCTGGAAGGTCGCATCTGCTGGGATGGGGTCCCGCTGCATCAGCGGGAAGATGGCCCCACGGCTCACCTGGCCTATCTGGGACATGCCAATGCCCTCAAGGATGAATTGTCCGCTGAGGAAAATCTGCATATCCATTCGGCATTGCAGGGGAGCAGGCCGGAACAGGAGGCCATCAGGGCAGCCCTGGGCCGTATGGGACTGGTTGGTCACGAAGATCTGCCGGTGAAATGTCTCTCCCAGGGACAAAAACGCCGGGTGGCCCTGGCCCGTCTGTTGCTGGTGCGCCGGCCCCTGTGGGTTCTCGATGAGCCCTTTGCTGCCCTGGACGTACAGATCATCGACGTGCTGCGCTCGGCCCTGGAAGCCCATCTGGCTGCCAATGGCATGATCGTCCTGACCACCCATCAGGCGGTGCCCATCACAGGTCGGCAGCACACCCTGACTCTGGGGAAAGCGCCATGACCGGCCTGCTCACTGCAGTGATGACCCTGCTCCGGCGTGACCTGATCCTGGCCCTGCGCCGGCGCCAGGATGCCCTGGTGGTGCTGGGATTCTTTGTGGTGGTGGTGTCTTTGTTTCCCCTTGGCGTTGGCCCGGACCCGCAGTTGTTGCGGAGCATGGCTCCCGGTGTGTTGTGGGTATCGGCCCTGCTGGCCACCATGCTCTCTCTGGAGCGGTTGTTTGCTGATGATTTTCGTGATGGCTCACTGGAGCAGATCCTGCTGGCGCCCCAGCCCCTGAGCCTGCTGGTGGTGAGCAAGATTCTGGCCCATTGGCTGGTGACCGGCTTGCCCCTGGTGCTGGCATCCCCCCTGCTGGGCATGCAATTGGGACTCAATGGCACGGAAATCCTCACCCTGATGGGGGCATTGTTGCTGGGCACCCCGATTCTCAGTCTGGTGGGTGCCATCGGCGCGGCCCTGACTTTGGGTTTGCGGGGGGGCGGCGTGCTGATTTCCCTGCTGATCCTGCCCCTGTATGTGCCTGCCTTGGTACTGGGCGCCGGGGCGCTGGATGCAGTGATGTACGGGTCCAGTGCCCAGGCTCACCTGTCATTACTGGCTTCACTGCTGATTGTGACCCTGTTGCTGGCGCCCTGGGCCATTGCTGCGGCGCTGCGAATCATGCTGGACTGATGGAGAAACGACGTGGCCGAACAGCGCGTGCAATGGTTCAAGTTTGCCTCGCCCCCCAATTTTTATGACCTGTCCGGTCGATTGGCCCCCTGGTTTGCGGCACTGGCTGCCCTCCTGGCGGTGATCGGGCTGTATATCGGTTTCATTCTGGCGCCGCCGGATTACCAGCAGGGCAACAGCTACCGTATCATGTTCATCCATGTGCCCACGGCCTGGATGTCCATGTTTCTTTATGTGCTGATGGCGGTGTACGCAGCCATCGGTCTGATCTGGCGTATCAAGACCGCCGAGGCGATGGCCAAGGCCATTGCCCCCACCGGGGCACTGTTTGCCTTTTTGTGCCTGTGGACCGGCGCCCTGTGGGGCAAGCCCACCTGGGGAACCTACTGGGTTTGGGATGCCCGGTTGACCTCCCAGTTGATCCTGCTGTTTCTTTATCTGGGCTATATTGCTCTGCATGCGGCCATCGAGGACCGTCAGCGGGCATCTGACGCCAGTGCCATTCTGGCTTTGGCGGGGGTGGTGAACGTGCCGATCATCTATTTTTCCGTGGTCTGGTGGAACACCTTGCACCAAGGGGCATCCATCACGGTGACCAGTGCACCGGCCATGGAGACTGTGATGTTTGCCGCCTTGATGGTGATGACCTTTGCCTGCTGGATGTATGCCATTGCAGTGGTGCTGTGGCGGGCACGGCTGGAACTGATGGAACGTGAGCGACGGTCCGCCTGGGTAGTGGAACGCATGGGAGCAGAAAAACCGTGATCGAGTTTCTTGCCATGGGGGGACATGCCCCCTATATCTGGGGGTCCTACGGGGTGGCCCTGGTGGTCATGGTGGCAGAACTGGCCTTATTGCGCCGGCGCCGCAAGACCCTGAGCCTGCGCCTGCAACGGCTGGCCCGTTTAGGACAGGAAGACCGTGGAGACAGCACCCAAGACACCTGAACCATCCCCCATGTTGGAGTGACCCAAACCTGCCGGCTCAAGACCGAGGTCTTGCTTTGGATAGCCTATGCACATTGCTCTGGACCGCAAGACTGTATTGATCGTTGACGACTTTCAGAACATGCGGGTGCAACTCGCCCAGATGCTGGAGTCTCTGGGCTTTGCGCGTCAGCCTGATCTGGCAAGTACGGCCAATGAAGCTTTGGAGCGGCTGCAAAGACGCCGCTATGACGTGATTTTGTGCGATTACAATCTGGGAGAAGGCCTGCACGGCCAGCATATCCTGGATCTGGCCCGCCGGGAGGGCTGGATCGATGTGGCCACCGTGTTCATCATGGTCACGGCGGAAAACTCGGCAGAAATGGTGATGGGCGCCCTGGAAAGCGGGCCGGATGCCTATCTGGCCAAGCCCATCAGCAAGGAACTGCTACGGGCCAGGCTGGTACGGGCGCTGCGACGGCGGGAACCCATGGTGCCCGTGGCCCAGGCCCTCAGGCAGGGGGATACTTCACAAGCCCTGCACCTGCTGGACATGATGCTGGCAACCGGGCGTGGAGAATCGGCGGATATCCTGCGCCTGAAGGCAGAACTGGCATTGGAAACCGGCGACCTGGCGCTGGCCCGACAGGTCTGCGAGATGGTCATCAGGGAACGGCCTCCGGCCTGGGCCTTGACCATCCTGGGCCAGGTGGCCCTGCACCATCAGGATCTGTCAGCGGCAGAGACCTGGTTCCGGGAAGCGATGGTGGTGACTCCCTTTTTCATGGCGGCCCATGATCATCTGGCGTCAGTCCTGGAACAACAGGGGCGCCTGCAGGATGCCCTGGATGTGGTGGAGCAGGCGGTGGCCCGTTCCTGGCGATCCCTCTCCCGTCAGCGGCGGCTGGGCCGGTTGGCCATGGCCCTGGAGGAATGGGAGACAGGCCGCGGGGCCTGGCGCCAGGCCATCGAACTGGCCCGGCCCCTGGAAGAAATCCGGGGTGAGGATTTTTTGAATCTGATATTTTGCACCCTGGAACTGGGGGAATTGGCCAGAGCAGCCAAGATACTCGATGATATGCGTCGGTCCCTGAGTGACGACCCGGCCCTGCGGTGGTGGTCGATTCTGGGCCGGCTGCATCTGGCGGTCCACGACCCGGATGACAAGGAAGCCGCACTGGATGCACTGGATGGCATCATGCTTCGCGCTTTGCCGCCGATACAGGTACATCAGGGTTTGATTGCAGTGCTGCTGCGCCTTAATGAAGTGACCCGAGCCGAACTCCTGCGTCAAAACCTGCCGACCTGACCCATCACCCACCCGGTTTTTAGGAGCAGATTTGAGCAAGCTCGATTTCAGTACGGTGCTGGCCATCAGCATCCATGACATGAAAAACTCTCTCAATCTGCTGTTGGGTTCCCTGGATGACCTGCTGGAAGCAGAGCAACAGCGACCCTGCGTGGATTCAGAGCGCCTGGCCCTGTTGCGCTACGAAGTCCGGCGGGTGAATGACACGCTCATCCAGTTGCTGGCCCTGTATCGCAGTGTCAAAGGCATTTATCAACCCCAGTTCATGCCGGTGAGTGTCCACGATCTGCTGGAATCCTACTGGCTCAACAACAAGGCGTTGATGGATTATCGCCGGGTGGAATGTATCGTGGAGTGCGATCCCGATCTGGTCTGGACCCTGGACCGCTACCTGGTGAACAGTCTGCTGGAAAATGTGGTCAACAACACGGTGCGTTACACCCGCCAGCGCATCCACATGTCGGCCCGGATGGACGGTCACTGGCTGGTGATCAGGGTGGACGATGATGGCCCTGGTTTCCCCAAGGCCATGCTGGGACGACAGGCGCTGCGGGAAGGTGCCCGGCTGGACCCCCAGCAGGGCCGCACCGGGCTTGGACTTTATTTCTGCGCCCTGGTGGCCGACCTGCATGCCGGTGATGATGGGGGGAGCGGCTTTGTGGAACTGTCCAATGGTGGAGAACTGGGCGGCGGCTGCTTCACCCTGCGTCTGCCGCCCTTGCCCCTTTGACCACCGCGTCGGTTTGCGCCAACGGACACATTGCCGTCACCCAGTCCAGCAGCCGGACATTAAGGGGCGTCCGGTGCAGGGCAACCGCCTGGGTGAGCAATCTTCGGGCCGCCTGGGGGCGATCCTGGGCCAGTTGCTCTAAAGCCTGCCCTGTCAGATTCCGGGCCGTCTGTTGGGTGGCCACCAACAGGGTCAGGGCCATGCCACAGCGTCGGCAAGGGTCTGTGCCCTCAACCCTGGCACGGCAGTTAGGGCAACGCTCCATCACGACTCCAGATAAAAAATCAGATCGGACAGGGTGGCCATGGCCGCTTCCAGGGCGGCGGCATCTTCACTGGTCAGGGCATCCCGCAGGGTCTCCATGGCATCCACCAGGTCTTCCCGGTCCTCGGCCCCGGCCTTGCCCAACAACCGCTCGGCTTTCTCGATCAGCGCCTTGGCCTCTACATGACGACGCTGTTGTCCGTCATGGGTCCCCGTGCCATTGGCATCTTCAGCAGTCAGGGCCTGCAATCGAGAGCGGGCGGCTTCCATTTCGTCCTGCTCGAAACGCTGGGTGGCATTGTCGATGGTGATACGGACTTCCTTGCCGGTGCGCTTCTCCACGGAGGACACATGCAGGATGCCGTTGAGGTCCAGGGAAAACGTGGTGACAATGGCATTGCCTGACGGCACCCGACTGAGTCCCTCGATGCGATAGACACCAATCTGGGTGTTGTTCAGGGCATCCCGGTCTTCCCCTTGATAGACATTCACCTCGACGATTTCCTGATAGTCATGGGTGGTGTAGAAGACTTCGCTCTTGGTGACCGGAATCGGGGTATTTTTACGAATCAGAGGGAAGAAAACATGGGGATAAATCTCCCCGTTCAATGTATCAATGGCGCTGGTGCCAAAGGTATAGGGGGTGACGTCCAGCAGCAGACTGTTGACCTTTTCCCCGGCAATCATGGCGGCCTGGGTGGCGGCACCTATGGCCACACATAATTCCGGGTCCATCTCGGCCCGTGGCTGCAAACCCAGCATGTCTTCCAGATGACGTTGAATCAGGGGGGTGCGGGTGGCCCCACCCACCAAAAAGACTTCATCCAGATCCGAGACCGTCAGTTGCGCTCCCTCCAGGGCGGTATGTACCGCCGACAAGGTCTCGGCCACCAGAGGCTCGATCATGGCCTCATAGTCTTGCCGCTCCAGTTCCAGGTCCAGATGAACGGGGCCGTCATCATCTTCGAGCAGATATTCTTCCCGCACCTGGGCATGGGGGGCATCGGAGAGGCGCACCTTGGCGGTTTCCGCCGCCCGCACCAGCCGGGCCATGGCATGGGCGTCCAGACTGGGGTCCACCCCTTTTTCTGTTCTTAGCCAGTTCATCAGTTGTTCAAGGATGAGATTGTCAAAATCATCTCCGCCCAGATGATTGTTCCCATGGCTGGACAACACTTCCACCACGTCCTTTTCCAGTCGCACCACGGAAACATCGAAGGTGCCGCCTCCCAGGTCATAGACCAGCACCGTCTTGCGCTGGTCACCGCCGGACTCACGGGCAAGGGCAGCAGCGGTGGGTTCATTGATGATGCGCACCACATCCAGACCCGCCAGGGTACCGGCATCCCGGGTTGCCTGCCGCTGGGCATCGGAAAAATACGCAGGGACAGTAATCACCGCCTGATGTACCGCCTGCCCCAGATGGTCTTCTGCAGCCTGCTTGAGTCGTCCCAGGATCAGGGCAGAAATTTCCTGGGGAGTGTACTGTCGCCATCCCAGGGTGATCTTGATGTCCTCCCCCATGCGGCGCTTGACGGAACGGATGGTGCGTTCCGGGTGCAGGGCGTATTGATTACGCGCAGCCTGACCCACCAGCAGATTGCCATCGTCATCCAGTCCCACCACCGAGGGCATCAACAGGGCACCATCCACCGGAATATGCTCCAGTGTTCCGTTCCGGATCACGGCAACCTCCGAATTGGTGGTGCCCAGATCAATACCGATAATAGGATGGGTCATGAAATCTCTCGCTTATTGACAATGACTTCGGAGGTACGCAACACCCGACCCTGACGGGTAAAGCCGGGGCGCACTTCACGGGTAACGATGCCAGAAGGCTGGTCCGGGACGTGGCTGGTGCCTACCGCTTGCATGGTGTGGGGATCAAAGGGCTGTCCCAATGTGGTCACGGGGCGCACCTCCCGGCGAGCCAGCATGTCATCCAGATGGGCCAGATTCATGGCCATGCCTTCTGCCATGCCGCTCACAAACCGGCCAGCGCCACTGCGCCGGGCCAACCAGCCGGGGCTGTAATGATCCGCCCTGGCATGGCCAGCCTGCAACCGGTCCCGCAGGTCCAGCAATTCCAGCAACAAGGGGGTTTCCGCGTCCTGGCGTTCGGTAGCCGCCTGTTCCCGCTGTCGCGCCAGAGCCTCCTGCAGTCGCTGGTTGCTCTGGCGCAGGGTTTCAAACACCTCGCCAAACTGATCCAGAGCAGTGCGGAACTGGCGGGATTCAAGACGCACCTCGGTCTTGAGTGCAGCCATTTCCGACAACAGGGTGAACAGATCGGGCGCCTCCGGGTCCGGCAAGGTGTCCGGGGCAGTATCCAGATAGGCACGAAACTGCTCCAGAAGCTGCGCCTTGTCAGGATCACCCATCAGCGCTCTCCCCTGAGCAGGGCCTGACACAAGGCCAGATCGGGGCGTCGGGTTCCACCCTCGTTCACCGGACAGGCCTGATCCAGAATATCCTGAATGCCGGGCGGGGTGGTATCAAACAGCTCATAGGCCAATCGCTGCCGTTGGCTGCGAATGCGTTCATAGGCTTGGCGTACTGCATCAAACCCCACCGGATCCCGTTCTGGCGGACAGGCCTTGACTGCATGGAGATAGGCGTGGTGAATGGTGTTGTCATCCGCTTGAGGAGACACATTCAACAACAGGAAAGGATCACGCATCACGATCAGGTCCGCAGGATAAAGTGGGCTTTTTATGGGGCTGATGATGTAATCAAGAATCAAGCTGGTCCAGCGGTGGTATCCAGGAGGGAGGTGGGTTATGGGCCATATAATTGATGACCCAATTCACCAGTCCGGGGTATCCATGGCGTTTTTCCACATCCTGCATCTGTCGAAGGATATTCAGGGGCGCATGGTCATAGAAGACTTGAATCATTAAATCCACAGTGTCTTCAATATCGTCAGGGAGAAGTGATGCACTGGAATCAAAGCCGTACAATGCATCCAGGATGTCACTCAGGCGCTGGGCAGTACGGATATCCCCCTGGGACCGGGCCAGTGAATGGGCAGTTTCCAGCCGTTCCACATCATCATCGTCAAGCCAGAAGTGCGCTCTATGTATTTCGGTCTGGATCTGCCGTGCCCTGTATTCGTGAAACACAAACAAGGGTTTGTCAGGATAGTGATCAACGGCGATTCTGGCCACCATCAAGTAAAGGACCGCGTCCTTGGTCCTGGAGAGCAGTTCACACCAGCACTCATAATCCTGATAAGGCAATGGCCCCTGGATGGCCTTGATCAGGGGCTTATGGAACGGCTGCAGGATGTCGGTCATCTGCAGGGATTGTGCGCTGATGCGCTGCATGTTGTCCTGCAACAGATCACGACAACGCATCAGGTCGTCCGGGTCCGGTACCCGCTCGATGTCCATTCCGACCAGGGAGAGGGTATGTTGGGTCTTCAGACCCAGGCGACTACCTTGCAGGACCACCGCCAGGGCCGATGCCAGGGGGGTCTGTCCCAGGCGATGGGCACGCACCCTGACCTCCTCAATGGCCCCTGGGGTCTCGTTCAATACCTGTAACAATGCCCTCATGAGCATCGCCCGGTCCTTGTCCTGACTGGTGCGCGCCCATTCGATGGCGGTCTCCATCTCCTTAAAAGCCAGGTCGGGCCGATTCTTTTTGACCTGCTTGGTTGCATGGGCCAGATGGGCATCAAACAGGCTCTGGGCCGCGTGGCGATTAATCGGATCACGTTCGAGGATACGTCGCGCCAGGGTGGCTGCCTTCTTGTACGCCTTGGTGGCAATGGCAATGTCCAGGGCGGCGTTGAGCATGGTGACGTTTTCCGGCCAGCGGGCCAGTCCCTGTTCCACGATCCGGCGGGCCACCTTGATGTCCTTCTTTTCCTGGTAATACTGGATCAAAAAGGAATGCTCCTCGATCTCATCGGGCACCAGTTCCAGGTTTTTCTGCAACAGGACTTCTATTGCTTTCCTGAAATCACTATCGCTTAGATCCAGGGTCTCGAACAGGTGACGGTGAATCAGCGCAACACGCAATGCATCCGGGGTACCCGGCTTGGGCTTTTTGCCGGACGTGATGACATTGATCAGGTTTTCCCAGGCGCAAAGGGCGTCCTCTTGATCATGGAAATCAAAACGAGGCGTTGTCCAGGCTTTTAGAATGAAGCTTTCATAAGAAGGCAATGCTTTGAGAATGGCGGGTGTGACCTTTGCGGGCCATTGGGCATGAATCAAACGTATGAGCTTTTGATTTGCCCACGTGTCGCCCAACATCTGACGGTGCTTTTCAATCACATCCATGAGATGAGCAGGGCCAGGCTCTGGACCACGCCGGATCAGTTCGCGCCATAAGGACTGCCGCTCCGGCGACCATCCCCGCAGGTTCATGGCAAAACGGGCGCTCTGTTCCCCGGCATTGGGCAGGGCGGCGATAAAGTCCGCCTCTGGCAGCAGCACCAGCCGGGCGGCATCGGCCAGGGGGGCAAACGCAGAATCTGCAGCAATCTTGTCCAGCAGGGCGGAGGTTTTCCCGCAATCCTGGGGCAGACACAGCATCGCTTTGAGAATCAGGGTCAGATCCCGGTATGGGGAGCGAAAAGGAATCGCCTTGAGGTGCTGGGCAACCTGTTCATCATCCCCCCGGCACCAGGCAGCAAGGGCATGGCGGGCATGGACACCATCCACATATACCGGATCATCAGCGGGCAACCCCTCTATGGGGGTATCACGACTCAGGTCAATGGCAGCAATCAGACTGCGGACCTGGGCCAGGGACCGGGTATCGCCGGTCTGGCTCAGGGCAGTATAGGCCGTCAGGGCATCAGGGATGCGCCCCAGACGCAGCAGCAGGGCGATATAGCGGGGATCAGGTGACGATTCAAACCGCCGGCGATTCTCGCGGATCGCCAGGGCTTCCTTGAGCATTCCCTTGGCTTCCAGCACCTGGGCACGGCCTTCATAAGCCTCCAGCAATCCCTGTTGCCAGCAGGCTTCCGGTTCAATCTTGGCCAGGGTTTTGAAGTGATTAATGGCATCCCGATACTTGCCCTCGGCCAACGCTTCATAGCCCAGGGACTGGATTGCATCTGCCGACAGGCTGGATGCCACTTTGTTGGGGGAAGACGGTTTTTTGTTACGTTTACGGGCCACAATGTCATCCGTTATTCAGGAGCGCCGGAATACCACCTGGGTGATGGCCAAACAGCCCGGCTGACGCCGGTGGCGTGCCTGTCATTTCAGGCACGCCACTGACCGACCTGCGCAATCAAAGATTGGCAGCAGCCTTGAGGGCATCTGCCTTGTCGGTGCGTTCCCAGGGCAGATCGATGTCGTCACGACCAAAATGACCGTAGGCCGCTGTCTGCCGGTAAAGGGGGCGCAGCAGATCCAGCATGCTGATAATACCCCAGGGGCGCAGATCGAAATGCTCGCGCACCAGATCGACAATCTGCTGATTGGAAATCCTGCCCGTACCAAAGGTATCCACGCTGATGGAAGTGGGGCGGGCCACGCCGATGGCATAGGACACCTGAATCTCGCAGCGCTCTGCCAGACCTGCGGCGACGATATTCTTGGCCACATAGCGACCCGCATAGGCGGCAGAACGATCCACCTTGGAGGGGTCCTTGCCGGAGAAGGCGCCCCCTCCGTGACGGGCCATGCCGCCGTAGGTATCAACGATAATCTTGCGCCCGGTCAGGCCGCAATCTCCCACGGGGCCGCCAATGACAAACTTGCCGGTGGGATTGATGTGAATATTTTCATCCCGGCAGGTGGCCAGCCATTCGGCGGGCAGTACGGGCTTGATGATGCAATCCATCACCGCTTCCCGTAAAGCCTTTTGCTCGATTTCCGGGGCATGCTGGGTGGACAGCACCACCGCATCGACTCCCACCAGTCTGCCGCCCTCGTAGCGGAAAGTCACCTGGCTCTTGGCATCGGGACGCAGCCAGGCCAGTTCGCCGGACTTGCGGACATGGGCCTGACGGCGCACCAGTTCGTGGGCGTAATGAATGGGGGCAGGCATCAGCGCGGCGGTTTCGTTACTGGCGTAGCCAAACATCAAGCCCTGGTCGCCGGCGCCCTGTTCCAGCCGGTTGCTCACATCCCGGTCCACACCTTGAGCGATGTCGGGAGACTGTTTGCCCAGGGCATTGATGACGGCACAGGTATGTCCATCAAAACCGGTATCGCAGTTGTCGTAGCCGATATCATTGACCACATCACGCACCAGGTTCTCGTAATCGACCTGAGCCGGTGTGGTGATCTCGCCAGCCAGCACCACCATGCCGGTCTTCACCAGGGTTTCACAGGCGATACGGGCGTGGGGGTCCTGGGCCAGAATGGCATCTACGATGGCATCGGAAATCTGGTCGGCCATCTTGTCCGGGTGACCCTCGGACACGGACTCGGAAGTGAACAGATGGGAATCTTTCATTAATTTTGCGCGAAAAACCCCGGCCTTCAGGGCGGGGAGGGATAGCGCATCGTGCACGGCACGATCACGCGGCCCGGTCGCGTCCTCCTGTATCAGTTTGGGTTGAAAGGTACAGCCATGCCATAGCCATCGGCTTGTTGCAGCCAGCGGCCATGGCGGTGTGAAATGCCCTGAACCACGCCCTCTCGGGGCTGGATATTGATTGATCCCCTCTGCGCTTGCCATCCAGGCAACCGGTTCGGGAATCCATTTGCGATGTGTAGGCCGGATTGACCAGAACGACCGTAGAACCTCTACGGCTTGAAACGCTGTCAAGCGCTTCGGCAATAACACCTTTCGTCCAGCTTGCCAGCCGACGGTTAATATTCTTGCCGAAGGACTTGCTCGCCATTGAACTCAACGTTCGCCAAACCCCTCGCCACAACAAACTCTTCCAGCACCCGGCGCTGATTAGCCAAGTCTGGCTTCTGCGCCTTTGAGGAGACCCGGCAATAGGCCACCAGTCTCGTTGGACCCTCAGGTGCATGCCGCCATCCGATGAACTCCCGCAATTGGGCCTCAGTGTAAAGACGACGAGGGTCTTGACCGAAACACCCAGCCGCTTCGCCGCCTTGCCTGTACTCAGGGTGTTCTCCATAAGTCAAGAGTACACTATCGCGCATTTTTTACAAGACTAGAGTCTAGCTCCAAAATCGGCGCTTTACAGACATTGATCCGGGCAGGATTTTACCTGAATGGACCGCCTATGGGGTTCCTTTCCAGCCCGATCAGGCAATCAGCTGTCGTTCCCGCAGCAACTCGATTACCGCATCAGCTGCCTCTTCCTGGCTCAGGCGGGTGGTATCAAGACGAAGCTCGGGATTTTCCGGCGCTTCATAGGCAGAATCGATACCGGTGAAGTTCTTCAGCACACCACGCCGGGCTTTCTTGTAGAGCCCCTTCGGATCACGGGCTTCCGCCACATCCAGCGGGGTATCCACAAAGATCTCGATGAATTCCCCCTCTTGCATCAGTTCACGGGCCATCCGGCGTTCGCTGCGAAAGGGCGAAATGAACGCCGTCAGTACGATCAATCCGGCATCCACCATCAACCTGGCTACTTCCGCCACCCGCCGGATATTCTCCACACGATCAGCGTCCGTAAAGCCCAGATCACGATTGAGACCATGACGCACATTATCGCCATCCAGCAGATAGGTGTGCTGACCTGCGGCATGGAGCTTCTTCTCCACCAGATTGGAGATGGTGGATTTGCCGGCCCCGGAAAGACCGGTGAACCATAGCACCACAGGCTTCTGACCCTTGGCCAGCGCCCGGGCCTGCTTGTCGATATCGACATGCTGCATATGGATGTTCTGGCTGCGGCGCAGGGCAAAATGCAACATCCCTGCCCCCACGGTGTTGTGGCTCATCCGATCAATCAGGATGAAACCGCCCGTATCCGGGCTGTCACGATAGGCATCAAAAGCCACCGGCTTGCCCAGACTCAGGGTGCAGACGCCAATGCCGTTCAGATCAAGCTGCCTGGCTGCGGTATGCTCCAGGGTGTTGACGTTGACCTGGTACTTGATGTTTGAAACCGTGGCCGAAACCGTCTGGGTGCCCAGTTTCATCAGGTAAGGCCGCCCCGGCAACAAGGGTTGATCATGCATCCACACCAGCGTGGCCTCGAACTGATCGGCGATTTGGGCGGGTTGATCCACAGCGGACATCACATCACCACGGGAAATATCGATCTCGTCTTCCAGCAATACCGTTACCGACTGCCCGGCAATGGCCTGCTCCAGATCGCCATCGTGGGTATAAATCCGCCGGACCCGGCTGGTTTTACCAGAGGGCTGGACACGAATGGCATCCCCCGGCCTCACGGTACCGGCGGCAATCATCCCGGCAAACCCACGAAAGTCCAGATGGGGACGGTTGACCCACTGCACCGGCATGCGAAACGGTAAACGCTGCAGACGGGCCTCGTCCACTTCCACGGACTCCAGATAGCCCATCAGGGTCGGGCCGTGATACCAGGGCATGTGGCCCCCATGCTCGATCACGTTGTCGCCCTTGAGGGCCGACATGGGAATAAAGGTGATGTCCTCCAGGCCCAGTTGCCCGGCAAACTCACGATAGTGCTCGGCAATCTCCTCAAAGCGCGCCTTCGAATACTCCACCAGATCCATCTTGTTGATGGCCACCACGACATGGCGGATGCCGATCAGCGACATCAAAAAACTGTGGCGTCGGGTCTGGGTCAGGATGCCGTGGCGGGCATCCACCATCAAAATGGCGGCATCCGCGGTGGACGCGCCGGTCACCATATTACGGGTGTACTGCTCATGCCCCGGGGTGTCGGCGACGATGAACTTACGCTTGTCGGTAGAGAAAAAACGGTAGGCCACATCAATGGTGATGCCCTGCTCCCGCTCGGCGGCCAGGCCATCAACCAGCAGTGCAAAATCCACCGCATTGCCCTGGGTACCATACTTTCTGGAATCCGCCTCAATGGCGGCCAATTGATCCTCAAACAGCAGTTTGGACTCAAACAGCAGACGCCCGATCAGGGTGCTCTTGCCGTCGTCCACACTGCCGCAGGTGATGAAGCGCAATAAACCCTTGCGCTCGTGAGCCTTCAAGTAGGCTTCGATATCGTCGGCGATCATGTCGGATGCATGGGCCATCAGAAATACCCCTCCTGCTTTTTCTTTTCCATGGATGCGGCACTGTCATGGTCGATGACCCGTCCCTGGCGTTCGGAAGTCCGGGTCAGGAGCATTTCCTGGATGATGGCCGGCAAGGTATCGGCCTCGGACTCAATGGCGCCGGTGAGCGGGTAGCAGCCCAGGGTGCGGAACCGGACCTTGCGCATCATGGGCACCTCACCGGGCGCCAACGGCATGCGTTCATCATCCACCATGATCAGGGTGCCGTCCCGCTCCACCACCGGGCGCTCGGCGGCATAGTAGAGGGGCACAATCGGGATGTTCTGCAAGTAGATGTACTGCCAGATATCCAGTTCGGTCCAGTTGGAAAGCGGAAAGACGCGGATGGACTCTCCCTTGTGCTTGCGGGCATTGTAAAGACGCCACAACTCCGGGCGCTGGTTCTTGGGGTCCCAGCGATGCTGGGCGGTGCGGAAGGAAAAGACCCGCTCCTTGGCGCGGGACTTCTCCTCGTCCCGCCGTGCCCCACCAAAAGCGGCATCGAAACCGTACTGGTCCAACGCCTGCTTGAGACCTTCGGTTTTCATCACATCGGTGTGGATGGCGGAGCCGTGGGTAAAAGGATTGATGTCCTTCTCCACCCCGTCCGGGTTGATATGCACCAACAGATCCATGCCCATCTCCCGGGCCATCTTGTCGCGGAATTCATACATGGCGCGGAATTTCCAGCGGGTGTCCACATGCAGCAACGGAAATGGCGGTGGGGCCGGAGAAAACGCCTTGCGCGCCAGATGCAGCATCACTGCGCTATCCTTGCCCACCGAATAGAGCATCACCGGATGCTCCGTCTCGGCGACCACCTCGCGCATGATCTGGATACTCTCGGCTTCCAGTGTCTGTAAATGGGTGAGTGACGTCATGGCATCGGCCTGTTGAGCAAATGAAAATCAGGATGTGCATCCAGCCAGCGGTGAACCCCGGAACTGAACTGGAAACAAGCACCATGGAATACCAGGGCGACCGGTTTGCCCGACGCCTGATCAACCAGGCGTTCAATGATACCCAAGGACCCCCATCACCATGACCGCCTGGGTGGTATTATTTTCCATTGCCGGTCTTCTGGCAGCATTGATCTCGGGGCGGGTGCGTCCCGCTGTGGCCTTCGTCACCCTGGCGGGCGCCTACCTGCTGCTGGGGGTGGTGGACACCCCCACCTTGCTGCAGCAATACACCAACCCGGCCCTGGTCACGTTGCTGTTGCTGTTGCTGGTGTCACTGGCTCTGGAACGCAGCCCACTGCTGGACTGGCTCTCGCAACGACTGCTGCACGGGCGTGAATCCACCGCCACTGCCAGATTGATGGGGGCCAGCGCGTTGCTTTCGGCATTCCTCAACAATACCGCGGTGGTGGCGGCCTTTCTGGGCGCCATTTCCCGTCAGCAACGCATCGCCCCCTCCAGGCTGCTGATCCCATTGTCCTACGCCTCAATCCTGGGCGGCGTCACCACCCTGGTGGGCACCTCCACCAACCTGGTGGTCAACTCCTTTGCCCTGGGCACCGGCGGTTTTGAACTGGGCATGTTCCAGTTCGCCCTGGTGGGTGTACCGGTGGCACTGATCACCTTCGGCGTGCTGCTGTGGTGCGCCCGCGCCCTGCCCCACCATCGCCCGGAAGACACCGAAGACAAACTCTCCTACTTTCTCGCCGCCGACCTGCAACCCGGATCAGAGATGGTGGGCAAAAGCATCGAGGAGAACCAGCTACGCAATCTGGATGGCCTTTACTTGCTGGAGATCGAGCGGGATCATCGACTGATCAGCCCGGTGGGGCCGGACGAGGTACTGCAGGCAGGAGACACCCTGGTATTCACCGGCGAAGTGAGCAAGGTCCAGACACTGCAACGCTTTCCCGGACTCAAGCTGTTCGGTGACCAGGCCGACGACCTGCTGGCCACCAACCTGGTGGAGGTGGTGATCTCCCATGAGTCGGAACTGGCGGGACGAACGCTTCAGGCGGTGGACTTTCGCAGCATGTTCAACGCCGGCGTGGCAGGTATTCGCCGGGGCGGCAAACGGCTGGAGGGCCAACTGGGTCAGATTCCGCTGCGGGTGGGTGACTGCCTGCTCCTGGCAGTGGGCAACGACTTTCGCCAGCAACGCAACATCGACCGCAACTTCCACCTGCTCAGCGGCAGCTTCAAGCGACCACAACTCAACCGCACCCAAAGCCTGCTGACACTGGGCGGCTTTGCCACGGTGATCGGCCTGGCCGCCCTGGAACTGCTCCCCCTGTTCCACGGCCTGCTGTTGCTGCTGGGTGGGTTGCTGCTGGGACGGGTGCTCAGCCCCGTCGAACTCCGCCGGCGCTTCCCCTTCGAGCTATGGATGATCATTGGCTCGGCCCTGGCCATCGCCCAGGGGCTGGAACACTCAGGAGCCGCCGCCCTGATCGCCCAAGGCATACAGACCCTGTTCGCCGGCCACGGTGTCTATGCGGCCTTTGTGGGCTGCTACCTGCTCACCCTGCTGCTGACCGAAACCGTCACCAACAACGCCGCCGCCGCATTGGCCTTTCCCGTGGCCTGGAGCACTGCCCAGGCTTTCGGCGTCGATCCCATGCCCTTCATCATGGCCGTGGCCTACGGGGCCAGCGCCTGCTTCCTGATTCCCTACGGCTACCAGACCCACCTGATGGTTTATACACCGGGCCGTTACCGGATCAGCGACTTCCTCAAAACCGGTCTACCGGTGAGCCTGACCTATTCCGCGGGGGTGTTGTTGTTGACGCCGTGGGTGTTTCCGTTTTAGCCGGACCATAGACGCCCCCCATATCAGGAGATATCGGTGGCAAACCCACCTCCGCCGTCATGGAGATACCCCCACAATGGGCGTACCATGTAGGCAACCGCTACAGGACGAAGACACGCCGCTGCTGGCACTGACCAGTAAAAATGCGGGCCGATGTGGTATCTCAAGTACCAGACCGGAGCACTCTGCATCACAGGATCAAGGGGCCGTTGTTTGATGCTGCCATATCTGAAAATTCTATTGATAGGCCTACTTTTCTATCTCTCTGGTAGCGCCCATGCCCACACCCATACCCTGGGTGTACTGGCCTTTAGACCTGTGCCCGTGACCGAACAACAATGGCAGCCCCTGGTGGATTATCTCAACGCGCAGATACCCGGCCTTGATCTTGGTTTGCGCGCCTTGAATTACCCTGATCTTGACGCCGCCATCATGGCCGGAGAGATACACTTTGTACTCACCAACCCTGCCCACTATGTCGTGTTGAGTCAGCGTGAGCGTTTTTCCTCCCCTTTGGCAAGTATCGTGAGAAACGTCGACGGTCAGGCCGTGCGGGGCTTTGGTGGCGTCATCCTCACAGAGGCGACACGCACGGATATACAAGCCATCACAGACCTTTTTGGAAAACGCATCGCAGCCGTTAGCGCTGATTCACTGGGCGGCTATCAAATGCAGGCCTATGCTCTGAAACAGGCAGGCATTGATCCGAAAAAAGATATTGAGGTGATGTTGACCGGCATGCCACATGATGGGGCAGTCCATGCGGTACTACAGGGAGAGGCGGATGCGGCTTTTGTCCGCAGCGGGGTGGTGGAAGCCATGATTGAGGCCGGTCACATACAGGCCAATGACCTGCGCATACTCAATCCCACACCGAAATCAGACTTTCCCCATCGGCTATCGACGCCACTGTATCCTGAATGGCCTTTTGTCATCTTGCTGCAAACCGATGAAGCCTTGGCGCTGAAGGTTGCGGCGGCTGTTTTATCCCTTCCGCGAGAGGGTGATATTGCTCGTCAGATCGGGATTTACGGCTTTGGCATTCCGGCGGATTACCGACCGGTGGAGAACCTGCTGCGCGAGTTGCGCCTGCCCCCCTTTGATCAAGCGCCCCCGTTTACCCTGTACGATACCTGGCAACGCTGGCAATGGCAGTGGACGTTACTGTTTGCCACCATCATCTTTTCATTATTAGGCATTATTTTATTTTTACTGCTGGAAAAGAGAAATCAGATTCGAGAAAAAAAACAGGCCGATATCGTAGCCAAAAATCGTGCTGCGATGGATAACATTGCCATGACCATTGCGGCGGAAAATTCCGCCAGCACAATCCTTGCCACCACTTGCCGCTGCATTGGTGAGGCAATGAATGCAGACCGCTCATTGGTTTATAACATCGACTTTAAACAACAGCTTGTTATCGGACTGAACGAGTGGATCAATGCGGAGCAATCTACAATCACGCCCAGTATTGGCACCTATCCACTGGCACTGTTCAAGGATGGATTGACTTACATACGCGAACAAAAAGAGTCCCTTGTCAGCCATCGCAGTGAGATACATCCTGAACTGGTCAAAGACGGCTCAGCGCAGATTCTGCATCAGGACATGCATATTGATTCACTGATCTGGTTTCCTTTTGCCTTCACCGATCAAGGCTATCATTTAATTGTACTCAACTGGCTGGATCATCACACCATTAAAGATGAACAGCGTAATTTCTTGACCTCGGCTGTACAATTGGTCTCACTGGCGCTCAACAAGATCAATTTATTGGAAAAACAGCAGCGGGCCGAGGGTGAATCACGGCGCTTCAAAGCCATTGCGGATAACTCAGTCTATGGCAATGCCATTGCAGACTTGCAAGGTCATTTTATTTATGTCAATCGTTTTTTTGCCCATATCCATGGCTATGAACCCGAGGAATTGATCGGTCAACATATCACGGTCTTTCATTCCCCGGCACAGCTGGCTTCAATCAATACAATCATACAACACATGCTGGAGCAGGGACATTTTCCGCCCACCGAGGTATGGCATATCCATCGTGATGGCAGCGAATTTCCAATGCTCATGAGCGGCATCATCATGCATGATGAGCGCGGTGTACCGGCCTACATGGCCGCCGCTGCCATTGATCTCACCGCACATTATCAGGCCGAGCAAAACTATAGGACGCTGTTTGGCAAGATGCTTGATGGATTTGCACTGTATGAGGTGCTCCATGACAGTCTGGGCAACCCGGTAAATTATCGTTTTCTGGCTGTCAATCCGGCCTTTGAGCAAATCACAGGTTCAACGGCTAAAGATCTGCTTGAATGCACAATACTCGATGTACTGCCAGGTTCTCAGGCCCATCTGCTGGAAAGTTTTGGCGAGGTTGTGGTGTCGGGGGAGCCGGCATTTTTTGAAACCCATGTCAAAGAATTGGGCAAGCACTTGGCCATCAGTGCATTTTGCCCCGCCCCCGGACAATTTGCCTGTATCTTCAGAGACATCACCGAACGCAAGCAAGCCGAAACTGCACTGATTGAGGCAAAAATCGCCGCCGAGGCGGCCACCGTTGCCAAAAGCGAATTTCTTGCCAATATGAGCCACGAAATCCGTACCCCCATGAACGGGGTGATCGGCATGACCTCCCTGCTCCTGGATACACCCCTGGACAGCGAACAAAGGCGCCATGCCGAAACCATCAAATTCAGTGCCGAAGCCTTATTGGGGCTTATCAATGATATTTTGGATTTCTCCAAGATCGAGGCGGGCAAGCTTGATCTGGAAGCCGTGGATTTTGATTTGCAAAGCCTGCTCGATGATTTTGCCGACAGTCTGGCCTTGCGCGCCCACGGCAAGGGACTGGAACTGATCTGCACACTGGCGCCCAAGGTACCCACATTACTGACCGGCGATCCAGGACGCCTGCGTCAGGTACTGCTCAACCTGGCTGGCAATGCCATCAAATTTACCCAGCAAGGGGGGGTTGTCATACGGGTTTCACTGGTTGCGGAGCCGTCTCAGTCCCCCGATTCTGTGTTGTTGCATTTTTCGGTACGGGATACCGGGATCGGTATTCCCTCTGACAAACTGGGTCTGCTGTTTAACAAATTCAGCCAGGTGGATGCCTCCAATACCCGTGAATATGGCGGCACAGGGCTGGGGCTTGCAATTTCCAGACAGCTTGCTGAAATCATGGGAGGGAAAATCGGTGTCAACAGCGTAGAAAACCAAGGCTCTGAATTCTGGTTTACGGCATGTTTCAAGTTGCAGGCAGACAGCCCGCAGACTCCCCCCCAGCCGCCTGCCGATTTTCAACATCTGCGGGTGTTGATTGTGGATGATCATGCCACGAACCGGGAAAGTCTCACCATATGCCTGACAGCTTGGGGGATGCAGGTGCAATCGGTTGCTGATGCCCCGACAGGGTTAGCCCGCTGTTACCAGGCCCTCGCTGAAGATCGGCCATTTGAGCTGGCCATCATTGATCAGTACATGCCGGGTATGGACGGCGAGGCACTGGGGCGCGCCATCAGGACAGACAGCAGGCTTGAAGCACTGAAACTGATCATGCTCATCCCCCTGGGGCATCAAGGTGATGCCCGCCGCTTGCAGGGCATTGGTGTTGATGCCTGTGTCACCAAACCTGTCCGGCATACAGAACTCAAAAATAGTCTGGTTCAGGTATTGTCGGCTACCGGTACGCTTGATGCCCCTGCCTCCTGTGAAGCGGCATCCGCAACAGAGGCATCAAGTATGCCTTTTGCCGGATACCAGGCACGCATACTGCTCGCTGAAGATAATATCGTCAATCAGCAGGTGGCTTTAGGTATCTTGAAAAAAATGGGTTTAAGCGCTGACGTGGCCGCCAATGGTCATGAAGTCATTGATGCGCTAAGAAGGCAGCCCTATGACTTGATACTTATGGACATACAAATGCCTGAACTGGACGGGCTGGAAGCCGCCCGTCGCATACGTGACGGAAAAGCGGGGGACAAGGTATCGAATATCCCGATTGTTGCCATGACGGCCCATGCCATGCAGGGCCATAAAGATGCCTGCCTTGCCGCCGGCATGAACGACTATATGAGCAAACCCATTGCGGTGGATATACTGATTGAAATATTGAAGAAATGGTTGGCCCGTTGATGCCTCGGTCTTGCTGATGGGGGCACACCGTCGGAACAATCCTCAAGGCTGTTCCTGGAGCCTGTCAAAAAGCCAGCCCATGCTCTCGAATCCCACCACCGTAGCCACCAGAGTCACCAGCGACCAGACTGCAAGACTCAAGGTCATCCAGACCGCGGTCAAACGCCGATCCGCACCCATGGCCAGGGCCATGACCGCGGCCAGATGAATACCGGTTATCAACGGGCCTGCGAACGCGACCCCCGGCAGACCATAGCGGTCCCACACACGCTGCGCCCGTGGACTCCAGCGCCTTTTAATCGGTCCCCTGCGCCGTTCCCAGCCGCGGAACAGGGCGACGATGCCGAACACCGGCAGGGCATTCCCCATGAAACTCACCACCGTCACCGGCAGTGGGGCAAGCCCGAAACCCACGGCCACCGGGATCACCACCATGATTTCCAGCCAGGGGGTGGCCGCGGCAAGAAACACCAGAGCATATTGCCAAAGAAAATCAGGCACCACTTGACATCCCTTATACGGTTAAAGCCCGGAATTTTCCCACTCATTGGGTACACCCTCAGGCCCCAACCCTTGTTGCTGCCTTTCACGAGGATGATGGCATACGTTAATCTAACGGGCCAAAACGGTCGCCCGGTGCGACCACCTTCACCGCAAAGGGACCCGCCCCCCATGATCCTCACCCTCAACCAGCTTGAGCGGCACCTGTTCAGGGCCGCCGACATCCTGCGCGGGCGCATGGATGCCTCCGAGTTCAAGGAGTACATCTTTGGCATGCTCTTCCTGAAACGCTGCTCGGATGTCTTCGACCAGCGCCGGGAGGCGGTGCGTGACCAACTCAGGCAGGCGGGGGTGGGGGAGGCCGATATGGCCCCGCAGATCGAGATGCCCGACTGGTACCGCGCCACCTTCTATGTGCCGCCCCAGTCCCGCTGGACGTATCTGCTCAAGGAAGCCCATCACGGAGTGGGCAGCGCCCTCAACAAGGCGCTGGCCGGCCTGGAAGAACACAACCCCAGCCTGGCGGGGGTGCTGGAGCACATCGACTTCACCCGCAAGGTGGGTTCCACCACCCTGCCGGACAGGAAACTCCGGGACCTGATCGTTCATTTCAGCGCATACCGCCTGCGCAACGAGGACTTCGAGTTCCCCGACCTGCTGGGCGCCGCCTACGAGTACCTGATCCGCGACTTCGCCGATTCCGCCGGCAAGAAGGGCGGCGAATTCTACACCCCCCGCCCGGTGGTCCGCATGATGGTGCGGCTGATGAATCCCCAGGAGGGCCACAGCGTTTATGACCCTTGCATGGGGTCCGGCGGCATGTTGATCCATGCCAAGGAATACCTGGAAGAGCAGGGCGGTAATCCGCGCTTTCTCAACCTGTTCGGCCAGGAAGCCTCCGGCTCTGTCTGGGCCATCGCCAAGATGAACATGCTGCTGCACGGCGTGAACAGCGCCGACCTGCGCAACGATGACACCCTCACCGATCCAGCCCACGTGGAGGGCGGCGAACTCAAGCGTTTCGACCGCATCCTCACCAATCCGCCGTTCTCCATCGGCTACACCCCCAGCCCGCACTTCCCCGAGCGCTTCCACTACGGCAGCGTACCGGAGGGGGCCAAGAAGGCCGACCTGATGTTCCTGCAGCACATGGTGGCCTGCCTCAAGTCTGATGGCCGCCTGGCCACCGTCATGCCCCACGGCGTGCTGTTCCGGGGTGGTGACGAGAAGCGCATCCGCGCCGGTCTGCTGGAGGATGATCTGGTGGAAGCGGTGATCGGCCTGGCGCCCAATCTCTTTTATGGCACCGGCATCCCCGCCAGCATCCTGGTGCTGCGGGCCAAGGGGGCCAAGCCCGACGACCGCCAGGGCCGGGTGCTGTTCATCAACGCCGACCGGGAATTCTTTGAAGGCCGCGCCCAGAACCATCTGCTGCCGGAGCACATCGAGAAGATCGCCAGCACCTATGACGCCTTCGAGGACGTGCCCGGCTTCGCCCGGGTGGTGCCGGTTTCGGAGTTGCGGGACAACGACTACAACCTCAACATTCGCCGCTACGCCGACAACACCCCGGCGCCGGAACCCCAGGATGTCCGCGCCCACCTCAAGGGTGGCGTACCGGTGGCCGAGATCGACGCCAAGCGCCCGCTGTTTGATGCCCAGGGCCTCGCCCCCCTGGGGCTGTTCACCCCGAGGGCAGATGACCCTGACTACGTGGATTTTGCCGGGCACCTGACCGAGAAACGCGACCTCAAACCCGCCGTCGAGGCGGATGCCGGTCTCACCGCCAAGGAAGCCCGCGTGATGGCCGCCTTCGAGGCTTGGTGGACCGAGCACGGTGGCAGCATCACCGGTCTGTCCGGCAATGGGGGTCGCCTCACCCAACTGCGCGATGAACTGCTGGGCAGCTTCTCGTCAGCCCTGGAACCCACCGCCATGCTGGATCGTTTTGCAGTGCGGGGCATCATTGCCGGCTTCTGGTTCGACAACAAGAACGAGTTCCGCACCCTGCAGGCCCGTGGTTGCCTGGGGGTGGTGGACGCCTGGCGCACCGCCATCGTGAGCCTTTTGGAAGACGAGCAGAGCAAGGCCAATCCCCTCGACCACCGTCTGGTCCACTTCCTGATGGAGGACTATGTGGCGGAACTGGAAGAGCTGGCTGCCCGCAAGGCGGAACTGGATGCCCGCATCAAGGCTGCCGAGGCCAAGCCCGACGGTGATGACGGCGACGAGGTGGAATCCGACGGCAGTGAGGACGACGACGCCCCGACGCCGGAGCAGATCAAGACCTGGAAGAGCGAGCGCACTCAGGTCAGGAAGCAGCACAAGGCAAAGGTGGCCAGTTTCGAGGCACACCTCAACGCCGCCGTGGACGCCCTGGACGAGCCGGCCGCCGCCGAACTGGTGGGCACCATCCTGCACAACGACCTCAAGGGCATTCTGGAGCGCTACATCCGCCAGCAGCGCCAGCAGGTGATCGCGGCGTTCGAGACCTGGTGGGACAAGTATCGGGTGACGCTGGGGGAGATTGAGGCCGAGCGGGATGCGGCGGCGAGGGAGTTGCGGGGGTATTTGGAGGGGTTGGGGTATGTCTGATTATCCGCAGCTACTTTCTGAATTGCCAAGTGACTGGAGCATTCTTTTCATCGAGGAGATTGGAGAAGTCATCAGCGGCGGCACCCCTAGTCGAAGTAATCCCCGGTATTGGGGGGGTGAGATTCCATGGGTCACTCCTGGTGAGGTGACAGGGCTTGGAAGGAAGTGCTTGGAGAAAACGGATGAAAAGATTACCACTGAAGGTCTGGTGCGAAGTGGCGCAAAGTTGCTGCCGCCCAATAGCCTGCTGATCACAACGCGCGCCTCGTTAGGTGCAGCGGCTCTCAATGCGGCTCCGGCAACGACGAATCAAGGCTTCAAGAGCATAGCTTTTACCAAGGATTTTAGTGCTGATTATTATTATCACTGGTCAACGAAGTTAAAAGATGAGTTGGTGCGCCTCGCATCTGGAACAACTTTCCTTGAAATATCCGGTTCTCAGTTCCGAAAGATCTGTGTGCCAGCGCCACCACATGCTGAACAGCTAAAAATCGCCTGCATCCTCGACACCCTCGACACCCAGATCCAGAAAACCGAGGCGCTGATCGCCAAGCTGGAGAAGGTCAAGGAGGGCCTGCTCCACGACCTGCTGACCCGCGGCATCGACGAGAACGGCCAGCTCCGCCCCAGCCCCGAGCAGGCGGCGGAGCTCTACAAGGAGTCGCCGCTGGGGCTGATTCCGAGGGAGTGGGGTCTTGAGTCTCTCGGTCAGTGTTTATCCCAATACGGTGGGTTCATTCAGACCGGTCCATTCGGTTCACAGCTGCACGCAGAAGAATACGTCAATGAAGGCGTACCGGTAGTCATGCCTCAATATATGCGTGATATTGAGGTATCCAAGGAAAATATTGCCCAGATAACTGAAGAGAGAGCGCGCGACCTAAGTCGTCACAGAGTAAGTGAAGGTGACTTGCTTTATTCTCGGAGAGGAGATCTCAGTCGATGCTCCTTTATGTCCGAATCAAATGAAGGTTGGCTTTGTGGAACTGGGTGCTTGCTACTGCGGCCTACGAAATATATCAATGGCTACTGGCTGGCCAATATTTACAAGCAGCCAAGCGTGCAATCACAAGTCTATGGAATGGCGGTTGGCTCGACAATGGTGAACCTGAACTCTGAGGTTTTGGCAAATATCATTATTCCGATTCCAAGTCTTCAGGAGCAAGATAAGGTGGCAGATGCCATCAGGTCTTTCAAGAAAAGGCTTCTCAATGAGGTGAACGTGCTCAATAAGCTGAAGCTCCAAAAAACCGGCCTCATGAACGACCTCCTCACCGGCCACGTCCGCGTCACCCCGTTGCTCGACCAGGCCCAGACCCCCACCCCGGCATAAACAGAGCTACCCGCAACATCAGGACCACATCGCACAGGGAGCCCTCCATGACCACCTTCGACAGCACCAAGCGTTCTCTCCCGGAACTGCTCAAGGACATCACCACCGGCAAGATCCAGCTCCCCGATTTCCAGCGCGGCTGGGTGTGGGACGACGACCACGTGCAGAGCCTCCTGGTCAGCATCGCCCGCTCCTTCCCCGTGGGCGCGGTGATGCTGATGGAGACCGGCGGCGAAGTGCGTTTCGAGACCCGCCCGGTGGAGGGCATCGACCCGGACAAGGTCACCAAATCCCCGGACCAGCTGATCCTCGACGGCCAGCAGCGCCTCACCAGCCTGACCCAGGCGGTGGGCCTGGACGCTCCGGTGAACACCCGGACCAGCAAGGGCAAGCCCATCAAGCGCCATTATTATTTCGATATCCGCACCGCCCTAGAGGGGGAGGATCGCCTGGAGGACGCGGTGATCGCGGTGGACGAGCATCGCCAGACCCGCAAGAACTTTGGCCGGGACGTGGATATTGACCTGTCCACCCGCCAGCTGGAGTGTGAGCAACTGTACTTCCCCTGCGACAAGCTGCTGTCACCCAACGACTGGGCCGGTGACCTGTTCAAGTACAACAAGGACGAGATCGGCACCTACTTCCAGTTCCAGGAGAAGATCATCAGCGCCTTCTCCGCCTATCAACTGCCGGTGATCGAACTGAAGAAGGAGACCTCCAAGGAGGCGGTCTGCCTGGTGTTCGAGAAGGTGAACACCGGGGGTGTGCAGTTGTCGGTGTTCGAGTTGATCACCGCCAGCTATGCCGCCGAGGGCTATAACCTGCGGGACGACTGGTTCGGCTCCGACATCCGCAAGGTGGCCTCCCGCAAGGCCCGTTTCGAGGCCCACGAGTTGCTCCAGGACGTACAGAGCACCGACCTGCTTCAGGCCATCACCCTGCTGCACACCCGGGAGCGCAAGCTGGATGACCTCCGGGCCGGCAAGACGGGCAAGCAGGTGCGCCCGGTCAGTGCCAAGCGCGCCTCCGTTCTGGACCTGCCCCTGGAAGCCTACCGGCGCTGGGCCGATGCCGTGGAGAGGGGCTTTATTGAAGCGTCCTACTTCCTCAAGGGCGAGTGTTTCTACAGCCGCCGCGAGCTGCCCTATGCCACCCAACTGGTGCCCCTGGCCGCGGTGATGACCCTGCTGGGCAAGCGCTGGCGGGAGCCGCGTATCCACGCCAAGCTCTCCCGGTGGTTCTGGAGCGGTGTGCTGGGGGAGCTTTACGGCGGCGCCGTGGAGACCCGTATCGCCCTGGACCTGGAGGAACTGATGAACTGGTTCGAGGACGATGCCGAACTGCCACGCACCGTGATCGATGCCTCTTTCGATCCCACCCGCCTGGAGTCGCTGCGCAGCCGTAACAGCGCCGCCTATAAGGGCATCAACGTGCTGATCCTGCGGGAAGGCGCCGAGGATTTCTTCTGGAAGGGGGATATTCAATATCTCGACAACCAGGGCGTCGAGTTGGATATTCACCACATCTTCCCCCGCGCCTGGTGCCAGGCCCAGGGCCTCTCCTATCGCGTCTACGATTCCATCATCAACAAGACGCCGATCTCCGCCAGGACCAACCGCATGATCGGCGGTGATGCGCCTTCGGCCTATCTGGCCCGTCTACAGGGTCATCAGCAGGTCCAGCTTGACGATGGGGCGATGAACGCCATCCTGGAGGGCCACCGCATCCCCGCCGAGACGTTGCGCGCCGATGACTTCGACGCCTTCTACCAGCAGCGCAAGCGTCGTCTGCTGGAGATCATCGAGAAAGCCATGGGCAAGAAAGCGCTGGTGGGGTCGGAACCCGCTTGATATTTTGTCTGTTTTGTCTAAAGTAGACAAAATCTTGCTCCCTGCAAGAAGGAGGGGCTCATGCGCACCATCACCGCCAGCGAGGCAAAACAGGGCTTTGCCAAGTTAATCGACACCGCCAGCCGGGAGCCGGTGATTATCCAGCGCCAGAAGCGTGATGTTGCCGTGGTGCTTTCCATGGCAGAGTACGAACGCCTGACAAGACTCAACGTCGCCGAGTTTCAGCGTTTTTGTGACCGCATCGGCAGTCAGGCTAAAGCCGCCGGCCTGGACGAAGCCAAACTGACTGAGTTGCTCGCCTCGGACGATTGAAGACCGGCGATGCGCACGGAAGAAACCCGCTTGGTCCTGGACACCAATACCCTGATCAGCCGCATGCTGGCGCCACAAGGCACAGCCGGGCGTGCCGTGGACAAGGCGCTGGCCCAGGGCGTTCTACTGGCTTCCGAAGAAACATTGACCGAATTGGCCAATGTCCTTTCCCGCCCCAAGTTTGATCGTTATGTTTCTCTCGAAGGGCGACGGCAATTCCTCCAATTGCTCGGCGGAGTTGTCCGCGTGGTCCCCATTCAGCATCGCATCCAGGCCTGTCGCGATCCGAAGGACGACATGCTGCTGCATGTAGCCCTCAATGGCGAGGCACAATATCTGGTCACCGGCGATCAGGATTTGTTGATACTTGGCAGTGACTTTTGGAAAAGCCACGGGCTGCGCATCCTCTCGCCGGCCGATTATCTTGAGTTGCCATAAGCAAGGACGATTACATCCACGCGATCCATGCTGGGCTGGCTGGTATGCTGATTTTGCGCGCAT
The DNA here is from genome assembly GCF_900110965.1 of Ectothiorhodospira magna. Classification (GTDB taxonomy): domain Bacteria; phylum Pseudomonadota; class Gammaproteobacteria; order Ectothiorhodospirales; family Ectothiorhodospiraceae; genus Ectothiorhodospira; species Ectothiorhodospira magna. The sequence goes on from NZ_FOFO01000014.1 coordinate 76,860, forward strand.
ACCGCGCCCCCTGCATCAAAAACCCTACAGCAGCACGGAGCAGCCACGGCATGGCAGGTCCCGAATATACGGATGTCGAAAAGCCCTTCACCGACCAGTTGGTGGGGCAGGGCTGGGCGTTTCTGGCCGGCTCGGTGGACGATCCCGCCGTGACCCACCGGGACAGCTTCGCCCAGGTGGTGATGGAACCGCTGCTGCGGGAGCAGTTGCGCGCCATCAACCTGCGTGACGGCGAGCCTTGGCTTGATGAGGGGCGATTGGATCAGGCCGTGGCGGCCATCACCCGGCTCCCCGCCAGCAAGGTGCTGGAGGCGAATCAGCAGGCCACCGATCTGCTGCTCAATGGTCTGTCGGTGGAGGGCCTGGAAGGGTGGGACGGGGGCCGTGGCCAGACGCTGCGATACATCGACTGGGATGAACCTGCCAACAACGTCTTCACCGTGGTCAACCAGTTCAAGGTGAAGTGCCCGCCCGGCCACGATGGCGCCAAGGGCCACGTGATCCCCGACCTGGTGCTGTTCGTCAACGGCATCCCGCTGGTGGTGGTGGAGTGCAAGAGTCGCAGTGTGCCGGAGGGGATCAGTCAGGCGGTGGACCAGTTGCGCCGTTACCATGATCAGCGCTGGCTGGACGGAGAAGTGGGGGAGCACGAGGGGGCACCTGCCCTGTTTGCCACCACCCAGTGCCTGGTGGCCAGCAACTTCGACGATGCCAGGGTGGGCACCGTCGGCGCCCGCTTTGCCCATTACCTGAGCTGGAAGACGGTGGCACCCCGGCGCGAAGCGGAGGTGGTCCTGGATTTGGGCGTGGCGGATCTTTCCGCCCAGCAACGCCTGATCGCCGGGATGCTGACCCGGGCCAACCTGCTGGATATCGTGCGCCATTACACCCTGTTCATGAACCTGGGCGGCCAGACCATCAAGCTGGTCTGCCGCTACCAGCAGTTCCGTGGGGTGACCCGGGCCGTGGAGCGGCTGAAACAGGGCAAGACCCGGCGACAGGATGGAGAAGCGGATCGCCGTGGCGGCATCGTCTGGCACACCCAGGGCAGCGGCAAGAGCCTGTCCATGGTATTCCTGGTCCGTAAGCTACGCACCGACCCCGCCCTGCGCCGCTTCAAGGTGGTGGTGATCACCGACCGCAAGGATTTGCAGACCCAGCTTGCCGATACCGCCCGACTCACCGGCGAGAGCGTGGAAAAAGCAGGCAACACCGCCGAACTCAAGACACTGCTGGCCCGGGATGGCCCCGGTCTGGTGTTTGGCACCATTCAGAAATACCGCGACCCGGATGCCGAAGGGGAGGGCGATGCCTATGAGATCCCCGAGGGCAGGGGGCTGGACTGGGCGCACCGGGATGTGGCCGAGCCCGACCTCTTGAGCGGCAACCGCACCCCGAAGAAACCCGCCCTGAGCGCGCCCTTCGAGGTGCTCAACACCAGCGAGGACATCCTGATCCTGGTGGACGAGGCCCACCGCACCCAGGCCGGCGACCTGCACGCCAACATGATGCGCGCCCTGCCCAACGCGGCCCGCATCGGCTTCACCGGCACGCCCATCATCATGGGCGACAAGAAACGCACCCACGACATCTTCGGCGAATACATCGACCGCTACACCATTCAGGAGGCGGAGCAGGACGGCGCCACCGTGCCCATCCTCTATGAGGGACGCACCGCCAAGGGGGCGATCAAGGACGGCGCCAGCCTGGATGGCCTGTTCGAGGACCTGTTTCGGGACCATAGCCCGGAAGAACTGGAGGCGATCAAGAAGAAGTACGCCACCAAGGGACAGATCTTCGAGGCACCACAACTGATCCGGGAAAAGGCCCAGGACATCCTGCGTCACTACGTCACCCATATCCTGCCCAACGGCTACAAGGCCCAGCTGGTGGCCTACAGCCGCCGCGCCGCGTTGCGCTACGTTGAAGCCCTGGAGACGGCCCGCGCCGAACTGCTGGAAGAAGCCCTGGCCCTCTCCCCCGAGGACAAGGCGCTGGATGACACCCAACTGCTCACGCGGCCACCACGGGTGAAGGCGGCGATCCAGTCCTGGCGCCATCGTCAGGTGCTGCGCCAGTTGGCCTTCGCCGTGGTGTTCAGCAGCGGCAACAACGATGACCCCGCCTGGGCCAGGTGGAGCGACCGGGCCGCCGTCGAGCGCCATATCCAGCGTTTCAAGAAGCCCCTGCCGCCGCTGGACGGCACGCCGCCCACCGATGCCTCCCGGTACGATCCGCTGGCCTTCTTGATCGTCAAGAGCATGTTGCTCACCGGTTTCGATGCCCCCATCGAGGGGGTGATGTACCTGGACCGGTCCCTGCGGGAGGCGGAGTTGCTGCAGGCCATTGCCCGGGTCAACCGCACCGGCCATGGCAAGACCCACGGCATCGTGGTGGACTACTTTGGCGTGGCCAACCACCTCAAGGAGGCCCTGGCCGCCTACAGCGAGGAGGACATCGAGGGTGCCCTGCGGAGCCTCAAGGACGAAATTCCCCTGCTGCGGGACCGCCATCTGCGGGTGATTGATGTGCTGCGCGGGCAGGGGGTGGATGACCTGGACGACACCGAGGAAGCGGTGCAGGCGCTGGCGGATGAGCGGGTACGGGCCGAGTTCGTGGTCAAGCTCAAGGCGTTCAGCCGGGGGCTGGACGATGTGCTGCCGCGCCCGGAAGGGCTGGCCTTCGTCAACGACGCCAAACGGTTGGCCTATATCCACGCCCTGGCGCGCAATCGTTACAAGGACACCCCGGAACTGGGCCAGGATATCGGCAACAAGGTGCGCCGGCTGATTGATGATTATGTGATCTCCCTGGGCATCGACCCACGCATCCCGCCGGTACAACTCACCGATGCCGAGTTCGATGCCCACCTGGGCCGCCAGGTGGGGGATCGTGCCAAGGCATCGGAGATGGCCCATGCGGTGCGCGCCCACGTGCGCAAGCACATGGACGAGGACCCGGTGAAGTATGGGCGCCTCAGCGAGCGCCTGGAGGCACTGCTTCAGCAGCTGGATGGCCAGTGGGCCGAACAAGTGGCTGCCCTGGAGGGGCTGATCCATCAGCTGCGGGAGGGTGCCGTCATCGACGGCGAGGCGATCCCGGACATGCCCACCCATGCCGAGCCCTTCTGGCGGGAACTGGTGGCCAGTAGCGGCCTGACACCGGAGTCCCTGGACGCGGCCCAGGCCAACAGGCTGCTGGAAGCCACCGAGGAACTGGTGGCCCGGATCCAGCAGGACATCACCATCCCCGACTTCTGGAAGCCCTCGCACATTCCGGATCAGGAAGCCCTGCGTCAGCACCTGTTCACCACGCTGATGATCCGGCGGCTGGTTCCCTTCGACCGTGCCAGCGAGGTGTCGCAGCGGTTGCTGGACCTGGCCCGGAGCAATCACGACAGGCTGGTGAGCGCATGACCCAGCTGGCTGTGGATGATCTCACCCTTGAGGTGCGCGAAAGCGCACGCCGCAAGACCCTGGAGATCACCGTGGACCGGGGGGGCGAGCTGATCATTTCGGCGCCTTCGGGCACCGATGAGCAGCATCTGCGGGATTTTGTGGTGGAAAAGCGGCTGTGGATCTACCGCAAGCTGGCGGAAAAGGCCGAGTGCCGGCGTCCATTGCCGCAAAAGCAATACGTCAACGGCGAGGGGTTTTTGTACCTGGGCCGCAGTTACCGACTCAAGCGGGTATCCGAGGATGCCCAGGATGCCCCGCTCAAACTGGTGGCGGGGCGTTTCCGGTTGCGCGAGGATGCCCTGCCCAATGCCCGGGAACACTTCATCCGCTGGTACAGCGCCCGCGCCACGGACTGGCTGACCGCCAGGGTGAAGGCGCAGGCCCGGCCCATGGGGGTGGAGCCGGCGGGCGTGAAGGTCCAGGACCTGGGCTATCGCTGGGGCTCCTGCGGCAAGGGAAACCGGGTCTATTTCCACTGGAAGACCATCCTGCTGCCCCGCCCCATCGCCGAGTATGTGGTGGTGCATGAACTGGTTCACCTGCACGAACCCCATCACACCCCTGGGTTCTGGCGGCGCCTGGAGCGGGCCATGCCGGACTATGAACAGCGCAAGGGCTGGCTGGCCCGGCATGGGATCGAGGTGGAGGGGATTTAAATTTTAAATCGGCCAATCAAAGTGTTAAGGGACTCAGCGCGCTCGGCCAGACCCTTGCTGACTTGCTGGGTGTTCTGCATGGCATCCAGGGCTTCGGCGACCAGATTATTAATCCGCGCCAAATTGGCACTGATTTCTTCCGCCACCTGGCTTTGCTGATGTGCTGCTGAAGCAATCTGCACCCCCCACTCGCTCACCTGATTGACACTAGAATCGATCTGTTCCAGCGAATTGCCTGCCTCTTGTGCGCGTTCAGCACAACGGCTCGCCTGTTCAGCGCCGGCCTCAATCGCAGTGGAGACATCATTGGCTGCCTGCTGTACTGCCTGAATCATCTGCTGAATTTCACCGGTCGACCTCTGGGTTCTACTGGCGAGTTGACGCACTTCGTCAGCCACGACAGCAAAACCGCGCCCATGATCCCCTGCCCGAGCCGCTTCGATAGCAGCATTCAAGGCCAAAAGGTTGGTTTGCTCAGCAATATTCTCAATGGTGGTAATGACCTCACCGATATTGCTACTGCCTTCTTCCAATCGACCCAAGGTGGTCTTCAGGGCCGACATTTCCCTTGCCAGACGATCAATTGCCTGAACCGTCGAGGTGACCACACCCACACCTTCCCGTGTTGACGCCTGGGCTTGATTGGCCGCTTCCTGGGTTGATGCCGCTTGCGAAGCCACCTCGGTGGCCGATGCTGCCATTTGTGTACTGGCTGACGCCACTTGATTGACCTCCTGGGTCTGCTCAAATGCCATCTTTTGACTCGTTTGACTCTGACTGACCAGTTGACCGGTTGCCGAAGACAGATCGGTGGTTGTCTGCGCCACTTCCTGCAACACCTGACGCAAAGTGGCCGTATAGCCGTTGAATGCTGAAAACAGTTGCTGTAACTCGTCCTGATATTTGCCGGTATCCAGTTGCAGTGTCAGATCATTCTGGTGACGCCCCAAACGCTCCACATTAGCCACAATCAAGCGCACGATGTTTTGCCGTACCATCCAGGCTACACTCAGCCCCATCACGATAATCAATACCACCAAAAGACCAATCATCAACCAGCTGAAATGGACCATCTGCTCCACGCTGGACAGTACAGTTTCCGGGTCTTCACCAAAGATATGCACTCCAATCAAACGCCCTTGATCATCATGCACTTTATAAACAGAAGCAAACCAGTCTTCATTCAGTAAAAAGCCATGATGCATCAGGGCATCCAGATCCAGCTGCCGTGCAAAATCAAGGGCAGTGGAACCAAACCAACTGTCATTGGCCACCAGAAAGTCACCAATGACCGTATTTCTTGCCACACCCGGTGCAATATCGGTGATATCTGCCGGCAGAAGAAAAATATAGCGACGGCCCTCGGCTTCAAATCCTTGGCGTATGCCATCAAAACCCATGGCAATTTCAAAAGCTCCCCGATACTCCCCATCGACACGAATAGGCGCCAGGGCACGAATTGTCAGCCCGGAACGCCCCACTTCAGTGGCATCTGTAAACGGAGACTGCTCACGCAACATACGATTGACACTGGGGCGAAAAGTAATGTCATCATCGTAAAAGTCTCGTGACCAGCTTCTCAGCCAGGTGCGCCCATCTGCGGTGTGAATATGGGTGTTGACGGTACCGGCCTGCAATTCGTCAAACAAGCGCTGGCGTAAATGGTTGGCCCGACGATGGGCCAGATCCCGATCATCGGATTCCAATGCGTTGATGTATATGGGGCTGCTGGAAAGTGTCATCGCCAAACCAAGGGCCAGGTCTTTTTTGGCCTGTAGCCGTTCCTGAAAAATGAGATTAAACGCTTCGGAACGCTCCGCTACCGCCTGATCCGCCATTTGTCCGCGAAGATGGGTGACATATATCAGGCTGATGGCCAGCAAAAACAAACCTATAATACTGATATTTAAAACCAGGCGCTGTTGCAGGGATAGATTTTTAAACATCGTAAAAGTCCTGTTTTTAAATGAAGTCGGCTGGCTGCTTTGCATGATGGCCACCACGCTCACCTGGGTGTACGGCCAGCACCTGGAAAAGGCGCCACCACGCCGTTACGCTACCCAGGAACGGTCCGAATATGCGTTCGCCGACCTGCGCCGTGCCTTGGCGCGTGATCTCAGTAACGAGGGTTTTGGTATCCGTTGCCCGGATTCGCCAAAATCACCACAAAATACCCTGATCTCACGGCTACTGGCGCTCGCAGCGTGAGGGAAATTCGGAAACTTCAGCCAAACGTTAAAGCTGGTCATAGTGCCCGCCGATGGCGAATATGTAAATGGACTTCTCGTCAAATTGATATATAAGCCGATCTTTCTGCGAAATCCGTTTTGACCAGAGGCCAGTAAGGTTGTGCTTAAGTTGCTCGGGCTTACCCAGCCCCGATGACGGA
>NZ_FOFO01000019.1 GCF_900110965.1 Ectothiorhodospira magna
CAGCTTCTTGATGTCGTGTTTGGCGCTCAACGACTGGCCGTGGTGTTGGTAGCGATGGGATATGATGCGAAGGCCGGTGTTATAGACAAAGCGCACCGCGCCGAACTGGCAGTTCAGAAATGCCGCCTGTTCGGTCGTGGGGTAGATGCGTAATCTTTGTGGCCTTCAGCATGTCAGTGCTCGCTGCTACAATAGCCATAGATTAACAGCTATAATGGGGTATTTCAAGTGAGTGCGGATGCAGTCTACCGACGAGGGCGGCACAGCGTCACAACGTTGAAAGCCTATGTTCAGGGGCAGAAGACACAAAAATAGGGCCGCCTGCGCGGCCCCCGCTGACCTCCCCGCCCGAGTGGGCGAGGGTTCACGCGGGTTTTTGCTGAATCTGGATGCCAACATCGTGCAGGACATCATCCGGCAGCGTCACTACCAGCAGCTCGTCGATTTTGCCTCTGCACAACTGGGACAACATTGAACATTCCCCTGCGCATTTCACCTGCCAGGGGAATTTATTAACCCGGCAATCAAATAGGTCCATATTGTGCCGTTTTAGGAGATGCCCAATTGATCACACCTTGAGCATATGCTCCCGGTAATGGCGTAATTCGGTGATGGAATCGCGGATATCCTGTAATGCCTGATGAGTGGCGTCTTTGGACAGACTGTTGAGCACCCCTGGCGCCCAGCGTCGGGCCAGTTCCTTGAGGGTGCTGACATCCAGATTGCGGTAATGAAAAAATGCCTCCAGGTCCGGCATACAGCGAAACAGGAAACGTCGGTCCTGACAGATGCTGTTGCCGCACATGGGGGATGCACGGGGCGGCACATATTGTCTTAAAAAGCGCAGGGTTTCTTCCTCGGCCTCAACCTCGTTATACAGGCTCATTTTCACCCGCTCCACCAGCCCGGAGCGACCGTGGGTGGTGCGGTTCCAGTCATCCATCCGACTGAGGATTTCCTCGGTCTGATGAATGGCGATCACCGGGCCTTCTGCCAGGACGTTTAGCTCCTTGTCCGTGACAATAGTAGCAATTTCAATAATGTAATCAGACTGTGGGTCCAGGCCTGTCATTTCCAGATCGATCCAGACCAAGTTCTCCGGATTGGGATTCATCATTTTGCGCGAGAAACCCCGTCCTTCAGGGCGGGAGGGATAGCGCATCGTGCGCAGCACGATCACGCGGCCCTGGTCGCGTCCTCCTGTATGGGTTTGGGTTGAAAGGCATAGCCATCGGCCCTTTGCAGCAGACGGCAATGGCGGTGTGAAATCCCCTGAACCACACCCTTTCGGGTCTGGATATTGAAACTGCCGGTGGCGCGAATGGCTACCCGACCCATGGCTCGTACCGTCAAGGAGGGCACATTCCAGGGGTGGTGGCAGTGACTGGCCCGACACAAGCTGCATCCAGGGCGTGGGTCTTGGGAATGCCCAGCCGCTGTCGATTGTATTTGGTGCGGCCACCGCTACTGGTGATCACCGGCAGGCCCGTGGCCCGGTCCCGCTCCAGCAGCAACCGTGCCCGCTTCTCCGAGCAGGGCATCAGGGGCTTTTTCCTCTTGTCCAGTACCAGAATCGCCATTTCAAATCTCCTAAAACAGAACCCTTACGGGTCCAGTGACGCAGGGCTTGCGCCTCATCTCCCCTCGGGAATGTCTGCAACCGGCTCCCGCTGACGCGGCGGCTGGAACCTTCGGCGCTTTACCTTTCGCCAGCATGATCCTAACCTTCCAGAGCGGCAGACTGAGGCAGCATCCGCCGGTGGGTCTTGACGACCTGTTGCAAACGTAGCGGGTTTTCACCGCTGACCCTGGTCAACCCGGCTTGCTTTCACAAGCTCCGGCCTTCAGGGCGGGGTAGTTGACAAGATAGTCCTTTTTTGTGCCGTGGGGCACGATCTGGGCACGGGAAACCACGGGGCGCTGCCAATGGCAAGGTGATAGTCTACACCGAAAACGGGGACCCGATCGAAGCGCGGGCGCGAGTAGAAGACGGTGCTGGCCGGCGGGCAGAAACACTTGACTTACCTGCCCGCGCCCCATAAAATGCGCCCTTCTTCGCATTTGGGCGGTTAGCTCAGCGGTAGAGCACTGCCTTCACACGGCAGGGGTCAGTGGTTCGATCCCACTACCGCCCACCAAATTTAGCGACAAAAAAAGCGACTTACGGGAAACCGGAGTCGCTTTTTTTGTGCCTGATTTCTCAATGAATCAGGGAAAGGACACAGGGAGGGCGGCGGCTCTGTGGCCGCCGCACCTCCGCCACCCTTATCATGCCGCGGGCGGCTGCTCGTAGGTCCCTTCCAGACGGTCCTCCAGTTCCTCGCCGGCACGGCGCAGGGCCTCCAGGGTCTCCTCGTCGGGCTGCCAGTAGTTGCGCTCCGAAGCCTCCAGCAAACGATTGGCCATCTTGGCCGAGGCAGTGGGGTTGAGGGCGGCCAGACGCTCACGCATCTCCGGGTCCAGCATGAAGGTTTCCGACAACTGCTGGTAGACCCAGGGCTGTACCTGACCGGTGGTGGCGGACCATCCCATGGTGTTGGTGATATGCACCTCGATCTGGCGCACGCCCTCGTAGCCATGCTTGAGAGCCCCTTCGTACCATTTGGGGTTGAGCATCCGGGTCCGGGTTTCCAGGGCCACCTGCTCCGACAGGGTGCGGACGGTCCCGTCACCCTTGGTCTGGTCCCCAATGTAGACCGGGGTATCCTGGCCGCCCCGGGCCTGACGCACGGCCCGGCTAATACCGCCCAGGGTATCGAAGTAATTGTCCACCGTGGTGATGCCCAGCTCCACCGAATCCAGGTTCTGGTAGGTGAGCTGCACGTCCGCCAGCATGCTCTTGAGCAGGGCGTCCTGCTTCACCGGACGGCCGGACAGGCCGTAGGCAAAGCCCTTGCGCTGGGTGTAGGTGTCGGCCAGTTCGTCCTCGTCGTTCCAGCGGCCATTTTCCACCAGGTTGTTGACGTTGGAGCCGTAGGCGCCATCAGCGTTGCCGTAAACCCGCAGGGCGGCGGTTTCCAGATCGCAGCCGTGCTTCTCCTGGTAGGCCAGGGCATGGGCACGGACGAAGTTCTGATCCAGCGGTTCATCGGCGCTGGCGGCCAGGAAGGTGGCCTCGGCCAACAGCTTGATCTGCAACGGCAGCAGGTCGCGGAAGATGCCCGACAGGGTGATCACCACGTCGACCCGGGGACGCCCCAGCTCCTCCAGGGGAATCAGGGTGGCGCCGGCCAGGCGACCATAGTTGTCGAACCGGGGTCTGGCACCCACCAGGGCCAGGGCCTGACCGATCTGGCTGCCCTCGGTCTTGAGGTTGTCACTGCCCCACAGCACCAGGGCGATGGACTCCGGCAACGGGTTGCCTTCTTCCACATGGCGGGCCAGCAGGCGTTCCGCCTGGCGGGCGCCATCCTTGAGGGCATAGGCACTGGGGATCCGGAAGGGATCGAAGCCGTGCAGGTTGCGGCCGGTGGGCAGCACCTCGGGGGTACGCATGACGTCACCGCCCGGGGCCGGGCGCAGGTAGCGTCCGTCCAGGGCCTTGAGGATGCCTTCCAGCTCAGTTTCCTGGGCCAGCAGATGGTCGGCGTTGGCCAGTTCACGCAGGCGCTCCAGGGTGGCGTCGTCCACCTGGGCGCCGGTCTGCTTCACCGCCTTGTCGGCGGAACCGGTGCGGACCAGGGCCTCGATCAGGTCACGGTCGGGCCGACTCTCGTCGGTGGCCTCGGCCATGGACAGGAGCATGTCCACCCGCTCCTCTTCGGACAGGGGCTGCCCCACCACGTGCAGGCCGTGGGGAATGAGGGTGTACTCCAGTTCCAGGATCTGTTCGTTGAGCTTGAGGATCTGCGTGTCCGCATCCCCGGCATCGGAGACATCCCACAGGGGCTCGGCCTTGCACAGCTCCAGCTCGGCGGCCTGGGACTGGATCAGGGCCGCCAGTTCCTCCCGCTGATGGGCCTGCTCGGGCTCCAGACCGCGCCAGCGCTCCAGGGAGCTTTTCAGGTCCAGCAAACCGCGATACAGCCCCGCATGGGCCACCGGCGGGGTCAGGTAGCTGATCAGGGTGGCACCGGCCCGGCGCTTGGCGATGGCCCCTTCCGAGGGGTTGTTGGAAGCGTACAGGTACAGATTGGGCAGATCGCCGATGAGACGGTCCGGCCAGCAGGTGCCGGACATGCCCACCTGCTTGCCGGGCATGAACTCCAGGGCGCCGTGGGTGCCGAAATGCAGCACCGCGTGAGCCTTGAAATCCTCCCGCAGGTAGCGATAGAAGGCGGAGAAGGCATGAGTGGGGGCAAAACCGTGCTCGAACAGCAGGCGCATGGGGTCGCCTTCATAGCCGAAGGACGGCTGCACGGCCACCAGCACGTTGCCGAACTGCCGTCCCTGGACCAGGATGGAGCTGCCGTTGCTGAGCAGCTTGCCCGGCGCGGCGCCCCACTGGGATTCGATCTGCTTGAGCCAGCGTTCCCGGCGCACGTGCTCTTCGGCGGGGATCAGGGTATGGACGTTGGCATCGGAGCCGTACTGCTCCCGGTTGCCGTTGATCACCGCCTCCCGCAGGGCGTCGGCGTTCTCGGGCACATCCACCTGGTACCCTTCCGCCTTCATGGCCTTGAGGGTATTGAAGAGGGATTCAAACACCGCCAGGTAGGCGGCGGTGCCGGTATTGCCCGCATTGGGCGGAAAGTTGAACAGGACGATGGCCACCTTGCGCTGGGCGCGCTCGGAGCGGCGCAACGCCACCAGCTTGCAGATCCGGGCCACCAGCATGGTGGTGCGTTCCTTGCAAGTAAACATGTCCTGGGGATTCTCGACCTGGGTGAAGGTACAGGGGGTGTCACAGCCCTGACAGGTGGCGCCTTCGCCACCGGGACGTCCCCCATAGACCATGGGCACGGTGCTGCCATCCAGTTCCGGGATGGCCACCATGATGGTGCTTTCCACCGGCAACAGGCCGCGGTCGGAGTTGCCCCACTGGTCCAGGGTCTGGAATTCCACCGGATGGGCGGCCACATAGGGCACGTCCAGCCTGGACAGGATCTCCTCGGCGGCGCGGGCATCGTTATAGGCAGGACCGCCCACCAGGGAAAAACCGGTCAGGGACACTACCGCATCCACCGTGGGACGGCCATCCTTCATGAAAAACTTTTCGATGGCGGGACGGGCATCCAGGCCGGAGGCAAAGGCCGGCACCACCTGCATGCCTTCCTCTTCCAGGCGACGGATGACCGGATCGTAATGGCCCGCATTACCCGCCAGGACATAGGAGCGCAGCACCAGCACCCCGACCCGACCCTTGGCATTCTTGTCGGACCAGCGGGCCGGCAGGTCCTGCAGGCGGTCTGAAATGCGGGGCTGCATGTCCGGGTGATAGATGCCGGTCTCGGGATATTCCACCGGCATGGAGGACGACACCTTGCCCTTGAGGGCGGCGCGAGGACCGGCGGCATAGCGGTCGACAAGGAAGCGAATCATGTTGCTCATGTTCTCTTCCGAACCGCCCAGCCAGTACTGCAGGGTGAGGAAATAGGCGCGGACGTCTTGGGCGGTGCCCGGGATGAAGCGCAGAAGCTGGGGAATGCGCCGCAGCATCTTCATCTGCTGGGCGCCGGCGGTCCCGCCGGATTCCTTGTCCTTGTTGCCCCGCAGGCGCTTGAGCAGGGTCATGGGGCCGCTGCTGGGCTTGGACATGTCGAAGCTGCCCATGTGGGTCAGCTTGGTCACATCAGCAGCGGACATGGCGCAGATCAGGGCATCGCAGGTGTCGCGCCGGGCTTCCAGGGCTGGCACGATGGGCTTGTACTGGTCTTCCAGGAACAGCATGGTGGCGACGATGATGTCCGCCTGCTCGATGTCCGCCAGACAAGCATCCAGGGCCTCCTGGTTGCCCTGCCACTCGGAGGCGGCATGCAGGCTCAGGGTCAGGCCCGGCAGGTCTTTTTGGAGCTTGATCCGTGCTCGATCCGTGGCACTGGCCAGATGAGTGTCCATGGTCACGATGACAACCCGGACGGGAGTATGATCAACTGTGGACTTGGGCTTTGTTGCCATGATGCTCTTGGTGCCTGTTGATAAATTGGAGCCGGGTGAGGCGGTGGGCGGATTCACCCTGATGATGGATGTCAAATTAGATTGCCCTGCCCCGAGTGTCAACCAAGCCAGACAACAACCCGGACTATCCTTGCGTTTTATCCTGTTCTTGGCGCTTAAAACTGGAGGCTGCTCTTGAAAGGCATAACCCGTACCTTCCTCACCGGTCTGGCGGCCATCCTGCCCCTGCTGGTCACCATTGTGCTGCTGCTCTGGCTGAGCAATACCCTGGAAAACCTCTTGGGCACGATACTGCAGTGGGTGCTGCCCGAGATGCTCTACTTTCCGGGCCTGGGACTGATCACCGGTATTGGCCTGATCTTTGCGCTGGGACTGCTATTGCGGGCCTATGTGGTACAGGGCATCTTCAACTGGGTGGAAGGCTGGATGCAGCGTATTCCGGTGGTGAAGACCATCCATGGCACGGTGCGGGATGTCACCCGCCTGTTTTCCAGTGATATCCGGCAACGGTTCGGTGAGGCAGTGCTGGTTACCCTGCCGGGCCTGGAGGGCAAGCTGGTGGGCTTTGTCACCCGGGAAGACTTTAGCGGGCTGCCCGATAACCTGGGCGGTGAAGGGGTGATCGCCGTCTACCTGCCCATGAGCTACCAGATTGGCGGCTACACCCTGATGCTGCCCAAAGAACGGGTGGAGCCGCTGAATCTGTCTCTGGAGGATGCCATGCGCTATACCCTCACCGCCGGGGTTTCGGCCCGCAAGCACGATAACTGATTTCAGGCCGTTATCTCAGGGTGCCCTGGATGCTCTCCTGGAACACCCTGAGGGTCGCCACCCCAAAACCTTCCGCCAGGCGGGTAAAGAGATCCTGGCGTCGGGTGAAGTCGACGATTTTTTCTTCACCGATCACTTCCCGGGCCACATAACCGGCACTGCCCAAGCCGTCGATCAGGCCCAGTTCAACCCCTTCCTCGCCGGTCCAGATCAGGCCGGTGAACAGGCGGGGATCATCCGCCAGCCGGTCGCCCCGGCCCGCTTTCACCGCCTCCACGAATTGCATGTGGATGCGATCGAGCATGGCCTGGACGTGGGCTTTTTCATCCGCCTGCACCGGCATGAAAGGATCCAGCAACCCCTTGTTGCCACCCGCCGTCATCAGGCGACGCTCGATGCCCAGGCGGTCGATGGCATCCACAAAACCGAAGCTGTCCATGCGCACGCCGATGGAGCCGATGATGCTGGCCCTGTCGGCATAGATCTGGTCCGCGGAAACGGCCACATAGTAGCCCCCGGAAGCCCCCACATCGGAGATCACCGCATAGAGGGGAATGTCCGGGTGCTGTTCTCGCAGGTGCCGGATGGCATCATTGATGTAGCCGGCCTGCACCGGGCTGCCCCCTGGGCTGTTGATACGCAGGATCACCGCCACGGTATTGCGGTTCTCGAAGGCGGCCCGCAGCCCCCTCACCACCAGATCAGCACTGGCGGCGCCCCCCTCGGCAATGATGCCCTGGACATCCACCAGGGCAGTGTGGGGCACCTTGCGATCCGCGTCCCGGCCCGGCATGGAGTCCATCACCGCAAACAGGATGAAAAAGAGATAGGCAAAGCCCAGCAGCTTGAAGAAGATGCCCCAGCGGCGGGCAGCGCGACGCTCCTTGACGCCTGCCAGGGCAATTTCCTGCAGGGCCTCCCGTTCCCAGTTTTCGGGAGCGGGGGGATTTTCGGGCGCAGAACGGCGCTGGCCGTCATCAGGTTCCATGGAAGCATTCATCAGTTAAAGTATCCTTGATTGCAGATGATGTTTTTGACCACAGGCCCTATGAGGACTGCCCCTGACACCGGCACTTTAGCCATTTTGGCAATTGGGCCACCCCGTCCACCAACCCCTTGGGTCCAAGGGACAGCAGTTCCTGGGCAGAATGGACACCGGAGGTCACACCCAGGGCGTCGGTGCCAGCATTGCGGGCCATCAGCAGGTCGTGGGTGCTGTCGCCAATCATCAAGGTCCGCGCCGGCATCACGCCCAGCTCGTCCATGATATCCAGCAACATCTGGGGATGGGGCTTGGATAGGGTCTCGTCCGCGCAACGGGTCGTTAAAAAATGGATATCCAGCCCCGTTTCCTCCAGCACCCGATCCAGCCCCATCCGGGATTTGCCGGTGGCTACGGCACACCAGTACCCCTGTTTGCGCAGATCATCCAACAGTTCCGGCACGCCTGCAAACAGGGGCATGGGGACGTCGTCATTGAACAGGAACCGTTCCCGATAGGCTTGAGTGAAGGCATGGAGCAGATCGTCGTCCGCATCCGGATAAAGCTGCAGGATGGCCTCTTGCATGCCCAGTCCGATCACATGACGCAGACGCTGTTCCGGCAATGGGGCAATGCCCAGGGTTTCGATAGTGGATTGCATGCAGGCCACGATGCGCGCCACCGAATCCATCAGGGTGCCATCCCAGTCAAAAACCAGCAGTTGATAGGGATTTTCTTCAGATGTCATGGGCAAAAAACCTCAATCCAACGGTGCAAGCCGCTCCAGCACCTGGGCCAACGCCGGTTCCAGCGGCGCTTCAAGGGTATAAGTGCGACCACTGCACGGCAGGGTAAACGTCAAGGCTCGGGCATGCAGGAACTGACGCTTGAGCCCTAACTGTTTCAAACGGCGATTACACTCAAAATCACCATAATGCCGATCACCGGCCACCGGGTGTCCGGTATGGGCTGCATGTACCCGAATCTGATGGGTACGCCCGGTGCCGATACGGACATCCATCAGGGTGGCCTGATCAAAACGTTGCAACGGAATAAACAGGCTGTCCGCATCACGGCCCTCTTCCTCGTCCACCTGTACCCGCCGGATGCCGTCACGGCGCATATGACGGGCCAGGCCCGCGTTCACCCGGCGTTCCTCCCCTTGCCATTGCCCCACCAGCAGCGCCAGATAGATTTTGTCGATCCCGCCGTCTCGCAGCAGTTCATGAAAGGCCAGTAACGCCCGGCGGTTGCGGGCCAGGACCAGGCAACCACTGGTTTCCCGGTCGAGACGATGGGCCAGTTCCAGGAAAGGCTCGCCCCGGCCCATCTTGCGCAAGGCCTCAATGACCCCCACGGCCACCCCACTGCCCCCGTGCACCGGCAATCCAGCGGGTTTATTGAGCACCAGCAGGTCATCGTCCGCCAGCAATACCGATTGCTCCAGCCGATCAGCCAACCCCGGCGCCAAGGGGCGGTCGTCCCGGCGCGGCTCATCGCGGCTAACCGGCGGAATCCGCACCTGATCGCCGGTCACAACCCGGTAATCGGGTTTGGCTCGGCCCTTGTTGACCCGCACCTCACCTTTGCGCAATAGCCGGTAGATCCGGGTACGGGGCACCCCCTTGAGGTGGCGCATCAGGAAGTTATCCAGGCGCTGGCCGGCATCGACCGCACTGACCTGGACGTAGACAACCGTCAAAGGGCTGGACTGGGGGGCTTTGGACATCGCTGAATAATAACAGGTCACTCAAAGGTTTGATGGATTTTTGCCGGATTTGCTATGATGCCCTGTCGCGCTGGGTTGACTCGGCAGATATCGGAGCGGTTCCCGCAACCTGGTGGTTGCCGCAAAGCCCCCCGCATCGCCCACCTCCCGCGACCGACAGAACACCAAACGGAGAACGCTCGCCCTTGGGCCGGATCGTTCCCCGTCATGGATATTCACGCTCCAGAACACGGTTTCCTTGATCATTCTGAGCGGACTTTTAAACCATTCTGCCCCCACGCCCCCGTGTGCGTCACAGGCGGGCGCCGTGCTCCCGTGGCTGCTCACATGGGCCCTGGTGACCGGCGGCGTACGCCCCTTCCATGGGACATCCCCCATACCGGTTGCCCACCGGGTCGTGGTCGGGCCTTGCATCCGAGATACCCTTCATGAAGCGAATCCTTGTCAATGCCACGCAGCCCGAAGAGCTGCGAGTGGCTATGGTGGATGGCCAGAAGCTCTACGATCTGGACATCGAACTGCCTTCCCGGGAACAAAAAAAAGCCAACGTCTACAAGGGGGTGGTTACCCGCGTCGAACCCAGCCTGGAAGCCGCCTTTGTCAATTACGGCTCCGAACGGCACGGATTTTTGCCCTTCAAGGAAATTTCCCGCACCTATCTGGGCCAAAATGGTGAAGGCGCCGAAAATACGCCAAAGACCACCCTCAAGGAAGGCATGGAAGTCATCATCCAGGTGGAAAAGGAAGAACGGGGCAACAAGGGCGCTGCCCTGACCACATTCATCAGTCTTGCCGGGCGTTATTTGGTGCTGATGCCCAACAATCCCAGGGCTGGCGGGGTCTCCCGCCGCATCGAAGGGGAGGAGCGCAGCGAAATCCGCGAGGCCCTGGCCCAACTGGATGTGCCCCAGGGCATGGGGCTGATTGCCCGCACTGCCGGGGTGGGGCGCAGTGTGGAAGAACTGCAATGGGATCTGGAATACCTCAAAACCCTCTGGAATGCCATTGCCGAAGCCGCCGAAAGCCGCAAGGCGCCGTTTTTGATCTATCAGGAAAGCAACGTGATCATCCGCACCTTGCGGGATCACATGCGCAATGAAATTGCCGAGGTGATCGTCGACGATCCAGGGGTGTTTTCCCAGGCCAGGGACTTTGTCCAGCAGGTGATGCCCAACAACCTGCGCAAGCTCAAGCTCTACGAAGATCATGTGCCCCTGTTCAACCGCTACCAGATTGAAACCCAGATTGAGGCCGCGTTCCAGCGGGAAGTGACCCTGCCCTCTGGCGGTGCCATTGTCATCGACCATACCGAAGCCCTGATCTCCATTGATGTCAATTCCGCCCGCGCCACCAAGGGCAGCGATATTGAGGAAACCGCCCGCAATACCAACCTGGAAGCTGCCGAGGAAATCGCCCGGCAACTGCGGCTGCGGGATCTGGGGGGGCTGATTGTCATCGACTTTATCGACATGGCACCCAATAAAAACCAGCGAGAAGTGGAAAACCGTCTGCGGGCGGCCCTGGAAGTGGATCGGGCCAGGGTCCAGGTGGGTCGTATCTCCCGCTTTGGCCTGCTGGAAATGTCCCGTCAGCGTCTGCGTCCTTCCCTGGGGGAGTCCAGTCAGATCGTCTGTCCCCGTTGTAACGGTCACGGTCATATCCGTAGTGTGGAATCCCTTTCCCTGTCGGTACTGCGGCTGCTGGAAGAGGAGGCCATGAAGGAAAAAACCGGTCGGGTGCTGGCCCATTTGCCGGTGGATGCCGCCACTTTTTTGCTCAATGAAAAGCGGGATGTGATCGCCACCATCGAAAACCGCTACAACGTGGACATCACCCTGGTGCCCAGTCCCAACATACTCACCCCCCATTTCACCGTGCGCCGCATGCGTGGGGAAGAGGTTTTAGAGGAACTGGCCGGCAAAAGCAGCTACCAGATGCTGGCTGAAGAAGAGCCGGAACTCACCACCCAGACTCCCCGCAAGGGCCATCTGGAAAAAGCCCTGGTGCAAACCATCACCCCTGCTGCCCCCGCGCCGCTGGAACTGGAACCTCAACAGCACACGCCCCGGCGCAGTGTTTCGCCAGTTTCCCTGCCGGGTCTGTTCAGCCGCATCTGGAACAGCCTGTTCTCCAACAGCGAACGACCGGACAACACGCCTCCGCCGCCCCGACGACTCAAATCCTCCGTGCGTAGCCTCTCCTCCAAGGCCGAAGGTGAACCACAATCCGGTCGAACCACCTCGCCAACCCCCTCACGCCGTGAACGCCCTTCCCAGGATGATCATGAAAACAACCGGGGGTCACGGTCCCGGCGCAACACGGTCCGGGGTCGACGCACTCCAAAAGAAACCGGCTCCGAGGACAAATCCCGTCCGCTGAATGGCCCGCGTCAGGGCAATGAAGTCAAGGGCAAGGATCCGCGGGAGGATAACCCCACCGCAGAATCCAGGGCGACGGAAACCGGTACCGAATCCCCCCGGCAGACCGAGACTACCGACAACCCGCCAACGACCACCCCCCAGGACACCACAGGCCGGGATCATCAGGGAGGCAATCGAGGTCGGGGCCGGCGAGGAGGTCGGCGGCGCAAGCGTACAGGCAATGAAAGCCGAAATGGTGAAGCAGCCTCTCCATCCTCACGGCAAACCCAGGACAAGGAAGGCACTGCAACATCCCAGGACACGCCAAAACCAACACCGGATGCAGCCTCTCCAGCTCCGGCAACCGCTGCCCAGGTGACCGCCTCTGGCAATGAAGAAACCCGCAAGCTCCCGCCACCGGCGTCGGCAAAACCGCTGGCACCTGTGGGCGACCATGGGCCGGCATCCAGACCCGATCACCCCCCCGTCTCCGCCGGGGCTGGCGATGAGGGTAAATCCGTGGCACAAGCATCCAGGGATACCGTCAACAAGAACAGCGACAACAAGGACGCCACCAGCCCGCCGCCTCCGGCAGCCCGTCCTGATCCGGGCGCAAAGGACACCCCGCCTTTGGCAGAGGACAGGGCCCGTCCCTCGGGATCGGTGAAAACCCAGCGACCAGCCTCCCGGCGCAGCAGTAAGGCGGGGGCCACCGCCAAGGCTTCCCCTCAGACTGAAAGGGAGCATGACGGAGAAGCGCCCTCCAAAACCACCGCCGCCAAGGTCACATCCCATAAGGTGTCGTCCGAACAGCCATCGGCACCGGCAGCACCAGCAGCACCGGCAGCACCGGCAGCACCGGCAGCACCAGCGGCACCAGCGGCACCAGCGGCACCAGCGGCACCAGCGGCACCAGCGGCACCAGCGGCACCAGCGGCACCGGCAGCGCCCGCCCCTGCTCGGGAACCGTCAAAGCCGACAGCAGCAGAGGGCAGCCCCTCCAAGGATGCCGGGGATTAAGCAAAACCCCCAGGCCGGATCAGAAGGAGGCTTGATCCGGCCTGGCTAATCTGTCAGGCCATGGGCCTGACGGATATGGGCCAATAATCCCGCCGAAGCATCCTCGATCATGTCCATCACCCGCTCAAAGCCCGCCTCCCCACCATAATAGGGGTCGGGCACCTCCTTCTCCTGATGCTGTTGGGCAAAGGTCATCAACAAGGACAGATGCAATCTCTGTCCAGCCTCCCCCAAACGGCGCATGTGGGCCAGGTTGTCCTCATCCATGACCAGCACATAATCGAAATGCTGCAAATCAGCAGGGGTGGCATGCCGTGCTCGCTGGCTCGATAAATCAAGCCCTCGGGCCTTTGCAGTGCGGCGAGCCCGGCTGTCGGGTAACTCCCCCACGTGATAAGCATGGGTTCCGGCAGAATCCACTTCAATCCGATCTGCCAAACCGGATTGCAACACCAGATGTTCAAACACCCCATGGGCTATTGGAGAACGGCAAATATTACCCATGCAGACAAATAACACTCTGATTTTCATGTTTTTTCCTGAAAGTTTTTTTGCTTGCTGTTAAGGATGCAGGATTGAAGGCATCAGAGGCGCGTTGCCAGATGCCAGGGGCACAGGCTATGGTAACGTGGTCATGGACATCACCTCTCCCCCCCCAGTCCGCCTGCACCTCTCTCCATTGCAGACCACTGCTGTCGGCCATGTCCGTCAGGCACTACAGGCCGGAGAAATCATTCTGGCCCAAGTGGTCACAGGCCACCCGCGGCCAGGAGAAACGGTGCAACTGAGACTGGCAGGAGAGACCCTGGAGTTCAGGCTGCCCATCCCGGTGCAGACGGGCGATCAACTCAAGTTGCTGGTGAATGCCGTCACCCCCCGACTGGAATTGACACTTCTGCGGGAAATGCCAGCCCCCCCCCCGTCCCCGATGCCACCCACGACCACGGTCATACCCCATCTGGTCCGGCAATGGGCACCTCTGCAAGCCGCTCAGGGTCCCCTGCTGGCCAGCATCCATCATCTGGTTCAACCTGACAACGCCAGGGCCGCTCCCCTACCCGAAGGCGTCAACCAGGCCCTGCAACGGCTCTGGCAGGTTTTGCCCACTGCCGAGCAGGTGACCACACCCCAAGGCTTGCGCCAGGCAATACTCAACTCCGGCCTGTTTTATGAGGCCCGGCTGGTGCAGGCTACAGGTATGAGCACACCAAGGATGGACGTGGCTCAGGATCTCAAGGCCAGACTGCTGTCCCTGGCAGAACAGCTGCGCGCCCTGCCGGTCATCCGGCCACGCCATGCTGCCGGTGAGTCGGTTCGAGGCCCGTTCAATGAACTGCTCCGTCCACCCCAGCAGCCTCCCCAGGGTGAATCTCCGCGCCCTTCCAGCGATGCCCAGACCCGCAGCAACCCGAACCGGTCACCCGGCCCTATCCTCACCAGTGAGCAAGCTCGGGATCTGGCCAGGATGCTGGCCCGCAATCTCACCAGTGAACAGGCCCGGGATCTGGCCAGAACCCTGGCCCGCAATCTGACCAGCGAGCAGGTGCGTCATCTGATCAACGCACAGCTGCGCACCCTCAACTCGCCCCATCATCCTCAGCTTCGTACCCTGAACAACCAGCAGGCCCGTGAGTTGACGGGGGCACTGTCCCGCACCCTGCCCCGCGACCCGCCTCGTACCCTGCCATTGCCAGAACGGGGGGCAACCCCGGAACGAACCCTGGCCTCCAGGGGCCGGTTACCCGCCGGGGATATTCCTCCCCCCTTGAAACACAGCAACCCGGTGCCCCAGGCCAGAGCCCCGGTGGCCCCCGTGGCCATGCTCATGCGGGAACCCCTGCTGGACCTGCTGCGGCAACAGGTGGAACAGTCCATGGCACGGCTGGTGATTCATCAACTCTCTGCCAGAGACAGCACAGACGACAGCCCGCTACCGCGCTGGTTGCTGGAACTTGCCCTGCGGGGCGAGCAGGGGGTGGATGTGGTACACATGCGCCTGGACCGGGATGCCCGGCGCAACAAGGACCAGGAAGATGCGGATGACTATGCCTGGAAAGCTGATCTGGCCATGGATCTGCCGGAACTTGGCCCCCTGCGCATCCGGGTCATGGTGCGGGAAAATAGCGTCAGCATACAGTTCTGGGCGGTTTCAGCCACAACCCAACAGCACATCGACCAAGCCCTGCCCCAGCTCAAGACCCATCTGGAATCCAGAAATCTGGAAGTCCAGGGACTGACCTGCCGACAGGGCACCCCACCGAACACCCAACCGGGTCGTCAGGATGGAGATGATGCCCTGATCGACAGTCACGCCTGATGAAAAAAAACACCACACAGCCTCCAGGTCAACGACAGGCCATTGCCCTGCATTACGGAGGACAGGGAGGAGCACCCCGACTGACCGCCAAGGGGGAAGGGGAACTGGCGACCCAGATCCTGGACATTGCCGAGCACCACAATGTGCCCATACACCAGGATCCCACGTTGAGCATGACCCTGTCTAAAGTGCCTCTGGGCGCGGAAATTCCTGAAAATCTCTATGTGGCAGTGGCGGAGGTGCTGGCGTTTGTGTACAAGCTCAGCGGCAGGACCCCCGCCGATGCCGGCAAACCCCGTCAGGACAGGGACTGATCCCGATGCATGGCCAGCAGTAACTCCGCCTCTCCAGCAGACAAGCCACAGCCGGCCACCAGATCATCCCGGGTGGCACCCTGTCTGACCATCCGCAAAGCCTGCCGGTAGGGGCCTTCATCGGCATCCCGCATCAGTACCTGTTCCTGTTGCTCGGAGAGCCGCTGCAATTGCTGATCTACCCGTTTGCGATAGGCTTCAAACTGGTGCTCCTCGCTATGCAGAGCGCTCAGAGCGCCCTTGAGGGCCAGCATGGAAGTTTCCTGCAGGCTCAGTCTTCTGCGCAGGTCGTCCAGTTGACGTTTAAACCAAAAACAGACCACTCCGCAGGCCAACGCGGTCAACAGGGACAAAGCCAGGGCAATGTAAGCAATCATGCGTATTCGTCTATGTGATCGGGATCATCATTGTGGTTATGGCGATCCGATGAATCGGATCGGCCACGGGCATCCCCGCCCTCGTCGTCAGATTCCTGGTCCCGAGGTCGCCGACGCCGGGGAGCGGGGGGGATCACCTGCTGTCTTGCATCACCCTCCTCCGGCACCGGACGACCAGGAATCGTCGGATGGGTGGGCAAAATCGGAATATCTGCCACCTTCTCTGCCTCCCCTTGTCCACCATCCGGTCAGAGTGACGCCACCTCGGCCCATTCGTCATCGGTGAGGAGCTTGTTGAGATCCACCACAATGGTCAGCTCGCCATCACGGCTGGCTACCCCCTGAATGTACTTGGAACTTTCATCATTACCCACATTGGGTGCCGGTTCCACGTCTCTGGTGGCCAGTTCGATCACCTCGGCCACGCTGTCCACCATGATACCCACCACCTGACCGCCCACTTCAATAATAACAATCCGCGAAGCATCGTCTGAATCCTTGTCCATCAAGCCCATACGTCGGCGGGCGTCGATGACTGTGACAACATTGCCCCGCAGATTGATGATGCCCAGCACATAATGGGGTGCCCCCGGCACCGGAGCTATCTCCGTGACCCGGAGTACCTCCTGAACCTGCATCACATTGATGGCATAGGTCTCATCGGCAAGACGAAAGGTGACATACTGGGTGGCGGATGCCGCCTGGGGTTCTTTGGCCATTCACTCAAACCTCGTGTTACATGCCGGAGGCGCCTGCCGGCGGATATCATAATCTGCACACCAGGGGCACCGACGCCGCGTGCCCTCAGCCCCAGTCACCCTGCTCCAGGGTCCGAGCCAGAAAATCCACGTCAATTATGGCACACAGGTGCTTGATCACCGTACCGGATAGCCAGGGACGTCGTCCACTGGGGGAACGCCAGCGCACCAGATCCGGCGTGAGCATCAAGGTTTCCTCCACCCGGTCACAGGCCAACCCCCAGCGCCCCTCATCAATGAGGATCAGGTTGGCAGGCGGGGGTTTTTGTGCCTGACGATCCGGTGGCAACACATGGGCACCGATATCCACCACCTTGACCTTGCGACCGTGGTGATTGACCAGTCCCAGAAACATGGGGCTGTGACCCGGCATCGGGGTGATGTCCCGCGGCATGGTCATAATGCCGGTCAGTTTCACCAAGGGGACTGCCAGGGCCAACCCTCCCAGACGGAATAACAGACATTGAAAGGGCACCTGCCCCCAGGCCGGAGGGACATCCTGGCGAGGGGGGGGAGCCGGAGGGGGTGGGGTTGCCACCACCGGCTTAATGGGGGTCACCGTGGCCTTGACCGGTGCTGGCGCTGGCGGCGGCGGCGGTGGAGAAACCTCCACCACCGGCGGCAACGGCTCCACGTCGGCGATTTCCTGCAGTAGATCGTCCAGATAGGCGGTCAACGCCTTGGGTTCATCCACCACCAGCAGGCGCTGCTGCTTCTCGCTCCGCTCCGGTCTTGCGTCCTGATTCATGAGGCGACCCTATGACGGTAGAGATCCTGGCCCAGCAAGGAATCCAGCAACCGGCCATAGGCTTCAGTGCCCTTGGCGTCGGGGATCATGATGGGTAGCGGCATACCGGCCATGGCCGCTTCCCGAAATTTGGTATCTACGGTGATCACCCCCTTCCAAAGACAATCACTGTAGTTATCCCGCAGTTCCCAAAGGGCCTGGGTCGAGGCCCGGGTACGACAGTCAAACAGGGTGGGTACCACCACATGATTCAAAGGATCCCGACGGGAACGCTGGATCATGCGCAAAGTCTGCAACATGCGATCCAGGCCGCGGATGGCCAGATATTCGGTCTGTACCGGAATCAACAACGTGCTGCAGGCCGCCAGGGCATTGACCATCAGCACCCCCAGCATCGGTGGGCAGTCCAGCAACACAAAATCGAAGGAGTCCTCCAGCCCCTGAATCGAGCGTTTGAGCACCAGCCCCATGCCTTCACGGGTTCCCAACTGACGGTCCAGCGTGGCCTGGGCCGTGGAAGCGGGCAACACATACAAATGATCAAAACGGGTAGCCCGCACTGCGTCACTGGCCTGGATGGGTTTACCCTGTGCCACCCGGTGAAAAAGACTATAGACCCCGCCTGTAGCGCTTTCCGGGTCGCCACCAAAATAGGCGGTCAATGAGCCGTGGGGATCCAGGTCCACCAGCAAGGTTTCATATCCTCTGGCAGCCAGCAGACCACCAAGAGATACGGTGGTGGTGGTTTTGCCCACCCCACCTTTTTGGTTGGCAACGGCCCAGGTCACGGTCATGGCACACCTCCCACGGTACCTCCACCCTGATTGAGTAACATTTCCATGTCCTCACGCAGCATCTCCGGCGGCGCACCGGCACCAATCCTGGGACGCTGCCCGGCCAGAACCACGATATTGACCCGCCGGTTTTTCATTCGTCCTTCCGGGGTATCGTTGTCGGCCTTGGGCCGATATTCACCAAAACCAATGGCAGCCATCTGCTCAGGATTGACGCCGTTGCGGGCAAACAGATTGACCACAGTGGCAGCACGGCCCGAAGACAGTTCCCAGTTGGAAGGATAGATCGGCGTACTGATGGGCACATTATCGGTATGTCCCTCCACATGCACCCGGGCGGGGAACTGGCTCAGGATGGCGGCCAACTGCTGCATGATGGGCACCGCATCCGGAGACAATTCCGCACTGCCGCTGGCAAACAGGATACTGGTGTTGATCTGGACCTCGATCCACAGACGATCCCGTTCCACCTCGATCATGCCCGCCTCGATGAGAGGAGCCATTGCCATCTCGATCTCATCGGCCAGGGCATTAATGCCTACAATGGCCAAAGACAGTCCTTCCAGATCCATATCCACCAGAATCTCTTCCAGACTGCGGCTCATATGTGCCATTTCGATGGGGGAAGTGATGGGGGGTGTCTCCACCACGGAGGACAGGGGCGAGCGGGTCAACTCCCCGGTTTGAATCGGGTCGATGGACCTGGGGGTTGACCTGAAAGCCTCCACCAAAGAACTGGACAAGATGCGGTATTTGCCCTCATTGAGGGAAGAGATGGCATACATCACCACGAAGAATGCCAACAGCAAGGTCATCAGATCCGCATAGGGAATGGCCCACGCCTCGTGGTTGACGTGATCCTCATGTTTTTTCTTGCGACGCCTTGGCATGACACAGTTCCCATGGACATTGCAGACGGGCAGACACGCTGCCCCCCTTGCAAATCAATGCAGGTACCCCTGCAACTTGGTCTC
Organism: Ectothiorhodospira magna; assembly: GCF_900110965.1. Classification (GTDB taxonomy): domain Bacteria; phylum Pseudomonadota; class Gammaproteobacteria; order Ectothiorhodospirales; family Ectothiorhodospiraceae; genus Ectothiorhodospira; species Ectothiorhodospira magna. Next base: position 19,202 of record NZ_FOFO01000019.1, read on the forward strand.
GATATTGCGCGGGTTCTCTCCCTCGGCAATGGAAATGATGCCTTCAACAATCATTTCCCGATAAGCATTCTGACTATGAATCACGGCCTTGAGCTTGTTGGCCACCGGCAGAAAAAACAGGTTGGCAGAAGCGATGCCGTAGATGGTGGCGACAAAGGCCGCTGCAATACCCGCCCCCAGGCGACTGGGATCTGCCAGGTTCTGCATCACCGCCATCAAACCCATCACCGCACCGATAATCCCCATGGTGGGCGCGTAAACCCCCATGCTTTCGTACACTTTGGCCGCCTGGGTATTGAACTCCTCCCGGGTTTGACTATCCACCTCCAAAATGGTGCGAATGGCCTCCGGCTCGGTGCCATCCACCAGCAATTGAAGGCCCTTGCGGGCAAAGGCATCTTCTTCGGTCTCGATCATGGATTCCAGTCCCAGCAATCCTTCTTTGCGGGCCACCTGGCTCCAGCCCACAACCCGCTCGATCACCGCTTCCGGGTCCAGGCGCGGCGGAACAAATACCCAGGGAATGATCTTTATGGCCTGAAGAAATACCGCAGGCCGGGCCTGCAGGAATGCCGCCGCAAAAGTACCGACGATCACGATCACAAAAGCGGCCAGGTTCCATAGGGCCGCCAGACCGCTGCCCTTGGCCACCGTGCCGCCAAAAATGGCCACCAGGCCCAACAAAATACCGATGAGGCTCAAAATATCCATGCATCAACTCCCCTCGGCCAGCAATCTGCCAATCTGAGACAAAGGCAATACCCGATCTGCCAGGCCCGCTTCCACCACGGCGGCGGGCATACCGTACACCACACAACTGTTTTCATCCTGGGCCCAGATTTTGGAGCCACAGCGCTTGAGCAATCTGGCCCCTTCCCGACCATCGGCACCCATGCCTGTCATGATGATGGCCAGGGCATCCCCGCGAAAGATTGCAGCAGCGGAATTGAACGTGACATCCACACAGGGCCGATAATGCTGGTCCGGTTCGCTGTCGGTGATCTTCACCCGCACCTGCCCTGCCCGTGACTCCAGTACCATCTGCTGACCACCCGGGGCCAGCAGCGCCAATCCCGGTGCCAGTAAATCCCCATCCACGGCTTCCTTGACCCGAATCCGGCACAACTGATCCAGACGCTGGGCAAAGGCGGGGGTAAAACTGGCCGGCATATGCTGAATCAGCAGCAACGGCAGGGGAAAATGAGCTGGCAACTCAGCCAGTACCTTCTGCAAGGCCAAAGGCCCCCCGGTGGATGTGCCGATGAGAACCACACGAAAATCATTGATCATCACAGGCTTGCGATCATAACTTGACCGCTCTGAACGTACAGCCGCACCCTCTGAACGCACCGCCGTCCCGGTTGCTGTCGGTAGGTTGCGGGCCGGCGGGGGGGTGGGTGGCCGGGATTCAGAAGTGGACGCAGCCGCCCCCGGAGCCGGTGATGGGCCAGAGGGTGGCCGGGACAGGCGCCGGCGGCCCACTGCCTTGACCCGACGCCGCAGCACCTCTTTGGCCTGCTCCTGGTCCCGGGCGATATCCTCAAATTTTTTCGGTAAAAAATCCACTGCCCCCGCCTCCAGGGCATCCAGGGTTGCCTTGGCCCCTTCCGTGGTCAGGGAGGAAAACATCAAAATCGGGGTTGGATTGCGCGCCATGATACGCCGCACAGCAGTAATCCCGTCCATCACGGGCATCTCGATATCCATGGTGATCACGTCCGGACGCAATCGGGCAGCCTGATCCACCGCCTCCTGACCGTTGACGGCACTTCCCACCACCTCGATGGACGGGTCCGCATTCAGGATATCCACGATGCGACGCCGAAAAAATCCGGAGTCGTCCACCACCAGAACGCGAACCGCCATCAAGTCTCTCCACGTATACCCGCGCCCTGGCGGGATGAGAAAAACACCAAAATACCAGGCCGGCCTTAAAACCGTCTGGCATAATTTTTCAGCAATCCGGGAATATCCAGGATCAGGGCAATACCACCATCGCCGGTGATGGTCGCACCCGCCAGCCCTGGCACGCCATGAAGCATGTTGCCCAAGGGCTTGATCACCACCTCTTCCTGTCCGATCAGGCTGTCCACCACAAAACCCACCCGCTGGTTGCCGCTGAATACCACCACCACATGCCCCATTCCCCGGTATTCATCGGTACCGCCGGCCACCAGCCAGCGACGCAGATAGTACAGGGGTAAGGAACGATTGCGAACCATAATGACCTCCTGATCGTCCACCCGGTTGGTGCGGGAGAGGTCCAGATCGAAGATTTCGCTCACATTGGCCAGGGGCAGGGCAAAGCGCTGCTTGCCCAGGACCACCATCAGGGTCGGCAGGATCGCCAGGGTCAGGGGCAGGCGAATACTCAATGTGCTGCCCTTGCCCAGTTCTGAGGTCACTTCCACCCGACCATTTAGCTGGGCAATGCGGGTTTTCACCACATCCATGCCCACACCCCGCCCGGAGACATCGGAAATCTCCGTCTTGGTGGAAAATCCCGCCCGAAAAATCAGATTAAAGGCATCATGGTCCGACAGACGGGAGGCGGCATCCTCGTCCATCAAGCCCTTTTCCACCGCCTTGCCGCGCAATACATTGGGGTCCATGCCCTTACCATCGTCGGAGATGGTCAGCAGGATGTGATCCCCCTCCTGGGCGGCAGACAAAACCACATGACCGGCACGGGGCTTACCGGCAGCAACCCGCTCCTCCGGCGACTCGATGCCGTGATCAACCGCGTTACGCACCAGATGGACCAGGGGATCTGCCAGGGCTTCCACCAGGTTCTTGTCCAGGTCGGTATCCTCCCCCCAAAGCTCCAGATTGACTTCCTTCTTGAGGCTCCGGGCCAGATCCCTGACCACCCTGGGGAAACGACCAAACACCTTCTTGATGGGCTGCATGCGGGTTTTCATCACCGCTGCCTGCAGATCCGCCGTCACCACATCCAGGTTGGTGACCGCCTTGGATACCTGCTCATCCCCCATGCGGGATCGCAGGGTAGCCAGCCGGTTACGCACCAGCACCAGCTCCCCCACCAGATTCATGATGTCATCCAGACGCCGGGTATCTACCCGTACCGACGTATCGGCAGGGGATGGCGCTGGCTTGGTGGGAGCCGCCTTTTCCGGGGCAGCAGGCTTGGCTGGTGCTGCCGGGGCGGGCTTGGGTGCCGGCGCAGGGGCTGCTGGAGAAGGAGGGGGTGAGGCCCCTGCGGCAGCAGGCTTGTTTTTGCCGTGCAAGTTATCCAGCAGATTTTCAAACTCATCGTCGGAGATCAGCGCTCCGCTGTCCTGGCCACCGGCGGCAGGGGCAGGGGGCTGGGCTGGCTGGCTTCCGGCGCCGCCCTTGTGCCCCTGGAGTTCATCGAGCAATTGATCAAATTCATCATCGGTGATCACATCACCCGCAGCCCCACCCTGGCTGCCAGCAGCACTGGGGGCCGCAGGGGGCGGCGGTGCAGCCCCCCCCTGCTTTTGATCCTGCAGGGCATCGAGCAGGGCTTCAAACTCTTCATCGGTAATATCACCACCGCTACGGCCACCCGCTGCCGGGACTGCTGCCGGGGGAGGGGGAGGTGGGGGTTCGGGAGCTGCCGCCACCGGCTCGGGAACCTCACCAGGGGGCTGGGCCAAAGGCTCCAGGGCTGCCATGAGATCATCTGGGGCCGGGGAAGGCATTTCACCGGAACGGACCTCATCGAACATCTGATTGAGGATATCAATCACCTGCAGGATGATATCCATCAAGTTGCTGTCCACCTGCCGCTGTCCCTGACGCAGCAGATTGAACACGTCCTCGGCTCGATGGCAGATCTTGACCAGGTTTTCCAGATTCAGAAAACCCGCACCGCCCTTGATGGTATGAAAGCTGCGAAATACCGCATTGAGCAGATCCTTGTCATCCGGGGTCTGCTCAAGCTGCACCAACTGCTCACTGAGGCCCTCCAGCAATTCACCGGCCTCTACCAGAAAGTCCTGCAGGATTTCGTCGTCGGTATCCAGACTCATGTCCGTCTCTCACGCCTAGGGCAAATGCACCTTGATACTCTGGTTTGGCGGCCAGACCGGAAAAATCTGAAATGCACCTGCACCCTCTCGACAGCCGAACACAACCTAGAATCCAAGGCTGGACAACAGGTCATCCACATCGTCCTGGCTGTTGACCGCGTCGCCACGGTCTGAGGTGCCCTTGACCGCAGGACCACTGGGCTCAATGTCCTTGTTACCCTTGTCCTCACCGCCAGACAGGCGCTGGCCGGAAATACGCACCAAACCCACCAGATTGTCTTCCAGATCCTGCACCAGGGTCATGACACGGCGAATGACCTGCCCTGTCAGATCCTGAAAATCCTGAGCCATGAGAATTTCCGACAACTGGCTGCGCAGGATTTCCGCGTCCCGTTCTGTACTTTGGAGAAAATCCGCCAATGCCTGACTCACCGCCCGAAATTCGTCTACGGACATCTCCCGCTGACGAAATCGTGACCAGTCCGCAGACAGGGTACGCGCCCGATCCGCCAGATCCTCGGATACGGGCAACGCGGCCTCGATGGCATTGAGCGTGCGATGAGCGGCCTGATCGGTCATGGCCACCACATAGTTAAGACGCTCCTTGGCATCAGGGATGTCCTGATGGGTCAGTTCGGAGAGACGGGAATCCATACGAAAACTGTTCAAGGCTTCATGCAGATCCCGGGTCAGCTTGCCCAATTCCTGAAACAGCAGGGTCTCGTGCATGCGACCCAGTTCCTCAATGAGGCGACCGGCGGCGTCTTCATCGCCGGACTCCATGAGGTGGACCAGTTCGCGGGCATGGGCCAGCTGCTGCTGCTTGAACTCACGTGCTTTTTCGTCTTCCTGATTCCCCATCACATCGCTACCCCTGTTCCTGAAGTCTCTCGAAGATCTTGTTGATCTTCTCCTTCAAGGTTTCTGCCGTGAAAGGCTTGACAATATAGCCGTTGACACCAGCTTGGGCCGCTTCCACGATCTGCTCGCGCTTGGCTTCTGCTGTCACCATCAGCACCGGCATGTCTTTAAGACGGGGATCGGCACGGACCGCCCGCAGCAGGTCGATGCCCGGCATGCCCGGCATGTTCCAGTCGGTGACCAGGAAGTCATAGTTACCGTTCTGCAGCATGGGCAACGCTGTGTTGCCATCATCAGCCTCAGCGGTATTGTTGTATCCGAGATCCCGCAGCAAGTTTTTGATAATGCGGCGCATCGTGGAAAAATCATCCACGATCAGGATCTTCATATTCTTATCCACAATAACCTCCCGATTAAACAGATACCCAAGGGATGGCTGACAACAGCCATCATGCTCCGGCATTCATTCTCATTCAATTTTGGCGAGAGAAGGGGTCAAACCCGCTCCCCATCCGCCACCCATTCCGTCATGCGCGCCCTGAGACGAACCAGAGCCTGCCCGTGAAGTTGACATACACGGGATTCGCTGACGCCCAGCACCTCGCCGATCTCACGCAAATTCAACTCGTCATCATAATACAGCGACAAGATCAAGCGCTCCCGCTCAGGCAAGGCATCAATGTGATTGGCCAGAGCCCTTTGAAAATCAGCGCGGGTCACCGACTCCAGGGGCGTTGGCCCCTGACCGGGAAGGAAATTATCCACATCGCCGTCGGCGTCACACAGGTCATCAAATCCCAGTACGCGACTCCCCACCGCATCTCTCAACATATCGTGGTAGGTGTCCAGATCCACGTTCAGCGCCGCTGCCACCTCTGGACCTGTGGCTTCGCGTCCCTCGCGGTTCTCGATTTCCCGAATCACCTCGCTGATGCGACGGGCATTACGATGGACAGAACGGGGCGTCCAGTCACTGCGCCGAACTTCATCGAGCATCGCGCCACGAATCCGAATACCGGCGTAGGTCTCGAAACTGGCCCCCTGGGATGGATCGTAATGTCGGGCAGCCTCCAGCAGACCGATGACCCCGGACTGAATCAGGTCCTCGACCTGCACATTGGCAGGCAGACGGGCGAGCAGATGGTAAGCGATTCGCTTGACCAAGGGAACATGCTCATCCACCAGCCGGGTATGGTCTACCTCGATACAGGAATACATGGCTAGCACGCTTATGTTAATGGCTCTGGGTCATTTCGACCGCCTTTAATCAACCTTTCCACGAAAAATTCAATACCACCACGAGCGGCCTTGGGCATCGGCCACTGGTCAATACGTCCGGCAATGCCACGAAAAGCCCGGGCGGCCGGACTGGACGGATAGGCATCCAACACGGTTTTTCGGCGCTGCACCGCCTTGCGCAACATGTCGTCATGGGGCACCGCGCCCACATAATCCAGAATCACATCCTCCAAAAAGCGGTCACAGACCGCCACCAGCTTCTTGAACAGGGTCCGGCCTTCGTTGTCATTGTCGTTACGCACCATATTGGCAAGGATACGAAAACGCATCAGGCCATGATCACGGTATAGCACCTTGATCAGCGCATAGGCATCGGTAATGGAAGCCGGCTCGTCACAGACCACCACCAACACTTCCTGGGCAGCCCGGCAAAAACTGGTCACGCTGTCCTGCAGACCGGCGGCAGTATCCACCACCAGAACATCCAGGGGGTGAGAAAGCTCGCTAAAGGCACGAATGATGCCTACATGCTGGGCTGGCTCCAGATCGGCCATACGGGCAATCCCCGAAGCAGCCGGTACAATCAGCATCCCGCCAGGGCCTTCCAGCAGAATGTCCTCCAGGCTGCATTCACCGTTGAGGACATGGTACAGGTTTGACTTGGGCTGTAACCCCAACAGTACGTCAACATTGGCCAGGCCCAGGTCTGCATCCAGCAACATCACCCGCTTGCCGCTGGCTGCCAGGGCAGCACTGAGGTTGACCGATACGTTGGTCTTGCCCACTCCGCCCTTGCCACTGGACACCGCCAACACGCGCACCGGCGCTGCAGCAGCAGACGCGGGGGACGGGCGCATCACCGCTAAATCACTGGTTGAAGGCATGGGCGTACCTGGCATTGGGCTGATTGATGGGCTCTCTGAATACTGGCGATACCATCTGGGTCTGACAGGTGTCATTGCGTTCCATACCCGCATCCGCCATTTTCGCAGCGGAAGCCACCAACCGGGCGGCCCGGGCAGGACGCAAATCGTCGGGAATCCGCTGACCTTCACTGACGAAGGTCAGGGGCAGACCGGCACCGATCAGGGTGGACAGGGCCTCCCCCAGGGAAGCGGTTTCATCCACCTTGGTCAGTACACAGCCTTCTGGCTGGAGCCGGCCAAAGGCAGTGACGGTTTCCATCATGACCGACTTTTGCACATTGGCCGCCATCACCAGCAACGTCTTGGAGCGGGTCTGGGTGGTCATGGATTCCAGTTCAGTGAGCAAACGCATATCCCGCTGACTGGTCCCTGCAGTATCAATGATGACCAGACGCTTGGATTTCAAGCTTTCCAGCATGTCACCAAGCTGACGGGCTGTCTGGGCCAGGTAAACCGGGACGCCCAGAATCTGACCAAAGGTCTGCAATTGGCGATGGGCGCCAATGCGATAGGCGTCCGTAGTCACCATGGCCACGGAATCATGCCCGTGACGCAAGCTCTGAAGGGCCGCCAGCTTGGCCACTGTGGTGGTCTTGCCCACGCCGCTGGGGCCTACCAGGGTCAAAATACCGGCCTGATCCAGAATGCCATCGGGTGTCACCCGCAAACGGGCAGACAGGTGGTTGAGGGCTTCCTGCCAGGCTTCGGCTGGCTCATCAGGGGCGGCAATCTCAAGCGCTACCGCCTTGGCCAGGTCCAGTTCCAGTCCCATACGCTGAAGCCGGGCCACCACGCCGGCCCGGGCTGGATCCCGGCGCATGAATTCCTGTCCGGCCAGACTGGCCAGCTGATCCTGCAACATGGCCCGCAGACCCTGGATTTCCTTTTGCATGGCCATCAGGGTAGGTTCCTGGGACCATTCAATGCTGACTACTTTTTTCTTTGCAGAACGGGAACTGGAAGCCGGTGTGGCAGACGCCTCCTCTTGAGGGGAGGCCGGCGGTGGTTCCACCACAGGGGTCATCAGGGCCGGCAAACCTTCTTCCGCCCAGGCGGAGTCCCGGCTGGCGTGGAGATCGGGAAATGCCTTGGCCGGAGGGGTTTTCCTGGGGGCTGATGCCGACGGTGAGGCCGGTGTCCTTGCCGAGGCTACCGGAGCCGGCGGCTTGCTGACCGATGCCGGAGCATCCTCGGGCAAGGCGACCCTGGGCGCCGGTTTGGCGGGAGCGGTCTGCCCCTCGGCCTGACGGGCCATTTCCAGCACCACATCCTCGTCATAATCCATCGCTGCGACGAGTTCGATACCCCCCTCGACACTGCGGCTGGAAAGGATCACCGCGTCCGGCCCTTGTTTTTCCCGCACTAGGCGGATGGCCTGGCGCATATCCGGTGCAAAATAGCGTTTTATTTTCATGACGGTAACCCATTATTCCCGTTGCGCTGGTGTTGAACCGCTGCACACGTCTGACTGCCTGTTCTTAAATTCGCCCCGTCAGTCCGTCTCCCTGCCTACGGTGGCCACCACCCGGATCTGCTTGTTATCCGGAATTTCCGTGTAGGCCAGGACATGGAGCCCACGCACGGCGGAACGCAACCAGCGGGACATCCAGGGCCGAATGTCCGGCGATACCACCAGCACGGAAGGCTCGCCTGACATCTCCTGACGTTGGGAGGCCTCGGCAATGGAACGCTGCAAGCGTTCGGCCAGACCCGGTTCGATACCCAGACCGGCACCGGCGCCTCCCTGTGAAGACTTCTGCAATATCTGTTCCAACCCTGGATCAATGGCCAGCAAAGGCAGTTCTGTCGCGGTACCCACGATGTTCTGGACAATGGCCCGGGACAGGGATACCCGCACTGCGGCAGTCAAAGCGTCAGGATCTTGACTCTTTGCACCATGTTCCGCCAAGGTTTCGGCGATAGTGCGCATATCCCGCACTGGAATCTGCTCTGCCAACAGGTTCTGCATGACCTTGAGCACCACGCCCAGGGGCAGGGTCTTGGGTACCAGGTTTTCCACCAGCTTGGGGGAATGCTTGGTCAGGGTATCGAGCAGGTGCTGAACCTCCTCATGGCCCAACAGCTCATGGGCATGATCCTTGAGGATCTGGGATAGGTGGGTTGCAACCACCGTACCTGCATCCACGACGGTATAACCCAGCCCCTGGGCCTCCTCCCGCTGTGCAGGATCAATCCACAGGGCATCCAGACCGAAGGTGGGGTCCTTGGTGGGGGTGCCCCGGACCTGGCCAAAAACCTGGCCAGGGTTGATGGCCAGCTCCTGATCGGGGAATACTTCTCCCTCTCCCACCGTGACGCCCATGAGGGTGATCCGGTAGTGATTGGGCCCCAGATCCAGGTTGTCGCGGATATGCACGGGCTGAATCAAAAAACCCAGTTCCTGGGAGAGTTTGCGGCGCACGCCCTTGATCCGGGCCATCAGCTGCCCGCCCTGGGCACGATCCACCAGCGGGATGAGGCGATACCCCACCTCCAGTCCCACCAGATCGACCGGCGGTACATCATCCCAGGTCAACTCCTTCATTTCCGGACTGGTCGGTGGCGGCTCTGCCTCTGCCATCGCCTTGTCGATGACCGCATCCTCGGCAGCACGTTGCTGGCCGATCAGATAGGCACTGGCCGCCATCAGCGCACCCAGGGTCAGGAACACCACGTTGGGCATACCCGGTACCAACCCCAGGGCCGCCACGATACCGCCGGCCACATAAAGCACACGGGGGTTGCCAAACAGCTGTTTGAACACCTGCTGCCCCATGTCCTGAGCCGCAGAAACCCGGGTCACGATAATGGCCGTGGCCGATGACAGCACCAAAGACGGGATCTGCGCCACCAGACCATCACCAATGGTCAGCAGTACGTAGTTGGTGGCCGCATCCCCTACACTCATGCCATGTTGCAAGGTGCCGATCACCAGACCGCCGATGATGTTGATGAACAGGATCAAAATGCCGGCAATGGCATCCCCCCGAACGAACTTGCTGGCACCGTCCATGGACCCATAAAAATCCGCTTCCTGAGCCACTTCTTCCCGGCGTTTGCGGGCCTCATCCTGGGAGATCAATCCTGAATTGAGGTCAGCGTCAATGGCCATCTGCTTGCCGGGCATGGCATCCAGGGTAAATCGGGCGCTCACTTCCGAGACCCGACCTGCCCCCTTGGTCACCACCACGAAGTTGATGATCACAAGAATGGCGAATACCACCAGACCCACGGCATAGTTGCCCCCCACCACAAAATCGCCAAAAGCCTGAATCACATTACCGGCCGCATCGGTACCGGTATGGCCCTCCAGCAGAATCACCCGGGTGGAAGCCACATTCAGGGCCAGACGCAGCAGGGTGGCCACCAGCAAAATGGTGGGAAATACCGCAAATTCCAGTGGGCGCGGGGTATATACCGCCACCAGAATCACCACCAGGGAGAGGGCGATGTTGAAGGTAAACAACAGGTCCAGGGCCAGGGGCGGGAGCGGAATGACCATCATGGCCAGCAACGCCATCAGCAGCAGGGGCGCACCCAGGCCGACCCGATTGAGACTCTTGAGACTGTCTGCAAGGCTCGCCATTTATACATTCTCCGCCGGCGGCACATCACGTTTGAGAAATTCATCCGGCACCGGCAGATCGGTGGGCGGTACCGGCACCGCCTCACCTTCTTTCACCGCTGCCCGCAACTGGTAGACATAGGCCAGCACCTGGGCCACGGCCACATAAAGACCGGCGGGGATTTCCTGGTCCAGGCGGGTGTTGTAATACAGGGCACGGGCCAAAGGCGGCGCTGACAACAGGGTGACCCCGGCCTGACGGGCCACGTCCCGGATCTCTGCCGCCACCAGGTCAGCCCCCTTGGCCACCACCTTGGGCGCGCCGCCCTTGGTCTGGTCGTAGCGCAGGGCCACGGCAAAGTGGGTGGGGTTGGTCACCACCACATCAGCTTTGGGCACCTCGGCCATCATCCGACGCCGGGAAACTTCATACTGCAACTGGCGTACCCTGCTTTTGACTTCCGGCTTACCTTCGGTCTGCTTGAACTCATCCTTGACCTCCTGCTTGGTCATGCGTAACTGGCGCTGATGGTTCCAGAGCTGGAACGGTACATCGATCATCACCACCAAAATCAAGGTGGCACTCAGGGCCACGAAGGTCCAGGCAATCATATAACCGGCACTCACCAGCCCCGGCAACATATCCTGGGCGGCCAAACCCAGCAGCCGGTCGGAAAATTGCCACAGGATGGTCACCGCCATGGTGGCAATCAAGGTGAACTTGGCCAGGGTCTTGGCCAGTTCCATCAGGCCCTGGGGACCAAAAATCCGCTTGAGGCCCTTGATGGGGCTGAGTTTATCCGGCTTGGGCTGCAGCCCCTTGGCGCGAAACCGCCCGCCCCCCATCACCACCGGACCAATCACTGCCGTGATCACCAGAATCAGAAACATGGGGGCCAGGATCATCAGCGCATCACCGATCCGCGCCTGTAATGCCACCTGCATGAAGGCCGGATCAAAAATACGTTCCCGGTCAATGATCAAACTGTTGCGGATCAGGGCCTGGATGTGATTGAGGATGGTGCCACCAAACACCAGCAATGTGGTGGAGCCGGCCAGCAGTACCAGGGTGGTATTGAGTTCCTTGGAACTGGCCACCTGCCCCTTGTCCTGGGCATCCCGCAGGCGTTTAGGGGTCGGTTGTTCAGTTTTTTCCTGTGAGGATTCATTCTCGGCCATGGCCTAGCCTCCCAGAATACGCTGAATGAGCCCGAACCCGGCCATGGCCAGATCCCGGATACGGGGTTCCAGGGTGGGCAGGTTGAGCATAATGAGGATAAACCCCAGCAGGATCATCATGGGAAAGCCCACCGCAAAGATGTTGAGTTGGGGCGAGGCGCGGGTGATCACCCCCATGGAGAGGTTGACCATCAACATGGCGGCCACAATGGGCAACCCCACCAGCAGGGCTCCCACATACATGGTGGAACCAAAACTGGCCACCCACCAAAAATCCACCCGGGTGAGTCCATCCACCCCGATGGGCATCAGGTAAAAGCTCTGCAGCAGCATATCCAGCAAGGCAATATGTCCATTCATGGCCAAAAACAGCAAGGTGCCCATGATCATGAACAACTGGGAGACCACGGGGACCTGTACCCCCATGCCAGGGTCCACCATGGAGGCGTAACCCAGCCCCATGGACAGGGCAATGGATTCACCGGCCATGGTCAGGGCACTCATGACCATCTGCAGAATGAACCCCATGGTCACGCCAATCAGCACCTGTTGCAGGGTCACCAGCAATCCTTCCATGCTCAGCGGCGCCACGGCGGGGGCTTCAGGCAGCAAAGGGGCAATCAGTGCCGCCAGCACCATGGCCAGCACCAGCCGCACCCGCAGGGGCACCGTACCGGCACCAAAAATCGGCGCCGCCAGCAACATGGCGCTGATACGCACAAAGGGCCAGATAAAGGCGGTGACCAGAGCAATCAGTTCGGTATCGGTGAAACTGAACATGGACCACATCCCTATCCAATCAGTCCAGGGATGCTCTCATAAAGTCGCAGGCAGTAATTGAGCAGCATATCCAGCATCCAGCCACCGGCAATCACCAAGGCAGCAAACATGCCCAGCAGTTTGGGAATAAAGGACAAGGTCATTTCTTGGATGGACGTGGCTGCCTGCACCATACCAATGAACAGGCCAATGGACAGGCCGGTCAGCAATGGCGGCGCCGCCACCAGCACGATCACCCATACAGCCTGCTGTCCCACTTCCACTACGGTATCCGGTGTCATCAGCGCATCCCCAGGGTCAGACAATGAAACTGGTGGCCAGGGTGCTCATGATCATCGCCCAACCATCCACCAGCACAAACAGCATGATCTTGAACGGCAAGGAAATGATGAGGGGTGAGAGCATCATCATCCCCATGGACATGAGTACACTGGCCACCACCAGATCGATGATCAGGAAAGGAATCAGGATCAAAAAACCGATCTGGAAGGCAGTTTTCAGTTCACTGGTAATAAACGAGGGCACCAAAATGGAAAAGGGCACATCCTGGGGCGTCTCAAAACTGTCATGGCCGGCAATCCGGGCAAACATGCTGATGTCGGTCTCCCGGGTCTGTTCCAGCATGAAGTCCCGCAGTGGTATCCAGGCCCGCTGGACCAGTTCTTCCTGATCAATCTCCTCGGCCATAAAGGGCTGGATGGCCTCCTCATTCACCGCCTGAAACACCGGCGCCATGATAAACAGGGTCAAAAACAGCGCCAAACCAATCAGGATCTGGTTCGAAGGGGTCTGGGTGGTGCCGATGCCCTGACGCAAAATACCCAGCACAATGATGATGCGGGTAAACGAGGTCAGCATGATGAGCGCCGCTGGCAGCAGGCTCATCAAGGTCATCAGAATCAGAATCTGTAACGTGACCGAATAGGTCTGACCACCGCCAGGATCCTGCTCTACCGATAACAGGGGAATACCCACCTGGGCCAGGGCCTGCCCTGCAGGCAATCCCATCAGCCCGATCAGTACCACCAGGGATATCAGGCCCCTCATGGGGTTTCTCCCCGGCGCCCCATGGCCTGACGCAGACGCTGGGCAAATGCCCCGGTGGTGGGCGCCGTCCCGGTACCCGACTCAATGGGTTCTGCCATCACATGCAAGGTCTGCACCCGACCCGGCGCCACGCCGAGCAATAACTGGGTCTTGCCGGCCTGCACCAGCACCATTCGCTCCCTGGCTCCCAGGGAAACCGCACCGAGCACCTTGAGCTCACCTGCCGCACCACTTTGGATCCCCCCCATGCGCCGCAGCAGAAAACCCAATACCAGGATCAGTGCAATCACCAGGGTCAGCCCCAGGATCATCTGCCCCAGATAGGCCGCTGAATCAGTGGCCGCTCCGCTGGCTGCAGTGGACATTTCTGCCAATGCTGCCGGTGGCAGGCAAAACACTCCCCCCCCGATCATCAACCTGAACACAGACATGGGACGCCTCACTTGAGCTTGCGGACCCGTTCCGCCGGACTGATCACGTCGGTCAGGCGAATACCGAATTTTTCGTTCACCACCACCACTTCACCATGTGCCACCAAGGTGCCATTCACCATCACATCCAGCGGCTCCCCCGCCAACCGGTCCAGTTCCACCACGGAACCCTGGTTGAGCTGCAACAGATTGCGAATGGGAATCCGGGTGCGACCAATTTCCATGGAAATGGTCACCGGAACATCCAGGATCACCCCCAGGTTCACCTCCGCCCCACCTTCGGCACCCCGTCCCAGGGCATCGGCCCCCAGATCCTCAAATTCCAGTTTCGGGGCAGGATCCTTCCAGCCAGCCCCTTTTTTGCCCTTGCCACTGCCGGCAGCAGTATCCGCCTTATCCCCATCGGCAGCGGTGTCGTTGGTATCGGCTTTGTCAGCCGGAGCCGCCTTGGGCGGAGCCGCTTCCTGAAGAGGGTCCGGCTCCGGCGAAGCGCCCTGTTCGGCCAGGGCCGCTGCCCAGATGTCTTCTTCTTCGGCTTCTGGCTTGTTGTCCGTGTCTTTATCACTCATAGAACCTCCGCAAGGAAACCCACGATTTCAATCGCGGGAGAAATTGCGGCTGCGGTATTGCAACCGCCGAAAAACGATGTGGCTTTCTACCCACTGGGCCATGAGGCTCTGCCCAGTAAAGGGCCCGGTGGGGTCGTTGACGGAATCATGCTCTCTTGCGTCATTCACTGAGCCTGATGGGCCCGGAGATCCTGATGGCATTGAACTCGTTGGAGGTACCGAATTTTCCCCGGAAAACAGGAACATCTTCGGCCCGGACAGTCACCAGGTCAGGTAATTCCACAGGAATGATGTCGCCAGGTTTCAAGTTGAGCATTTCTGCCACCGTCAACTCGGCTTCCGTCAGCTTGGCGGTCAGTTCCACCTCCACCTGCTTGAGTTCTTCCCGCAGGGCCTTGACCCAGCGGTCGTCCACATCCGCCCGGTCACTTTGCAGCCCGGTATCCAGCTGTTCGCGAATGGGTTCGATCATGGAGTAGGGCATGGTCACATGAAATTCACCGCCCCCCCCGTCGAGTTCCACATGGAAGGTACACACCACCACCACTTCGGTGGGGCTGACAATGTTGGCGAACTGGGGATTCACTTCCGAGCGGTTATACTCAAACTCCAGATCCATCACCGGTGCCCAGGCTTTTCTCAGATCCGAAAAGGATTGATCCAGCAACATGCGGATCACCCGCAGTTCCGTCGGCGTGAATTCACGGCCCTCGATCTTGGCGTGATAACGTCCGTCCCCACCAAAAAAGTTATCCACCAAAATGAATACCAGCTTGGGGTCCAGCACGAACAGCGCCGTCCCCCGCAGAGGTCGTACCCGCACCATATTCAAGCTGGTGGGAACGTACAGGGAATGGACGTATTCCCCAAATTTCATCATCTTGACCCCGCTTACGGCAATTTCCGCCGAGCGGCGCAGCAGCTCAAACAGACCAATGCGCATATAACGGGCAAAACGCTCATTGATCATCTCCAGGGTGGGCATGCGCCCCCGAACGATGCGGTCCTGGGTGGTCAGGTCATATTCCCTGGCAACCCCGTCATGGGCAAGCAGGTCGTCCTCGGTTTCCACCAACCCGCTGTCCACCCCGTGCAACAGGGCATCAATCTCGTCCTGGGAAAGAAGATTACTGGTGGCCATCACACTGCCTCATTGCATCACAAGACTATTGAAGTACACCGCTTCCACCTGGGTGGACTCCCCTCGCCGCGACAACACCTGCAGCACCTCCTGCAGTACAGCTTCGCGCACCTGCTCCTTGCCTTCCCGGGTGATCAGGTCATCGTAGGTTTTATTGCCGATGAGAATCATCAGATCATTTCGGATCACCGGCATGTGGCGGTTCACACCGTCGAATACTGCCGGGTCACGGGCCATCAGCACGATGCCCACCTGGACAAACCGAATCCGCCCCGAACCCTGGAAGTTCACCACCAAAGGAGGTTCCAAAGGCAGGTAGATTGCCGGTCTTGGGGCTTCCGGGCGGTCCCGGTCCAGATCAAGTCCCCCCAGAAGATACCAGGCAGCACCGCCGCCGGCGGCAGCTGCCACCAAAGTGATCAACAATAAAATGATGATCAGCTTGAGCTTGCCGCCCTTACCCTTGGCAGGCTTGGTTGCTGCGGTTTTTTCAGGTTTTTTGGCCATGCCTGTGCAACCCTCCGTTTTGCGCTTATTTTAAGCAATATACATACCAAAAACGCAAATTACTTTAAAATCAAAATATTAAAAATGATGACATTGATGGCGTGACGAGCTATTGACGATTTGCCCGCGGCCAAAAACGACAGCATACCGACACCTGGAAACCCAGGGCGACCAGGGAGAGGGAATTATACGGCGGGAAGATGGCCAAGGCGGGAAAAACAAAAGGCCGTTGTTGACACCCTACCCACGGCTAAAGCCGTATAACCACAGCACGAACAGGGTGGGAGCAAAAAACAGGTACACGCCGGGTTGATTTTCTCAAGCCCAACGCCCGGCACTCAGGACATTCACAACGACCCTGTTCAGCAGATGCTGCTGAACAGGTTTTGGCAGGTATGCATGATCAGTTTGCGCGGCACACCCCGTCAGGCATAGGCATCCAGCAGTCCAGTACCCGAGGCCCGATCATCCCCTTCGCCCCTGGCGGCTGACTCCAGATCATCCCCCTGATCTGCCCCTTCCCCCTGCAAACCGCCATTGGCCAAAGCATCATCCCCACCCTGTCCCCCGGACTGACGCCCGGAAACATCCACGTTGACCAACTGGATACCCTGCTCGGAAAACATCTCCCTCAATCGGGGCAAGGCTGCATCAAGGGCTTCCCGGGTCTGGGCATGATGGGCCAAAAACTGAATATTGGCCCGATCCCCTTCCATGGCGATACGCACATCCACCGGACCTAGCTGGGCTGGATTGAGCCGCAGTTCTGCAGCCTGCATGTTGTGGTTCACCATCCACAGCACACGACTCCCCACCGCCTGCCCCCAATTGGGCCGGGACAGGGGCACCGTCACCTCCAGGGGACGGGGGGCGGTGGATGAAGTCTGGGACGAGAGGGTGGTCTCGCTGGCCAGGGGGGTCAGTGGTGTGGTGTCACGGCCTGCCGGGGTGGATTCCGTAGACATACGCCCCACCAGGGCATGTAATGCCTGGGGCATCACCGATCGCTCTTCCCCCGCAGGGACGGACTGGGATTGCAATACCTGGGCCACCGCCGCCGCCAGGGCATTGAGTTCGGGACGATGACCCGCCCTCGGAGCACGGGATTCATCAGTCAGGGCCACAGGCTCTGCCCCTGGATTCCCGACAGACCGCCAGGCCGCTGCCAGGGTGGCCAGGGCCGTCTCGGGCGACTTTTGGGCCAGCGCATCGGCATCCACCCCGGCCTGATTCATCAACGATTCCAATAGCCGACTCAGACCCTCCTCGGGAGACAGGGTGGCCCATGCTTCATCATCCACATCAGCCTGGGCCAACAAGGATTCCAGCACCAGAATCAAACCGTCCTCGGGGGGCAGCAGGGCCAGGGATTCCCTGTCAATCCCGGTCTGAATCATCAAGGCCTCCAGGACTGGCAACAGATCATTCTCGGGAGACAGGGTCGCCAATGCCTCCGCATCGATACCCACCTGATTCATCAATGCTTCCAGAATCGGCAGCAAAGGTACGGCATCCTCCAGTCCATCCATCTCCGACGAGACCATCGGCTCTCCTTCCTTGAGCCATTTCGACAACGCTTCCGCTGGCACAGCCCCCTCCTGAGGATGGCCCGGCCCCAGCAATGCCTTGAAACTTTTGTGAAAATCCTGACCGTCTTCCCCAGCGGCCTGGAGCCACAGGGGCATCCCCGTATCCAGGCCACCGGCAGACGACTTGCCCAATACAGAAAAAGGAATAAGTGACATATTGATCAATCCTCTGCAAGGAAACCTGCAAATCACGAAAGGGGGTGTCAGGGAAGCGGCAGATCAGCCGGGGAACCCCGTCAACCGATGCTGCGGGATACCCGCCCGCTACGATCATCCTGTTCAAACTGTTCGCGCCGATCCTGCTGCCTGAGCTCTTCCCGCTGAAACTGTTCCACCACCCGATTCAGGGCGGTGGTCTTGCCCCGCGCTTCCACCCAGTGACCACGACTGGTTTCCAGTTCCCGACGGGCCGTTTCCACCAGCCGGGCCTGCTGCTCGATGGCCTCATTGAGACGGTGCAGGAACAGACGATAATCCCGGGCCGATAATGCAGTCATACCCAGCCCGCTACGGGATTCAAAATGCAGGGCATATTCATCCCGGTAGCTGCTCAGTTCCTCAAGCCGGTTCAGCCGCTCATCCAGGGTCTGCTGGGATTGGCCCAGACGCTGGGCCGCCTGCTGCTGACGACCATCGGCCACCTGCAATACCGGTTCCATACGCTTGGATCGAGTAACCATGCTCAAGACCTCTGCTGTTTCATCCGTGCCTCAGGCACGGGAGGGGGGGGCGGTGTCTCCATCAAATGATCGAGAGCCTTGAGGCTCTCCTTGAAATTCACCGACTGCCGCATATCCTGCTGCAAGTACTGTTCCAGTCTGGGCTGCAGAACAATGGCCTCATCCACCCTGGGATCAGAACCCCGCTGGTAGGCACCGACACTGATCAGATCCCGGTTTTGCTGATAATGGGAATACACCTGCTTGAACCGCCGGGCCACCTGGATGTGGCCGGGGTCTACGATGTCGTTCATGACCCGGGAGACGGAAGATTCGATGTCGATGGCGGGATAACGCCCTGTGTCGGCAATCCGGCGCGACAGCACCACATGGCCGTCAAGAATGGCCCGGGCGGCGTCGGCAATCGGATCATTGGTATCATCCCCTTCTGCCAGTACCGTGTAGAACGCCGTGATGGAACCATTGCCCTGATCTCCATTACCAGCCCGTTCCACCAATTGAGGTAACTTGGCAAATACCGAAGGGGTATACCCCTTGGTGGCCGGTGGTTCACCGATGGCCAGGGAAATCTCCCGCTGGGCCTGGGCAAAGCGGGTCAAAGAATCCATCAGCAGCAACACATCATGGCCCTTATCACGAAAATACTCGGCAATACTGGTGGCCAGCATGGCGCCGTGCAGGCGCATCAGCGGCGGATGGTCTGCCGGTACCGCCACCACCACCGCCCGGGCCAACCCTTCTGCACCGAGAATATTCTGTACAAATTCATTCACTTCCCGGCCCCGCTCACCGATCAAGCCAACCACGGTGATATCGGCGGTGGTATATCGGGTCATCATCCCCAACAGCACACTCTTGCCCACGCCACTGCCGGCAAACAGGCCCATCCGCTGCCCCCGCCCCACGGTGAGCAATCCGTTGATGGCCCGTACCCCCACGTCCAGAGGATCGTGGATTGGACGCCGGGACAGGGGATTGACGCTGCGGCCATTGAGTGAAACATGATCATCACAACGGGGCGGGGGCCGACCATCCAGGGGACGGCCTGAACCATCCAGTACCCGCCCCAGCAAGGCATCGCCCACCTGGACATCATGGTTATGGCGAATGGGCACCACCCGGGCACCTGGGGTCAGGCCACTCACCTCCCCCACCGGCATGAGAAAAGTTCGCTCACCGGAAAAACCCACCACTTCCGCTTCAACCCCGTGGCCCCCCGGACACACAATCCGGCAGCGGCCACCAACGGAAATTTGACAGCCCTCCGCTTCCAGGGTGAGTCCCACCATCCGCACCAGGCGACCTTCCGCCACCACCGCCTGGGCCCGATTGGCTCTGGCACGATAACGGGACAGGTTTTCCATCAGTGCGGCGGTCCGCACCGCCGGGCGCAGGGCCTGGGGCAAGCCAGCATCAGACATGGGGATGGGTCTCCTGCCGGCCTTCTGCGGCCTGTTCTGATTCTGAATCGGAACCGCGCTCTCCCCCCCAGGCGGCGGTAATCACCGCGTTCAGGCGAGACTCCAGGGTGGCATCCACCCGTGAAGTGTCGGTCATGACCCGGATACCCCCGCGACTCAAGGCCGGATCCTCCACAATGGACCAGGGCCGCTCCAGCTCGTCCAGCCGCAGGGTTTCCCGCACCAGCCGGGCATCTTCCGGATGCAGGTGCAGACGGAGCTTGCGCTCGGCACTGGGCAACGCCTCCAGAGCCTGGCGCAGTACGGCCACGATGGCCCCAGGGTCAGTCTTGAGTTCCCGGCGGACCAGTTGACGGGCCACAGCCATGGCCAGTTGCACCAGTTCTTCCTCCACTGCCGTATCCAGTGCCTTGTAGGGCTGTTCCAGTCCCTGGATCAAGCCATCCAGCAGAGCCAGTCGCTCCTGGATCTTGTGGGCACCCGCCTTCATCCCCTGGGCATGGCCTTCAGCCTGACCTCTGGCCAGTCCCTCCTGACGCCCCTCCTCCAGCCCTTGGGCATGACCCGCCTCCCGCCCCAGACGCAGCCCTTCCTCATAGGCTTGACGCTCAATCTCCAAAATGCGCTCAGCGGTTGGCAGGCTGGTCGGGGTGTCTTCCCCGGCACCGTCCTCATCGGTCTTTGGTGCCTTGGTTTCGGTCACCAGCTCACAGTCCGCCAAAGGCCCGTGAACGTCGGGAACCTCCCAACGCTGCGCCCCCTGACCCTGCTCCGATGTAATGATACGTTCAGCCATAACACCTTATTCTCCGCACCCACGCCGACCGGGTTTCAACCGGGGACCATAACCTGCAGCAGACTGCCTACAGCATCTGCTCGCCGCCCTTGTTGCCCAGTACGATTTCTCCTGATTCGGCCATACGGCGGGCAATACCGAGAATTTCCTTCTGTGCCACCTCGACCTCGCTCAGACGCACCGGCCCCTTGGCTTCCAGGTCGTCCAGCAACATCTCGGCAGCTCGCTTGGACATATTTCTGAAAATCTTGTCCTTGACAGCATCGTCGGCACCCTTGAGGGCCAATACCAAAGAATCAGTAGATACTTCCCGCAGCAGGGACTGAATGCCCCGATCGTCCACATCCACCAGGTTGGCAAAGACAAACATCAGGTCCTGAATCTTCTGGCCCAGGGATTCGTCCAGCTCCCGCACCTTGTCCATGATCTCGCCTTCGTTGGTGGAATCCATGAAATTGAGGATGTTGGCCGCACTCTTGACCCCCCCCACGGAAGAGGACTTGACGTTCATATTGCCCGCAAACTGACGCTCCAGAATATCGTCCAGTTCCATCAGGGCCGACGGCTGCACCCCGTCCAGGGTGGCAATGCGCATCAGCACATCCGGCTGAATACGGCCCGGCAGGAATGACAACACGGCAGCGGAATGATCTGGATCCAGATAGGACAATACGATGGCAATGATCTGAGGATGTTCCAGACGAATGACCTCAGCCACGGCACGGGGGTCCATCCACTTCAATGATTCCAGTCCCTTGGAATTGCGGCCCAGCAGGATGCGATCAATCACACCATCAGCCTTGTCCTTGCCCAAGGCTGTGGTCAGTACACTGCGTATGTACTCATCCGACCCCATGCCCAGGGCAGTCTGCTCTTCCACTACGGCAATGAAATCATCCAGTACTTCGCCCACCTGGGTCTTGGAGACATTGGCCAGGGTAGCCATGGCGGTGCCGATTCGCTGCACCTCCTTGGGCCCCATGTGCTTGAGTACCTCGGCGGCGGATGCCTCACCCAGACTCATCAGGAATACTGCGGCCCGGTCCGGGCCTGCCAAATCGCTCTTAGTTTCCATCGTCAGCCACCCAGTTCTTTACCACTTGAGCCACCAGTTTGGGGTCTTCCTTGATCAGTTCGCGCACCCGTTGCAGATTTTCTTCATAGGTTGCCGGCTTCTTGCCCGGCAGATGCAGGGGATCTCCTGCGTCATGGGTCAGACTGAGTTGATCCTCACCCACTTTTTCGCCCCCTTCCAGTTGCTTGATGCCACCGGCCTCATCGGTTTGTGCCTCAGAGGCGCCCTTGGCCGCCAGACCCTTGAGCATGGGCCGTACCACCAGCAGGATCAACAGCAGGGCCAGCAAAGCCACCAGAGCCAGTTTCGCCAGATCCTGTACCCAGGGTTCCTGCCAGATGGCCGGCTCAGGGAAAACATCGGTTTCAGCCACCATGCGGAACGGGGCATTCATCACATTAACACTGTCACCCCGGCGGGCATCAAATCCCACTGCCTCCCGAACCAGCCGTTCAATGCGCTGCAGTTCTTCCTCGGGGATGGGGGCGCGGATCAGCTCACCTTCCTCGTTGGTCTGATCACGGAAGTCCAGCACCACCGCCACCGACAGACGACGCACAGTACCCGGCGCCTCCCGTACATGGCTGATGGTACGATCCACCTCGAAATTACGGGTCATGCGGCGGCTGCTGGAACCAGGCAGGGTATCACCGTCCGGTCCAAGTACCCCCTCCCCCTCGGCGTCCAGGGCGCCACCAGCAGGCGGCTGGTTGGTCAGGGCGCCGGGTATGCCCATCATGCCCAGATTGCCCCGGGTTTCTTCCTCGGCCAGCTGTTCACTGCGCAGGGCCGTCAGCTCCGGGTCATAATTTTCGATGGTCCGCTCGATGCGGGAAAAATCCAGATCGGCGGAAACCTGAGCACGCACCCCATCGGGACCGGCAATGGGAGTCACGATCTCCATGATACGCCGTACATAGCTTTCTTCCACCCGGCGGGTAAATTCCAGGTTGCGGGTGGACAGGTTCATGCCCTCGTCCTCATCCCTGGGGGTCAGCAACCGGCCCTGCTGGTCCACTACGGTGACCCGCTCCGGTTCCAGCTCCGGAATACTGGAAGACACCAGATGGACGATACCTGCCACCTGACGTTCTGTCAGGCTCCGGCCCGGATGCAGATTCACCAACACCGAAGCGCTGGGCTTGGTACGGTCGCGGACAAAAACCGATTCCCGGGGTTGTGCCAGATGCACCCGTGCGAATTCCACGCTGGAAAGGGTGGCCACCGAGCGGGCCAGTTCACCTTCCATGGCCCGGTGATAGCGAGCGGTCTCCACCAGACGGCTGGTGCCGATGCCCTGATCCTGCTGCATCAGCTCAAACCCAAAGCCAGTGTCCTTGGGCAAGCCCTCTGTTGCCATTTGCAAGCGGGCTTCGTGGACCCTGGTGGCGGGCACCTGAATGGCACCAGAAAGCGGGTCGATGCGATAGTTGATGCCCTGACGCCCCAGGGCCTCCATGACTTGGGCCGACTCCCGCTCCCCCAAACCGGGGAACAGTGTGGCGTAACTGGGGCGGGTTGCCCAAATGAACAGGCTCACCACCAGTGCGATGGTCGCGGCCACCCCCACCAGCAAGCCGATCTGGCTCTGGCGGGGCAGACTGGTGAAGCCCTGCATCTGCTGATTGAACGTTGTGGTCAATGAAGTGGCCATGATGATTCCCTGATAAGACCTACACCTGCATGTTCATGATGTCCTGATAGGCGGACACCAGCCGATTGCGCACCTGGGTGGCAGCTTCAAAGGAGACACTCGCCTTTTGCGTGGCGATCATCACCTGAGCCAAATCCACATCCGGGTCACCCATTTCAAATCGGGTGGACAAGTGATTCCCCTTCTGCTGGGCGCCGTTCACCTTGTCCAGGGATTGTTTGAGTGCTGCAGCAAAATTGGGCTGAACCGGGGTTGTGGCTGTGACTTTCGGCCCTTCCAGACCCGCACTGGCCGCCAGAACCCGCATTTGCTGAAGTACCTGATTAATTTGCATGTCGCTCATTTTAAAGCCCTCCCATCCTCAGCCATGGGGCCAAGAATCGATATGATCAATCAATAGGGAATGGTGACCCCGGCATCCCGCAACCTGGCCAATTTGTAGCGCAGGGTACGCGGGCTGATGCCCAGGCGGGCTGCAGCGTCCTTGCGACTGCCGTCTTCGACCCTCAGGGCATCCAGGATCAACTGCTCCTCCCTGGAGCGCAGGCTGTCCCCAAGACGGCGGTTCTCGGTTCGCGGGGCCAAAGGGACAGAACGGGTCTGTACACCCTCGGGAGGGGCCATGGATTCAAACTGGATGGCTGCAGCGTCCAGGGCCTCCCCGTCACGCAGGATCATGGCCCGCTGGATGACGTTATCCAGTTCACGCACATTGCCAGGCCAGGTATGGTCCATCAGCCGGGCCGCCGCAGCTGCAGACAGGCGAGCCTGATCGATACCACGACCGTGGATGTAAATCAGGCGTCTGGCCAGGGGCAGGATGTCACCGGGACGTTCCCGCAGGGGGGGGATGACCAAGGGAAAGACATTGAGACGGTAAAACAGATCTTCACGGAATTGACCGTCGGCCACCGCCTGCATGAGGTTGCGGTTGGAAGTGGCCAGGATACGCACATCCATTTGCACCGGACGGCGGCCTCCCAGTCGTTCCACTTCCCGCTCCTGCAACACCCGCAGCAGCTTGGCCTGCAGGGACAGGTCCATTTCCGAAATTTCATCCAGTAAAAGGGTACCGCCTTCTGCCAGCTCAAATTTGCCGGGACGGGATTCGTAGGCACCGGTAAAGGCACCGCGCTCATGCCCAAAGAGCATGGCTTCAAGCATATTTTCCGGGATGGCTGCGCAATTGACAGCCACGAAGGGACCAGCGGCGCGCAGGGAGTGAGCATGAATGAACCTGGCATAAACCTCTTTGCCCACCCCCGACTCACCGTTGAGCATCACGGTCGCCTCCGAGGCAGCCACACGACGGGCCAGCTCCACCAATTCACGGCTCCGGGGATCTTCCGCCACCAGCTCGGCTGTATCCTCCAGAGAATCCATTGTCAGAAGTGTCGACTGGGTCATCTTACCTGCTCCGAGATGTTGTCCGGTTATCGATTACCCCTGATGGTGACGAAACACCGACGAGGGATAAGTCTTCAACCAGACTAAAGCAGGTATCGTGCCAGACACTTAAAATGCTTTTAAAACAAAAATTTAAAAATTAAAAATATTCAGAGTGCCATTATTTCGTCATCCATCCTCTCGCTGGATGCTGTATTTCCGCATTTTTTCCACCAGGGTGGTACGACGCATCCCCAGCAACTTGGCCGCATGGGCCACCACCCCCTCGGAACGGTCAAGAGCCTGACGGATCAGATTGATTTCCAGGTCATTGATATATTCCTTCAGATCAATTCCCGATGGGGGCAGGTCAGTAGGCGACGGTATCCCGTCACCGGGTCCGATCCCCTTTTCGGCGTCTTCCAGTTCCTGATCCGTCAAACCGGCACGGAAACGGGCCGGGAGATCGGCGGGGGATACGGTTTCTCCCGGATACATGATGGACAGGCGCTCCATCAGATTGGCCAATTCCCTGACATTACCCGGCCAGTCATAGCGTTCGAGGATCTGCAAGGTGGCCGGAGCAAATCGCACACCGGGCCGGCCCTCGGCTTCCATACGCACGATCAGTTCGTCGATGAGCAAAGGCAGATCCCGCCGGCGGTCCCGCAGGGGGGGCACCTCAATGGGGAAGACATTGAGGCGATAATAGAGGTCTTCCCGAAAGGACCCTTCACCGATGGCGGCTTCCAGATCCCGGTGAGTGGCGGCAATGATTCGAGCATCCGTGGTCAGGGTTTTGGTACTGCCCACCCGCTCGTAGGTGCGTTCCTGCAACACCCGAAGAATTTTCACCTGCATGGGCAGGGGCATGTCACCGATTTCATCCAGAAACAGGGTACCCCCCTGGGCCAGTTCAAAGCGACCTGGCCGGGCACTGATGGCTCCGGTAAAAGCACCTTTTTCGTGACCAAACAGTTCACTTTCGAGCAATTCGCCGGGAATGGCACCGCAGTTGACCGCCACAAAAGGCTTGCCACGTCGGGCGGAGCATTCATGGACATTGCGGGCCACCACCTCCTTGCCCGTACCGGTTTCCCCCAGAATCAGCACATTGGCATCGGTCATGGCCACCTGCTGAATCAGTTCGCGGATACGTTGCATGGCCCGCTGGTATCCCACCAGGGAACGATACAGGGCCGGGTGCTGGATCTTGTCCGGGGCAACGCCGTTCACTGCCAGATGCCGGGCGGTCTGCAGACTGCCGGAAAGGGCCGGATAACGCAGGGGAAAATCCAGCCGGCCCAGCAGACGGGTCCGCAAGGTATCGGGCAACTCGGCAAACTCGCCTGCATCCCCGGCCAGAATCAGGGGAACCGGGGAGGCCAAATCGGCCACCTGTGTCAGCAAGGCCGGCCTCTGGCGGGCCACACAACCGCTGAGCATCACCGCCAGCCAGGGCGTCTGCACGATGTCGTCATTCCAGTGGGCCGGATCGATCACCCTGGGCCTGCAGCCGAGAAAATCCAGTACCGTTTCCAGGCGCAGGGCACGATCTTCATCCTGTGCCATCACCAGCACCTGATCCGGGACGGCCTCCACCGGATCGATATCCTTGTCCTGCAATAACGATGTGTCATGAGTTTTCATCATTTTGCCCGGGAAAACCCGTCCTTTTTTTCCAGTAAAAAAACCGCCATCATCTCAATACTCCAAAAATAAACCCTGACAGATCCGGTCATGTACCCCACGGCTCAAGCCGGAGGCTTTGGCTGTCAATGGGCTGACTCATTCGCCAGGGTTACGCTCTGTTTTGCAACGGCTCAGGGCGATGCCACGACGATGGCGCCGGAATATCATTTTCTGAATACCATCTTCCAGGACAGGACTTAGCCCCTGGAACAGCACCGACACCGCAAAACCGTCACCACGGGACTCACAGGCAATCACCCGCGCATACAGCAGCAATGGCCGCGGTAGCTGCGGACAAAGATAAAAATCAAGCCGTAAATTTTGACCCGGCGACAATGGCTCAGGCTGTACCCAGCCCATGCCCTCCATGGAAAGCTGAACCGGCACCGCCGGCGGCAGCAGGGTTTGGGCATGCAATAGCGCCCCCACCATCTCCACCAGAAAATTAAGTTTGGATTCAATGCGAATCAGCTCCTGGCTGATGTCGCTTCCATCTTCGGTACGGCGAGGCGGCGAATCGTCCATGCTGGCACAGACCCGCAGCAATCCTTCGTTTGTTTCATTGATACGGGCCATTTCCTCAACGGCAGGCACCTGATCAACAGACTCAACCACCAGCGGCAAACGATCGCTGATGACCAGCACATCCTTGAAGGGATCATCTTGGGTCATAACATCATTGGATCAGCATGTGGGCACCGTTGCAAGGCGGCTGATATCACCCGATGGGTCCAGGGCGGCCAGTAGCCGCTCGTGCAACCCACCAAAGCTGCCATTGCTCATGATCAGGATATGGTCGCCAGGCCGGGCAACCGCCACCAACCTCGTGATGAGTGCATCCAGAGTAAAGGCCGATTCGCCCCGTTCGGCCAGGGCATCCAACACCGTCTGGATATCCCATCCCAGGTCCGGTGGTGCAAACACAAACGCCCGATCCGCCTCGGTCAGCGCCGTGGCCAGGGTCTGTCGATGGACCCCCAGGCGCATGGTGTTGGAACGGGGTTCCAGCACCGCCAGGATACGGGCCTTCCCCACCCTGGCCCGAAGGGCCTCAAGGGTGGCGGCAATGGCAGTGGGATGGTGGGCGAAATCGTCATGGACCGTCACCCCGCCCACCGTGCCCCGCACCTGCAGCCGCCGCTTGACCCCGGCAAAGCGGGACAGCGCCGACACACCGGCCTCGACCGGCACCCCCACATGCCTGGCCGCCGCCAGGGCCGCCACCGCATTGCTCATGTTGTGATGTCCGGGCATGGACCAGCGGGCCTCGCCCACCGGGAGGTCCCGATGGTGGAGACGAAAATGGCTGCCGTCGGGGCTCAGGGCCTCTCCCCGCCAGTCCATCCCACCATCGGTTCCGAAACGCTCCACCGGCGTCCAGCACCCCATGGCCAATACCCTTGAGAGCGCGGCGTCATGACCCTGGCACAGGATGCGCCCCTCCCCCGGCACGGTGCGCACCAGATGATGGAACTGCCGCTCGATGGCGGCCAGATCCGGAAAGATGTCGGCGTGATCATATTCCAGATTGTTCAGGATCAGGGTTCTGGGATGGTAATGGACAAACTTGGAACGCTTGTCGAAGAAGGCGGTGTCGTACTCGTCGGCCTCCACCACGAAGAAGGGCGTCTCCCCCAGTCGGGCCGAGACCTGGAAATTATCCGGCACACCGCCGATGAGAAACCCCGGAGACAGTCCCGCGTCCTCCAGTATCCAGGCCAGCAGGCTGGCGGTGGTGGTCTTGCCGTGGGTCCCGGCCACCGCCAGCACCCAGCGATCCTTGAGTACGTGCTCCGCCAGCCATTGGGGACCGGAGGTATAGGGAATACCGCGATTGAGCACGAACTCCACCGCCGGATTGCCCCGGGTCATCACGTTGCCGATGATCACCTCATCTGGTGCCGGGTCCAGGTGGGCAGGATCGTAACCCTCGCTGACCGGGATGCCCTGGGCCGCCAGCAACGTGCTCATGGGCGGGTAGACCTGCTGGTCTGAACCGGTCACCCGATATCCAGCAGCCCGGGCCAGCAGGGCCACGCCGGCCATGAAGGTGCCGCAAATCCCCAAAATATGTACATGAATCATGACGGCATGAGCGCCGTGTAGAGCATTTCACCGGCAATGGCCGCCAGCATCAGATACAGCACCGCCAAAGCCACCCCACCGGCGACGGTCTGCAACCCCAGGGCACTGCGCAGAATATTGCCATACACCGTAAGCAACCAGCCCAGCAATACCAGGTAACCGACAGTGATATAGAGGGGAATCTCGGCGGGCACTTCCGCGCCCCGCAGACTGTACACCAGGGGCAGCATCATCAGCCCCAAAATCACCCCGGTCCCCAGCAAGGCAGTCAAGGTCTGGTTGAACCGGGCCGGCAGCCCCCGCCAGGACAGCAACAGGGCGGTATAACCCGCCAGCATGGCCAGATCCATCCCCGTCTGCAGGATGGCCAGCTGGAAGGGATAGAACGGCAGGGCCACGATCAGACCCACCACCAGGTAGGCGATGATGCACAGCCATAGCAGCAGGGCCGAGGCCGGCAGGTCCTCTGGTCCTTTCTGCATGAGGGTCAACTGGATGAAGGGTTTGATCAACGCGTACATGCACGGCCCTTGTATGACGTCCCGATGATTCGATGACGGTCGCGTGAGATTCGTGCAAGGATATCATGTTGCCCCCGGCGCACAGCACACCCCACATGAACACACCCTTCAAGACTCACCGCTCGCCCCCGGCCCGGGGGCCTCACCGTTATCGGCTCAGGGTCGATGGTGATGATTTCTTTCCCGCCATGGTGGAGGCCATCGAATCGGCGCGGGAGCGGGTGCTGCTGGAGATGTACCTGTGCAGTTCCGGTGCGCTGACCACCCGATTCATCGATGCCCTGTGCCTGGCCGCGACCCATGGTGTGGAGGTTTGCGTGCTGCTGGATGATTTCGGCAGCCTGGCCCTCTCCGGTAGCGATCGGGGGCGTCTGCTGGCCCATGGCGTGCAGCTGGGCATGTATAACCCACTGGGTCTGAAGCGGCTCCATCTGTCCCTGTTCCGGGATCACCGCAAGCTGCTGGCGGTGGACGGCAAGGTGGCCTTCGTGGGCGGTGCCGGGCTGACCGATGACTTTGATCCGCGCTTTGCCGGCGACCAGGCATGGCACGAGGTCATGCTGGAGATACGGGGGCCCTGCGTGACGGACTGGGAACACCTCTTTGCCAGAACCTGGTCCCGATGGCATGCCCATCCCCTGACAGTGCCTGCCACGCCGACCGGTGACCACGGTCCGGTGGATGGCCGGATGGTGGGCAACAGTCTCCTGGGGGGGCGCCCGGTGATGCGCTCGGTGATTGCCGCCGTCAAGAAATCACGGCGGCGGGTATGGATCACCACGGCCTATTTCGT
Source organism: Ectothiorhodospira magna (assembly GCF_900110965.1). Classification (GTDB taxonomy): domain Bacteria; phylum Pseudomonadota; class Gammaproteobacteria; order Ectothiorhodospirales; family Ectothiorhodospiraceae; genus Ectothiorhodospira; species Ectothiorhodospira magna. The sequence continues at coordinate 49,155 of NZ_FOFO01000019.1, forward strand.
GCCCACCCTACGTCTGCGCCGGGTGCTGGCCCGGGCCGCCCGCCAGGGCGTGGATGTGCGGTTGCTGGTGCCGGGACCGAAGACGGATCAGCCGGCGGTCCGGCATGCGGGGCGGCGCTTCTACGGGCGGCTGCTGCGGGCGGGGGTCAGGATCTTCGAATATCAGCCCCGCTGCCTGCATGCCAAGTACGTGATCTGTGACGACTGGAGCAGCGTGGGCTCCAGCAATCTGGATCACTGGACCCTGCGCTGGAACCTGGAGGCCAACCAGGTGGTGACCGCGCCGGACACCGTGGCGACACTGGCCGGGCTGTTTACCGGCGACCTGGACCAGGCCCGGGAATGGACCCTGGGGGAGTGGCAGGCCCGGAGCCGCTGGCACCGGCTGATGGAGCGGTTTTTCGGCGCCCTGGACGAATGGCTGGTGCAACTCAGTTACATGCGGGATATCCGCGGCGCAGACAAGGCCCTGCGCCGGGGCATCCATGCCCCGACGCCGAACCCGGCCTCCCGGGCGCGGTGACGACTCAGAAGTCGTCGTCCCAGTCCTCCAGTTCCTGCAATAAATCGTACTGGTCCTGACTGGGGGCACCATCGCGCACCAAAAATTCCCGGCGCTGCAGATAGGCATTGCGCAAGGCCATGTAGCGGTCGGTGGCCACCTCTTCCAGGGCACGTTCGGTGGGCAGGAAACCGGCGCGGATGTCAATGATGTCCACCACCAGCAGGGTATTACGGACGGCAGTTTCATCGTAGTAGTACAGCGGATGGGTCACTCCGTCCACCACCCGGGCCGGGGCATCCCGCAGGGTGCTTGGCCCCAAAAAGGGCAGTACCAGATAAGGGCCTGAAGACACCCCCCAGCGCCCCAGGGTCTGTCCGAAGTCCTCGTTGCTCTTTTCCAGCCCCATGGGGCTGGCCACGTCGAACAGCCCGAACACCCCGAAACTGGTGTTCATGATGATGCGGGTCAGATCCGAGGCGGCGTCATGGAACTTGAACTGCAGGGTATTGTTGGTCATGTTGACCACATCCCGCAGGTTGGAGAAGAAGTTGGTGACGCCGGTCTGTACCGGCTGAGGTACATGGCGCTCATAACCCTGGGCCACGGGCTTGATCACGGCGGAATCCACCGCGTCATTGAACTGGAACATGGCCCGGTTATAACTCTCCCATGGGTCCCGGGGATCACGGGATTCCGGGGGGACGGTGGCACAGGCGGGCAGTAGCAGGACGGTCAGCAGCAACAACCAGACCGGATGACGAGGCTTGGACAGCTTCACGGGCAATACCTGTGGCAGCGATGAATGCGTGGGGGTATCCCTACCCTCACCCACCCCCTCTCCCCTCAAGGGGAGAGGGGGACTTGCTTTCCCCTATCGTCCGCGCTGGGCGGCGATGCGCATGCGCAGGGCGTTGAGCTTGATGAAGCCTTCCGCGTCCTTTTGATCATAGGCGCCGGCATCGTCCTCGAAGGTGGCGATATGGGCATCGAACAGGCTGTCGGACTCGGACTTGCGACCGGCGACGATGACATTGCCCTTGTAGAGCTTGATCCGCACCACGCCGTTCACATGCACCTGGGAGGCGTCGATCAGGGACTGCATCATCCGTCGCTCCGGACTCCACCAGTAGCCGTTGTAGATCAGGCTGGCGTACCGGGGCATCAGCTCGTCCTTCAGGTGAGCGGCTTCCCGGTCCATGGTGATGGACTCGATGGCGCGGTGGGCCTTGAGCAGGATGGTGCCACCGGGGGTTTCGTAGCAGCCGCGGGACTTCATGCCCACGTAGCGGTTTTCCACCAGGTCCAGGCGACCGATGCCATGGGCGCCGCCGATCCGGTTGAGGGTGGCCAGCAAGGTGGCGGGACTCATGGGTTCCCCGTTGAGGGCCACCGGGTCACCCTTCTCGTAGGTGATCTCCAGGTATTCCGGCTTGTCCGGGGCGGCCTCGGGGGAGACGCTCCAGCGCCACATGTCTTCCTCGGCCTCGAACCAGGGGTCTTCCAGGGGACCGCCCTCGTAGGAGATGTGCAGCAGGTTGGCATCCATGGAATACGGGGACTTCTTGCCCCGCTTCATCTCCACCGGGATACCGTGCTGATCGGCATAGGCCAGCAGCTTTTCCCGGGAGTTCAGGTCCCATTCCCGCCAGGGGGCGATGACGCGGATACCGGGCTTGAGGGCATAGGCACCCAGTTCGAAACGCACCTGGTCATTGCCCTTGCCGGTGGCACCGTGGGAGACGGCGTCGGCGCCGGTCTCGTTGGCGATTTCCACCAGGCGCTTGGCGATCAGGGGACGGGCGATGGAGGTGCCCAGCAGGTATTCACCCTCGTAGAGGGCATTGGCGCGGAACATGGGGAAGACGAAATCCCGCACGAATTCCTCGCGCAGGTCGTCGATGTAGATTTCCTTCACGCCCATGGCCTGAGCCTTGGCCCGGGCCGGTTCCAGTTCCTCCCCCTGACCGATGTCGGCGGTAAAGGTCACCACCTCGCAGCCATAGGTATCCTCAAGCCACTTGAGGATGACCGACGTATCCAGCCCGCCCGAATAGGCGAGGACGACCTTTTTCACATCATTGGCCATGTAAGGCAACCCCTGGGAAAGACGTAAGTGGTACAGGGGCGCAAGTATAGCGAAACTGGAGCCGGGTAAGGAATGGACAACACCACCGTTGTCAGATTTGACGCTTGAGTTCCTGTTCCAGCTCCACCATGAGATTGCTGATGTTGCCGGCAAACAGCCCGGTCTGATCCGCCAGACGGTTCACTTCCTTGGCCACCACCGCAAAACCGCGCCCGTGCTCTCCCGCCCGCGCCGCCTCGATACTGGCGTTGAGGCTGAGCATGCGCAGCGCCTTGAGCACGATCAGGATCTGGTTGGACTCGGTGATGATGGAATTGCTCAGACGGCTCACGGCAGCAATCTGTTCATGCCGTGCGGATTCCACATCCTTGCGCCGGCGGATATCAATCACCACCCCTTCCAGATATTGCGGCTTGCCGTCCTGATCCAGCACCGGGCCGCCGTTTTCATTGACCCAACGGACATTGCCGTCACGGTGGCGAATACGATAATCCACATCCCAATGGCCGCCCTTGGCCACGGCCTGGCTGACGGCCTCATGGACGATGGCCGAGTCTTCTGGATGAATCAGCGAGGCATAGGACACCGCCTTGTTCTGCCGTAGCTCATCCTGACTATATCCAGTCAGTTCCCGACAGCGACCTGACACCCACTGCATGGTGTACTGATCATTGTTGCGACACCGGTAGAGAAATCCGTTCAGGCGGCTGATGATGCTGTTGAAGGCATCCAGTTCAGTGCTGTCATCGGCCTTATGGTTGGGCATGTTCGGTGTGCTCCGCGGTGATGAGAGACGATGGATGACGCCCGCCCCCCTATCGGGTCAGCCAGATGTCCACCCGGCGATTGAGGGCCCATGCTGCTTCCGTGGATGCCGGGTCCAGAGGCCAGGACTCACCAAAGGCCCGGGGTTCGATCCGGTGAGCGGCAATTCCCTGCCCCCGCAGATAGGCTTCTACGGCCCTGGCCCGACGCAGGGACAGGGCTTCATTATAGGCCACTGTACCCCGTTCGTCCGCATGCCCCCCCAATACCACCCGGGCGTCAGGGTTATCCCGAAGCACAGCCAGGGCGCGCCGTAGTTCTCCATGTTGATCGGAACGAATTCGGGATTCATCAAAATCGAAATGGATGCGCCAGTCATCAAGGATCTCAAAATCCAGGGTTCTTAACTCCCCCTGACAGGCCCGAAAATCCGCCAGCACCTCCCGAAAACGCAGGGGCGAGAGGGTGACCCGAATCTCCCGGGCACCCCGGCCAGGATCGGGGTGCTGAACCAGAATTTCATGACCGGTTTCCAGGCCATAATACAATTCCAGAGCCTGAGTCCGTCCCAGCCGGAGCAGGGTATCTCCAGCCATGGCCGGCACCGGACCCAGACTTCGGGAGCCAAGATCATGTCGCCACTCGGGAGGCTGCAGGGACAGCCGTCCCATGCCGGGTACAGTCAGTGGCAGTTGCGGCTCCAGGTAAAACCGCAGGGTACGGCCCGGGCTGGCGTGAAAACGGGCGATGCCATAGCGGGGAACGGGCTGCACCAGCTCACACAGGTCTGGCTCCTGGGTCACAACCCACTGGGCCTGTTCCATGCGCGGGCCAAAGTCAGCGGCCTGAAGGGCAACGGGCAGCAGACAGAACAACAAAATGGCGTAACGGGCGTTCATGCCCAGAATTATCGGCAGCCAGCGGGGGAAGTTGAGGATTCCCCCGCCCGAATGCATCAACGCCGCCGGGGCGGCAGAATGTCGGTGATGGAGCCGTGGGCCACCTCTGCGGCAAAGCCGAGGGTTTCCGACAAAGTGGGATGGGGATGCACCGTCAGCCCCAGGTCTTCCACGTCCGCCCCCATTTCCAGGGCCAGCAGGGCCTCGGCGATCAGTTCCCCGGCGTTGGGACCGACGATCCCGGCACCGATGATCCGCTGCTGATCATCCAGCAGCAGCTTGGTCAGACCGGCCTCGCCCCCCACGCTGAGGGCACGACCACTGGCCGCCCAGGGGAAGACCGCCTTGGTGTACTCGATCCCCTCCGCCTTGGCCTTCGTCTCGGTCAGCCCCATCCAGGCCACTTCCGGATGGGTATAGGCCACGCTGGGGATGGCTCGGGCATCGAAGTGGGATTTTTTCCCGGCCGCCGCCTCGGCGGCCACCTTGGCTTCATGGGTGGCCTTGTGGGCCAGCATGGGGCCACCCACCACATCGCCGACGGCGAAGATGTGTTCGACGTTGGTCCGCATCTGCCGGTCCACCTTGATGAAGCCGTGTTGGTCCACCTGAATGCCCGCCGCCCCCGCGTCAATCTGACCGCCGTTGGGCAGACGCCCCACCGCCACCAGTACCCGGTCAAAGGTGTCCTGTTCCGGGGCCTTGCCGCCCTCGAACCAGACCCGGATACCCTCGTCCACGGCCTGGGCGCGTGCCACCCGGGTACCGGTGAAGATGTTCTCGTAACGGTCCTTGAGCCGCTTTTCCAGCGGCTTGACCAGATCCCGGTCGGCGCCAGGCATCAGATCCCTGGACAGCTCGCAGACCGTCACCTTCGACCCCAGGGCATCGTAGACGCAGGCCATCTCCAGCCCGATGATGCCGCCCCCCACCACCAGCAGACGATCGGGGATGTCCTCAAGCGTCAGGGCGCCGGTGGAATCCATCACCCGCGGATCCTCCCAGGGCAATCCGGGCAGATGCACGGGCCGGGAACCCACGGCAATGATGGCCTGTTCAAAACGTATTCGCTGTTCGTCACCCTCTGCGGCCACAGTCAGGGTATGGGGCGAGGTGAAACGTCCCACACCCTGCACCACCCTGACCTTGCGCTGTCCGGCCAGATGCCGCAGACCGCCGGTGAGCTTGCCCACCACACCGTCCTTGTAGGCCGCCAGCGCGGGCAGATCGATGCGGGGCGTGCCGAAATGGATGCCGTGGCGGGCAAAGTCCTTCGCCTCGTCGATCACCTGGGCCGCGTGGAGCAGGGCCTTGGAGGGGATGCAGCCCACGTTGAGACACACGCCGCCGATCTGTGGATACCGCTCCACCATGACCACGTCCAGGCCCAGATCGGCGGCGCGAAAGGCAGCGGTATAGCCCCCGGGGCCAGAACCCAGCACCAGCAGATCACAACGGATATCCCCATCAGCCATCGGCTCGGGAGCCGATCGAAGAGGCTGGGTGTCGGGATGGGACGGCGCAGTGGCTGATGCTCCGGTGTCTTTCCCTGGAGGGGCGCCGGCGGCGTCGATGTCCAGTTCCAAAATGGCTGCCCCCCTGGAAATCTTATCCCCCTTGCTCAATAGTAATTTCACCACGGTGCCATCCAGAGGCGCGGGGATATCAATAGATGCCTTGTCCGATTCCAGGGTAATCAGCGGGTCTTCCGGCCTGACCGTATCCCCTGGTGCCACCACAATGTCGATGACCTCCACGTCCTTGAAGTCACCGATATCAGGGACGTAAACGATGCGTGTCCGAGCCATGAATTCAAAACTCCTCGTCTGCAATGGGGAACCAGCCTGCTACAGCAGCATGCGCCGCATATCCGACAGCAGACCACTCAGGCAGGTGGTGAAACGGGCACCCAGGGCGCCATCGATGACCCGGTGATCATAGGACAGGGCCAAGGGCAGGATCAGCCGGGGCACAAACCCCTGACCATCCCATACCGGCTGCATTCTGGCCCGGGAGACAGCAAGAATCGCCACCTCAGGCCCATTGACAATGGGCGTGAACTGGGTGCCGCCGATCCCCCCCAGGCTGGTGATGGTGATACAACCGCCTTGCATGTCATCGGGCTTGAGCCGCCGCTTGCGGGCCTTCCCGGACACCTCGGCCACCTCCCTGGCCAGTTCCACCAGGCTCTTGCGATCCACATCCCGGATCACCGGGACCACCAGACCATCCGGGGTGTCCACGGCAATCCCCAGGTGAAAGTACTGTTTCAGGATCAGGTGTTCTCCGGTGGCATCCAGCGAGGCATTGACCCTGGGATACGCCTTCAGGGCCGAGACCAGCGCCTTCATCAAAAACACCAAAAAGGTGATTTTCACGTCCTTGTCCTTGTATTCCGCCGCCAGGGACTTGCGGAAAGCATCCAGTTCGGTGATGTCTGCCTCGTCGAACTGGGTAACATGGGGGATACTCACCCAGTTGCGGTGCAGATTCTCGCCGGTGAGCCGGTTGATGCGGGTCAGGGCCTGGGTTTTGACCGGGCCAAACCGGGAGAAATCAATCTCCTTGGGAGGCGTCAGTCCGGGCAGGGCCGGTGGCGCGGTCAGGCTGCGCTTGACGAAGGCCTGCACATCCTCCTTGAGGATGCGACCCTTGCGGCCCTTGCCTTCCACCTTGCCCAGGTCCACCCCCAGTTCGCGGGCGAACCGGCGCACCCCCGGCGAGGCCAGGGCCTTGCGAAAGGCCGCCTCGTCCACCATCCCTGCCGTGGGGGAAGGTCTCGGAATGGATGATGACCCGGCGGTTTCATCCCCGGCATTCTCATGGGACGGTGCCGACTCCACCGGCTCGGCATCATCCCTGTCCGATGGGGCAACAGTCGTCTGCCGTGGCGAGGGCTGTTCCTCAGTCCTGTCCACGGCCATTGCCTTGCCCTCCTCCACCGGTTCCAGATCCAGAATGGCCGCCCCCTGGGAGACCCGATCCCCCACTTTGACCTTCAGCCCCTTCACGGTCCCGGCCCGGGGGGCCGGGATGTCGATGGATGCCTTGTCCGATTCCAGGGTGATCAGGGAATCTTCCGGTTTGACTGTATCCCCCTCGCCCACCAGCACCTCGATGATTTCCACGTCCTTGAAATCACCGATGTCGGGAACCTTGATTTCAACCACGTTGCCCATGACGCAACTCCTTTGAAAAATTGGATACACTGCCGGCAAGTCACAACCCGCCGCCAGTGATGCATGTCAATGGATGCGCCCCCTTCAGGCGCGCAGGGGATTGGGTTTGTCCACGTCGATCTCGTACCTGGCGATGGCCTCGCTGACCCGTGCCATCGGGATACGCCCCTCATCGGCCAACGCCTTGAGGGCGGCCAGGGCGACGTAGTAGCGGTCCACTTCGAAATGGCGGCGCAACCGGGAACGCAGGTCACTGCGGCCAAACCCATCGGTGCCTAGCACTGTGTAATGTCCCGGCACCCAGGCGCGGATCTGATCGGCAAAGGCGCTGACATAATCGGTGGAAGCCACCACCGGCCCCTGACGACCCGCCAGGCATTGACTGACCCAGCTTTGGCGGGGTTCGGCCTCGGGATGCAACAGGTTCCAGCGTGCCGTATCCCGGCCATCCCGGGCCAATTCGTTGAAGCTGGTGGCACTCCAGATATCCGCTTCCACGCCGAAATCGTTGAGGAGCAGGTCGGCAGCGGCCATCACCTCCCGCAGGAGGGTGCCCGACCCCATGAGCTGGACCCTCGGCTCCCCCGATCCGCCTTCCCGGAGCAGGTACAACCCCTTGCAAATCCCCTCCCGTGCCCCTTCCGGCATGGCCGGCTGGGGGTAGTTCTCGTTCATCACGGTGATGTAATAGAAAACACTGTCCTGATCGACGTACATGCGGCGCAGGCCGTCATGGAGGATCACCGCCAGTTCATAGGCAAAAGTGGGGTCGTAACTGATGCAGTTGGGCACGTTGGCCGCCATCAGGTGACTGTGGCCATCCTGATGCTGCAACCCTTCGCCGGAAAGCGTGGTACGGCCAGCGGTGCCCCCGATCAAAAAGCCTCTGGCCCGCATGTCACCGGCGGCCCAGATCAAATCCCCCACCCGCTGAAAACCAAACATGGAATAAAAAATGTAAAAGGGGATCATGCTCACCCCGTGGACACTGTAGGCCGTGGCCGCTGCCAGCCAGGAGGACATGGCACCGGCTTCGTTGATGCCCTCCTCAAGAATCTGTCCCTTTTTGTCCTCCTTGTAGAACATCACCTGATCCTTGTCCTGGGGCGTGTAGAGCTGCCCCACGGAGGAGTAGATCCCCAGCTGCCGGAACAGTCCTTCCATGCCGAAGGTCCGTGCTTCGTCCGGTACGATGGGAACAATATGGCGCCCCACCTTCTTGTCCCGGGTCAGCTGGGTGAGCATGCGTACCAAGGCCATGGTGGTGGACAGCTCCCGTTCCCCGGAGGACTCCAAAGCGCCATCGAACAAGGAAAGGTCCGGGATCTCCAGGGGCGCCACCGAGGACTTGCGCACCGGCAGAAAACCGCCCAGGGCCTTGCGCCGCTCATGCATGTAGCGCATTTCCGGGGCATCCTCCGGTGGCTTGATGTACTCCATCCGTTCCACCTGTTCATCGGTGAGGGAGATGCTGAAGCGGCTGCGGAAGGTCTTGAGTTCGTCCATGCCCAGCTTCTTTTGCTGATGGGCGCGCATCTGCCCCTCGCCGGCGGACCCCATGCCGTAGCCTTTCACCGTCTGGGCCAGGATCACGGTGGGCTGGCCGACGTGGTTGACCGCCGCGTGGTAGGCGGCAAAGACCTTGAAGGGATCATGCCCACCCCGGTTCAGACGCCAGACGTCGTCATCGGACATGTTGGCCACCATGGCCTTGAGTTCGGGATATTTGCCGAAGAAATGCTCCCGCACATAGGCGCCGTCCTTGGCCTTGTAATTCTGATAATCCCCGTCCACCGCCTCCATCATGCGCTGCTTGAGCAGGCCCTTGGTGTCCTTGGCCAGCAACGGATCCCAGTAGCTGCCCCAGAGCACCTTGAGCACATTCCATCCGGCGCCCCGGAACATGGCCTCCAGTTCCTGCACGATCTTGCCATTGCCCCGCACCGGCCCGTCCAGACGCTGCAGGTTGCAGTTGACCACGAAGATCAGGTTGTCCAGCCTTTCCCGGGCCGCCAGGGAGATGGCCCCCAGACTTTCCGGTTCATCGGTTTCCCCATCCCCCAGAAAACACCAGATTTTACGATCCTGGCTGCTGGCCAGTTCCCGGTCGTTCATGTACTTCATGAAACGGGCCTGCATGATGGCGGCCATGGGGCCAAGCCCCATGCTGACGGTGGGAAACTGCCAGTAATCGGGCATCAGCCAGGGGTGGGGATAGGACGACAGTCCGCCGCCGCCCACTTCCTGACGGAAGCGATCCAGCTGGGCTTCGGTCAGGCGCCCTTCCAGGTAGGAACGGGCGTAGATGCCGGGGGCGGAATGGCCCTGAACAAACAGCAGATCACCGCCATGGGCATGGGAGGGGGCGCGCCAGAAGTGATTGAAGCCCACGTCATAGAGGGTGGCGGCGGAAGCGAAACTGGCAATATGCCCACCCAGCTCGGTGCTGATACGATTGGCCTTGACCACCATCATCAGGGCATTCCAGCGGATGTAGGAACGGATCCGGTGCTCCAGTTCCGCGTCACCGGGAAATTCCGGTTCCAGATGGGGCGGAATGGTGTTCACGTAGGCGGTATTGGCGGAATAGGGCAAAAAGGCACCGGAGCGTCGAGCCTGATCCACCAGCCGTTCCAGCAGATAATGGGCTCGTTCCGGGCCATCGGCCTGGATCACCGCCTCCAGGGCATCGAGCCATTCATGGGTTTCCTGGGTATCCAGATCCTGGCGTTGCGGCTGCGCGGTCATCACTTTTTCTCCATCCAGTCCCCCTGGGTAACGGGCGCGCAGGGGCGCACCCCATGGGGATGTGGTTCAGACAAAACGGGGTACTTGCTGATATCATTCGGAACGGACTTTTATTATTTTTATGTCCCTATCAAATCTCGACCTGAAACGCGGCAATTCGGTTCACATCCAGCGGTCAATTCACCGTCGGACCCTGCCGTTGGTTTAATCATGTTCTAGCTTTTATGCCGGCAGGTCAAGGAATGGGAACACCGCTTTTCATGCTTCACTGCAACACATTTGTGCAATAAAAACAGGACACAGCGACCCAATGACGACAATCCAGGAACTGCGTATCAGACGCCCCGATGACTGGCATTTGCATGTGCGGGACGGGAGCGCCCTTGATAGTGCAGTGCCACATACTGCCCGATGTTTTGGCCGCGCCATCATCATGCCCAATCTCAAGCCGCCGATCGTGAATGTGGAGCAGGCCATTGCCTATCGCCAGCGCATTCTCGATGCGGTGCCGGCGGGCATGTCATTTGAACCATTGATGACAATTTATCTCACCGACAAGACCTCGCCGGAAGAGATCAAAAAGGCGGTGGACAGCGGGATCATCTTCGGTGCAAAGCTCTATCCAGCCGGTGCCACCACCCATTCCGATGCCGGCGTGACCGATATCCGCCACACCTACCCCACCCTGCAGGCGATGCAGGATCTGGGGCTGCCGCTGATGATCCACGGCGAGGCCACGGACCCAGGGGTGGACGTGTTCGACCGGGAAGCGGTGTTCATCGAGCAGGTGCTGGCACCGCTGGTGGAGCGCTTCCAGGGCCTGAAGGTGGTCCTGGAACATATCACCACGGCCCAGGCGGTGGACTTCGTGCGCCAGGGGCCGGAGCGGGTGGCTGCCACGGTCACCCCCCAGCACATCCTCATGAACCGCAATACCCTGTTCCAGGGCGGTCTGCGGCCCCACCATTACTGTCTGCCGGTACTCAAGCGGGAAACCCACCGGGCGGCCATCATGGCCACTCTGGCGGAGGGCCATCCCCGCTTCTTTCTGGGCACCGACAGTGCACCCCATCCCAAGGGCGCCAAGGAATCCGCCTGCGGCTGCGCCGGCATCTTCAGCGCCCCGGCCGCCATCGAACTCTATGCCGAAGCCTTCGAGCAGGCCGGCGCCCTGGACAAGCTGGAAGGGTTTGCCAGCCTGTTCGGCCCCGCCTTCCATGGCCTGCCGGTGAACGATGACGTCATCACCCTGCGGCGGGAAACCTGGACCGTGCCGGAGGCCTACCCCTTCGCGGATGCCACGGTGGTGCCCATGCGGGCCGGCGGCACGCTGGACTGGAAGCTGGTAATCTAGCGGCCATGACAGACGAACTGAACTTCCGCCCCATGGGCAATCGTTTCCGTGGTTTTCTGCCCGTGGTGGTGGATGTTGAAACCGGCGGCTTCAATCCCAAAACCGACGCCCTGCTGCAGATCGCCGCCGTGTTCCTGCGCATGGACAAGGACGGCTTCATCCAGCGGGACCGGACCCTGTCCTGCCATGTCCAGCCCTTCGAGGGGGCCAACATGGATCCCAAATCCCTGGAAGTGAACGGGATCAACCCCTGGCACCCCCTGCGGATCGCCCTGCCCGAGGACGAGGCCCTGCAACGGGTGTTTCGCGAGGTCCGCCAGGACATCAAGCGCAATCACTGTACCCGGGCCATCCTGGTGGGGCACAACGCCGGCTTTGACCTGGCCTTTGTCAACGCCACCGCGGAGCGGGCCCAGGTGAAGCGAAATCCCTTTCACCCCTTCAGCAACCTGGACACCGTCACCCTGTCGGCACTGGCCTACGGGCAGACCGTGCTGGCCAAGGCGGTGAGGGAGGCCGGCCTGCCCTGGGACAACGCGGAAGCCCATTCCGCCACCTACGATGCGGAAAAGACGGCCGATATCTTCTGCGATGTGATGAACCGCTGGAATCGGCAGATACCGTCTGGTTAAAACAAATCAAGCGTCAGTGGCTTCGGAAACCTTTTGCTGCAGTTCCCCGGACTCAAACATCTCCAGGGTAATATCGCAGCCACCGATCAACTCGCCTTTGATATAAATCTGCGGAAATGTGGGCCAGTCGGCAAAGTCGGGCAATGTCTGCATGATCTCCTGATCCGCCAGCACATTCACATAGGCAAAGGGCGCCCCGCAGGCCTTGAGCGCGGTGGCGGCCCGGTTGGAGAAGCCGCACATGGGGAACTGGGGCGTCCCCTTCATGTAAATGATGACGGGGTTTTCCTCCACCTGCTGTCTGATACGATCCAGAGCGTCCACTTCGTTTGACCTCCTGTTGATGAAAAGCCCCATCGGGGCAAATTTGGGCATCAGCCCATGACCATGGGGCTGTTCCAGGCGCCGGCGCCTAGCCGGCGTGGATCCCCTGACGCTGCAACCAGAATTCCAGCAGGGCCAGATGCCAGAGCTTGCTGCCCTGGATGCGGGTCAGATGCTGCTCCGGGGCCTTGAGCAGGGTCTCCACATAGGCCCGTTGATACAGTCCCCGTTCCCGGCAGGTCCGGGAATTGAGGATATCCTTCATGAAGTCCAGAAACTCCCCGCGCACGTATTTGAGGGCCGGTAACGGGAAATAGCCCTTGGGGCGGTCGATGACCATATCCGGCAACAGCCCCCGGGCGATTTGCTTGAGCACCCCCTTGCCCCCCTGGGCCAGCTTCAGCGCCGGCGGCATGCGGGCTGCCAGTTCCACCAGTTCATGATCCAGGAACGGCACCCGGGCCTCCAGCCCCCAGGCCATGGTCATGTTGTCCACCCGCTTGACCGGATCATCCACCACCAAAGTAGTGACGTCCAGACGCAGCACCGCATCCAGGAAGGTGTCCGCGCCCGGCTCGTTCAGGGCTGCCTCGATCAAAAGGGCCGTATGATCCTCTCCCACCAGGGCCGGATTCACCATGCGGGCAAACTCGCTCTGGTCCCGGTCGAAATAATGCCGGCGGAAGCGTTCCACCCGGCTCCCTTCCGTCTCCGCCGCCATGCGTGGATACCAGAAATACCCGGCAAAAACCTCATCGGCCCCCTGCCCCGACTGCACCACCTTCACGTGCCGGGACACCTGCTCCGACAGCAGGTAGAAGGCCACCGCATCCTGCCCCACCATGGGCTCGGCCATCTGGTCCACCGCCTCGGGCAGACGGGCCAGCACCTGGTCATTGGGCACATGGAAGCGATGATGCTCGGTGGCATAGCGCTCGGCCACCGGGTCGGAAAACTCGAATTCACTGCCCTTCTCCTCGGGCTGATCCTCAAACCCCACGGTGAAGGTCTTCAGTCCCGTCGCCCCCGACTCCGCCAGCAGGGCCACCAGCAGACTGGAATCCAGGCCGCCGGAGAGCAGCACCCCCACCGGCACGTCGGAAATCTCCAGACGCTTCTTGACGGCGCGCCGCAGGGCATCATGGACAGCTTCGGTCCATGCCTCCGGGGTCAACTCCCGGCTGGAGCGGGTGGCCTCCAGTTGCCAGTAGCGTTGCAGCCGGGTACGGCCATCCTGCTCCACGGTGAGGGTATGACCGGGCTGCAGTTTTCTTATGCCCTTGAACAGAGTGCGGGGGGCGGGCACCACCCCATGCAGGGTGAAGTGATGATGCAGGGCCACCGGGTCGATGTCCGTATCCACCTCTCCCGCCGCCAGCAGGGCCTGGATATTGGAGGCAAAACGCAGGCGCCGGTCGGTGTGATTGTAGTAAAGGGGCTTGATGCCCATGCGGTCCCGGGCCATGAACAGGCGCCGCCGACGCAGATCCCAGATCGCAAAGGCAAACATGCCGTGAAAGCGCTTGACGCAGTCCTCGCCCCAGGCATGGTAGGCCTTGAGAATCACCTCCGTATCGCCGCTGGAAAAGAACCGGTAGCGATCTTCCAGTTCACGACGCAACTCACGGAAGTTGTAGATGGTGCCATTGAACACCACCGCCAGCCCCAGCTCGGGGTCCAGCATGGGCTGATTGGCCCGGTCGGACAGATCCAGGATGGACAGGCGGCGATGCCCCATGGCCAGGGGGCCGTCGGAATAACTGCCCTCGTGATCCGGGCCACGGCGACGCAACCGGTCCAGCATGCGCCGAAGGGACTCAAGATGGGGAAGGGATTCGTTGAAATTCAGTTCGCCACAGATGCCGCACATGGAGGTGGTCAGAGATCCTTGGAAATGGAGACGTCACAATTGATGTTCCCACAATACAGCAGATGAGGGCGAATTGGACACGCGCCCTGTGGGGAGCAGTCACGATAGCCGAAACATGCCATCCGACGGCAAGACATGACGCGGGAACCACATCGGGATAAGATTGGCCGCCTCAATGCAGACATTTGCCGGAGTTCTCCATGTCCGTCATCCGCCAGGAAGACCTGATCCAGAGCATCGCCGATGCCTTCCAGTTCATCAGCTACTACCATCCCCAGGATTATATCCAGGCCCTGACCGCCGCCTACGAAAGGGAGCAGTCCCCGGCAGCCCGGGATGCCATGGCCCAGATCCTGGTGAACTCCCGCCTGTGTGCCGAAGGCCATCGCCCCATCTGTCAGGATACCGGCATTGCTCTGGTCTTTCTCAAGGTGGGCATGGACGTGCGCTGGGAAGCGGACATGAGCCTGCAGGCCATGGTGGATGAAGGGGTCAGACGGGCCTACCAGCATCCGGACAACACCCTGCGGGCCTCGGTGCTGCTGGATCCGGCCGGCGAACGCAAAAACTCCCGCGACAACACCCCGGCGGTGGTGCACATGGAGATCGTGCCGGGAGATCACGTGGAAGTGATCTGTGCCGCCAAGGGTGGCGGTTCCGAGAATAAGTCCAAGCTGGCCATGCTCAACCCCTCCGATTCCATTGTCGACTGGGTGCTCAAGACCGTGCCCACCATGGGCGCAGGCTGGTGCCCGCCGGGCATTCTGGGACTGGGCATCGGTGGTACCCCGGAAAAGGCCATGCTACTGGCCAAGGAATCCCTCATGGCCCCGGTGGACATCCATGAACTGATCGCCCGCGGCCCGCAAAATCGGGTGGAAGCACTGCGCCTGGAACTGTACGAGAAGGTCAATGCCCTGGGCATCGGCGCTCAGGGGCTGGGGGGCCTGACCACGGTGCTGGACGTGAAGATCCTGGATTACCCCACCCATGCGGCCTCTCTGCCGGTGGCCATGATCCCCAACTGTGCCGCCACCCGCCATGTGCATTTCCACCTGGATGGCAGCGGCCCGGCGGTCCTGACGCCACCTTCCCTGGAAGACTGGCCCCAACTGGACTACGACGCCTCCAAGGGCAAGCGGGTGGACCTGGACACCGTCACCCAGGAAGATGTGGCCAGTTGGCAGCCGGGGGATGTACTGCTGCTGAATGGTCGTCTGCTCACTGGCCGGGATGCGGCCCACCAGCGGCTCACCCGGATGCTGGACGAGGGCAAGTCACTGCCGGTGGATTTTGCTGGCCGCTTCATCTACTACGTGGGTCCGGTGGACCCGGTGCGGGATGAGGTCATGGGTCCAGCCGGCCCCACCACCGCCACCCGCATGGACAAGTTCACCCGCCAGATGCTGGAACAGACCGGCCTGCTGGGCATGGTGGGCAAGGCAGAACGGGGTCCGGCGGCCATCGCGGCCATCAAGGACAATCAGGCGGTCTATCTCATGGCCGTGGGCGGCGCCGCCTACCTGGTTTCCAAGGCCATCCAGGCCGCCCGCGTGGTGGCCTTCGAGGATCTGGGCATGGAAGCCATCTACGAGTTCGAGGTCAAGGATATGCCCGTCACCGTGGCGGTGGACAGCCGGGGCACCTCGGTCCATGAAACCGGACCCAAGGAATGGCGTGGCCGCATCGGCAAGATCCCCGTTGTAGAAGGGTGAAACCCCGCCGGACGACGCCCCAATGCCTCGCTCCCGTTTTCGGGAGCGAGGCTGTATCACGGTATCCCGACTGGCGGCTATGTCCCATCCGGTGGCGGACCTTCCGCCAAGCCATAGAACCGGGCCACCCGCACCGCAAAATCATGGATGGGTTGGGGCGATGCCGCGTCGGGCATACCGTCGATGATCTTGCGTCCGTCCCGCAGGTTCAGACAGACCACATAGCGATGACCCCGGTGAAAGGGGTAGCGCTCGATGCTGATCCGTTCCACATTGGCCAGATCATATTCCCGATGCTGGCTACGGCCAAAGGGCCGCCAATGCTGGATATCAACCCGGGCCGGGGAATGCTGGAAACGATAAACGGAAAAGGGGGACAGCCGCCACAGGGTGACCACCAGCATCCCCACCAGCACCAGCAGGACCGCAAGACTGGCCAGGGGAGGCGCGTAGCCTGTGGTAAATTCCCTGGCGAAAAAACTGCCGTAGGCTATCAGTGCAACAACAGGCAATCCCAGAATCAGGACCGCCATGGGATCCCAGTGGCGAATGATCATCCGGACGCAATCTCGTGCATGGCCTGGTCGATATCTGGATACAGGAACTCGTATCCCGCCTCCAGCAGCTTGTCACCAGAGATGGTTTGAGAATCCAGCACCACCGTGGACATTTCGCCCATGGCCGTGCGCAGCATGAAGGCCGGGGCCGTTAACACTGCGGGGCGCCCCAGGGCATGACCCAGGGACTTGGAGAACGCCCGGTTGGTCACCGGCTCCGGGGCCACTGCATTGTAGACGCCGAACATGGCATCATCGATCAGGGCGCGGAGGGTGACACCGATGACATCCTCCAGATGAATCCAGCTCATCATCTGGCTGCCATCGGAGACGGGACCGCCCAGCCCCATCTTGAACACCGGCAACAACTTGCCAATCACGCCACCATCCCGCCCCAATACCACACCAAAACGCAAAATCACCACCCGACTTCGGGGGTTGAGGTGGGTGGCCTCCTCTTCCCACTGGCGGCAGATATCCGGCAGAAATCCGTCACCAGGCTCGCTGTCCTCGGTCAGACGATCCGGCAGATTCACCGGGTAATAGCCGATGGCAGAGGCAGAAACCAGCACCTTGCACTGGGGGGCATGTTCATTGAGGCCTTCCACCAGATGCCGGGTAGGTTCGATGCGGGAATCGAAAATGCGTTTTTTCTGCTCGGCACTCCAACGACGACTGGCCAGACTTTCACCCACCAGATTCACCGCGCCGTCCACCCCCTCGAAGGCCTCTTTGGGGATGGGTGAACGGGTATCCCATGAAATAAATTGACAGCCCATGGTACCCAGCTTGCGCCGGGCCTTCGCCGTATTGCGGGTGAGCACCACACATTCACAATCCTGGGCAACCAGGCGTCGGATCAATTGGGCGCCCACAAAGCCAGTGCCCCCGGTGATGAGGATTTTCATGAATTCGGTTCCCCGTCAGTCATGTTTTGAGTGGTTGGATGTCTTCTGCTCCTCGGCCCGGCGCCGGTCCCGTTCCTCCCGATCCCGACGCAGGGAACCAAATTGCCAGATGGCAAACGCCACCACTGCGCCGATGATCAGCAGGCCTTCAAACATCTTGAACGTTGAGGCTTCCACGGTATGTCCTCCAATCTTGGGGGGCCACGGGTGCGGACCACGCCCCATGTGTGACTGCTCCCCGCCCTAAGCGCTGACGCGCCACGGGCGAGGCTTCCCACTTCTCAGGCAGCAGCCGGCGATGTGCCGGACTTACGCAAGCCTCCATGGGCAGAGACGGACAGCCCTTCCGCCTTCAACTTTACTATGCCTTGATGCTTGATGTTCAGCGCCGCGTTGATATCCCTGTCATGTTGTGTGTGGCAGGTCGGGCATTCCCACGACCGGACGTTCAACGGCATGGCGTCCCTCTTGTGCTGGCAGACATGGCAGGTTTTGGAGCTGGCAAACCACGGGTCGATCTTGACCAGATGCTTGCCCTGCTCCCTGGCCTTGTAGTCCAGCTTGGTGGTCAAGGCATACCAGGACGCATCGCCGATGTGCTTGGCGAGCCTGGCGTTCTTCATCATGTTGCCGACCTTCAGCGTCTCGACGATCACCGCTTGGTTGTCGTCAACGATCTGTCGAGAGAGCTTGTGCT
>NZ_FOFO01000012.1 GCF_900110965.1 Ectothiorhodospira magna
GGTATCCGTTGCCCGGATTCGCCAAAATCACCACAAAATACCCTGATCTCACGGCTACTGGCGCTCGCAGCGTGAGGGAAATTCGGAAACTTCAGTGAATACTACAAACTGCTTAAAACTCACCCACCTGAACTTCAGATTGCCATCAATCTCCTAACAACCAATGAAACTTATTTTTTCAGGGAGCCCAGGCATTTTGAATTACTTCGAGAGCGGGTTTTGCCCGAATACAAGATAAAGCATCTTCGTGGATATTCCAACCCGTTGAGAATCTGGAGTGCTGCATCTTCCAGTGGTGAGGAGGCCTATAGTCTCGCCATGGTCTGTGACGATGTGCTCGGCACTATGGAATGGGAGATCCTTGGCTCCGATATCAATTCCAGCATCCTGGACAAGGCTCGTCTGGGACTTTATGAAATGTCACGGATCGAAGGCATCCCACAAGCCTATCTAAAGCGGTATTGTTTGAAGGGAATCGGCTCTCATTCCGGTCAATTGTTGGTTGATGCTTCGTTGCGGAATAAAGTCTTTTTCATGCGTTTAAATCTGAATGATTATCTTCCAGATTTGGGTGGGTTCGACATCATTTTTTTAAGGAATGTCCTGATTTATTTTGAAATGGCCACCAAGCAGAAGGTGGTGTCCCGTGTTTTGAAGCGGCTTAATCCCGGCGGCTGGTTTTTTGTCAGTCACTCTGAAAGTTTAAATGGCATTCAGCATGATCTGGTTCAGCAGGCTCCCGCAGTGTACCGTAAAGAGGCCGCAGCATGATGAACCAGGATGATGCAGTTCAGGATATTTTCCTGGGTCCGGGTGATGTGAGAATTGGAGATGCCAATATCCGTCTGCGTACCGTGCTGGGTTCCTGTGTTTCGGTAACACTCTGGCATCCCGTTAAAAAAATCGGCGGCATGTGCCATTACGTCATCGCCTCATCTCTGGTGTATCGACAGGATCAGGAAACCCGCTTCGCAGATCAGGCCATCAAAGTGCTGATTGAATCCATGCAGAAGGCTGGTTGTCCACACAACGAACTTGAGGCAAAGCTCTTTGGTGGCGGTTGCATGTTTGTGGACGAACGCACGGGGCAGTGCAGGGAGGGAACACGCGTATACACAGAAAATGTCATCAAGGGCAAGGCTCTGCTTGCCCAGTATGGCTTGAGCCTGAAAGCAGAGCATTCTGGAGGTGCGGGGCACCGGCAATTGGTGTTTGACATTCGCACCGGTGATGTCTGGCTCAAACACCTTCCCTTGCCGGAGGCTGCACAGGTTCCGGTTATGGAAAAAAATCCATGAAAAAGATCCGTGTCATGCTCGTGGATGACTCAGCCACAGTCCGTCAAGTGCTGTCCGAGGTGCTGTCCACGGCGCCGGATATCCAGGTGATCGGGACTGCCGCCGATCCACTGTTTGCCCTTCAGAAGATGAATCGCGACTGGCCGGATGTGTTGGTGCTGGATGTGGAAATGCCTCGCATGGATGGCATTACGTTCTTGAAAAAGCTGATGGCGGAGCGCCCCACGCCGGTGGTGATCTGTTCCACGCTCACCGAAAAGGGGGCCAGTACCACCCTGCAGGCCATGTCTGCCGGGGCCGTCGAGGTCGTTGCCAAGCCCACCCTGGGTGTGAAGCGGTTTCTGCAGGAGGCGCAGGATGACCTGATTCGCTCTGTACGGGCGGCTGCCCATGCACGTTCCAGGATGATCCTCCGGCAGGAGTCTGTGCCCCCAAAATTTTCCGCAGATGCGGTGGTGGCTGCGCCAGACAAGGTGACCCTGCATCAGACCACCGACAAAATCGTTGCCGTGGGGACTTCCACGGGCGGAACCCAGGCGCTTGAAGTCCTGCTCACCCGGCTGCCTCGCACCTGTCCCGGACTGGTGATCGTGCAGCACATGCCGGAGAAATTCACGGCGGCATTTTCCGACCGGCTGGATGGACTTTGTAACATCGAGGTCAGGGAAGCACGGAATGGTGACCGGGTGCTGCCGGGACTGGCCCTGATTGCGCCGGGTGGATTTCACCTGCTGGTGCATCGAAGTGGCGCACAGTACCAGGTCAAGGTAGAACAGGGGCCGGCGGTCAACCGGCATCGCCCTTCGGTCGATGTGCTGTTCCGTTCCGTGGCTCGCTGTGCGGGGGGCAATGCCCTGGGGATCATCATGACGGGAATGGGGGATGACGGTGCGCGGGGGCTTAGGGAGATGCGTGAGGCTGGTGCGTTGACCCTGGCTCAGGACGAGGCTACGAGTGTGGTCTATGGCATGCCCCGTGAAGCCGTGAGGATGCAGGCGGTGGACCGTAGTCTGCCCCTGCAGGCTTTATCCGAGAAGATTGTACATTTCGGGATGGGCAAGCTTCGCAGGGGGTGACTCTGGCATAAAATGTATAGTTAGTTAGGGTATAACATCTATAACGAAAGTTGTGATACCGCAGCCACCCCGCCATTCCTCCCGCGATTGAAAGCGCGGATTTCCTTGCGGAGGGATTGATGAAATCTTTGCATGATTCCTCCCTGGCGAGTACCGAACAGGGCTGTGCCGTTCGAGCGATTTTTGCGTTTTGGCAGCAGAACCTGCGCTCCGGGCAAACCCAGGCCGATCCATGTCTGCGCACGCTCTATGGTCATGCCAAGGACGGCCCTGCCCTGTCTGATATCCGAGCGCTTCGTGAGGCGCATGTCCATCCCGAGGATCGCGATCTGCTGGAGCAAAACATCCAGCAGGCGCTGGCAAACCCCGGTGAGCCATGGGATTGGGGCTATCGAATTCGCCATGTTGATGGCTCCACACGTTATCTGCGCTCGCGCGGGCGCTTTGAGCGCGATGCTCAGGGACAGCCCCTGATCATGGTGGGCATGGAAGAGGATGTCACCGATCAGGTGGAGCAAGGAAAGGCGCAAGAGGTGGCGTTGCATCGCCTCGAACAGACAGAGCGTATCGGTCCTATCGGTCACTGGGTGACCCATCCAGCCACGGGTGACTTGATCTGGTCACCCATGACCTATGAGCTATCTGGCTTTGATTCGGCGGGCAAGCCGGTCACCGTGCGGGGGGCGCTGCGGGATATGAGCGAACAGCGCGTCCTCCTGCGCCAACTGGCTGAGCACGAATTCAGTTACCAGGATCTGATTGAAAACCAATCACTACTGATCGAGCGCTACCTGCCCGATAGCACCATCATCTTTGCCAATCGCACCTTCGCCCATTACATGGGCATCCAGCCTGAAGCAGTGTGCGGCAAGCGCTGGCTGGACTTTTTGCCCGCGGAGCAGCGCGAACGTGCGCAGGCGCATCTGGCAGGCTTCACACCTGAGAACCCGGTGAGCAGCTTCGAAAACAGCATCCCGACCCAAGATGGCCAGTCATTCTGGGTGCTATGGACCAATCGAGCTTTTTTTGATGAACACGGCACGCTGACCCACTTCCAATCCGTGGGGGTGGATATCACCGAGCGCCATCGTGCGGAGGCTGCCGAGCAGCAATTGCGCAGGGAACTCCAGAGAAGACAAAGCGAACTGGAGGGGATCTTTGCCGCGGCCACCTCGGTTAGCCTGATCAAGGTCGATCTGGACTTGATTATCCAGGAAGTCAGTCCTGGCACGGTGGCCCTGTTTGGCTATTCGCGTGAGGCGCTACTCGGCCAACATGTCTCCATGCTCCACACTCAAGACCCTGTGGACGCAACGAATGAAGACCTACCCATCCGGGTTGAGACCGAGCTGCTGCGTCGTGATGGCAGCACCTTTACGGCTTGCTTGACCGTCCACCCGGTGTGTGATGCTCAGGGCAAGATGGTGGCCGCCCTGGGTGTTTCCTTCGATATCAGTGATCAGAAGCGGGCAGAGCGGGTGTTGGCCGAGGCGCTTGAAACCAGAACCCACTTCATGAACGCAGTCAACCATGACTTGCGTACACCGCTCAACACCCTCATGGGATTCGCGGATCTGCTAGCTGACACGGATCTGACCGAGGGCAAGCGCAGGGAATACAAGCATCACTGCCAGCAGGCAGGCAAGAAGTTACTGGCTCTTGTGGACTCGCTCCTGGAATTGAGTAGCCTTCAGGCGGGAGGGGGCCATGCAGTCGCTGAAACTTTCAACCTGCATGAGACGATTGAGTGGCAATTTCAAAATTATCATGAATTGGCCCGGGATCGCGGTTTGGCACTGGAGATTTTTATAGATCCTGCAGTGCCAGAGTGGGTCACTGGGGACGCCACCAAGCTGGACCAGTTGCTCTCCAATCTGGTGAGTAATGCCATCAAGTACACGAAGGAGGGCCGTGTGGACCTGAAGGTTCATGCCCAGGGGCAGGATGATCGGGTCACCTTTCTGGTCAGTGACACCGGAGAGGGGATTTCGCCGGAACGGCAGGAGCGGATCTTCAACGCTTTTGACCGGGGTGGCTATGAGGGTGAGCAGAAAGGCTTTGGCCTGGGGCTTACAATTGTGCGCGAACTGATTGATCTGCTCGGCGGGGAAATGGACCTTGACAGCACACCGGGGGTAGGCTCCACGTTCAAGCTTACCCTGCCTTTGCCCGCTGTATCCGTGCATTAGGCGCCTTCATGACTCTTACCACGCCCAGGCAGCGCGTGGCGCAGCTCACTGACTCCGCCACCACCCTTGATAGGCCCATCATGGCCGAGCGCACCATAAAAAAATTGTGCAAACTACCCCACAGCCAATAATGTCATCTCCCCCCTACCACACGGATTTCTGAATCCGTGAAGCCCTTCCGGCGACAAGCCCTGGATCTGGATGAGCAGGAGCTGAGCGTCTGTTTCGAGGGCCGCAGTGTGGTGTATGGGTTCGGCGAACTGGATGGCCTGGTTCCCGGCTATGCGGTCACCATCCACAAATCCCAGGGGTCTGAATATCCGGCTGTGGTGATCCCGGTACTGACCCAGCACTACCCCATGCTGCTGCGGAATCTGCTTTACACCGGCGTCACCCGAGGGCGGCGCCTGGTGGTCCTGGTGGGACAACCCAAGGCGGTGGCCATGGCGGTACGCAATGCATCGAGCCGCAAACGCGGGACCCGGTTGCGGGAATGGCTACAGTCGGAGGATTAGAAGGCGCCCAACTCATGCCAGACCTTTGCCAACTCTGTGGCCGGGCGGAAGTGCTCACCCGGCATCATCTGATCCCAAAAACCCGACACCACAACCGGCGCAACAAACGACTGTTCGACCGGGCGGAGGTTCGGACGCGGGTCATCTGGATCTGCCGCCCTTGTCACAGCCAGATCCATCGGGTTCTGGACGAAAAAACCCTGGAGCGGGAATACAACACCCTGGAAGCCCTGCGGGACCATCCCGACGTTCGAGCCTTTGTCCAGTGGATTGCCGGAAAGCCGGTGGGGTTCAAGCCCAAGGGAGGACGGCGGCGGTGATCTGGCTCAAAGGCCCATCATGGACGACCGATGGGTGAGCGCGTGAAAAAAAGCAGGTAAACTACCCCACAAGCAATAACGTCATCCCCTCCACCACACGGAGTGCCCCTACACATGGATCGTGGCCATTGGTACGGTCCCCAACACGCCTGCACCATTCCACCGCCCCCACCAGGAACCGGTGGCCGATCCTGGTTCCCGTTGGCCTGGATCATCATCCCCGCCATCCTGCTACTTTTCTGGTCCGGCCCCACCATTGCGGCCTGGGCCTCCTGGCCTGCTCCGCTTCAGGTCAGCGGCGAGGAACGCTTGGCCCTGGCCCCCGGCAGTCACGTGTATCTGGACAACGCCGGCCATACCCGGCCCGAGTCCCTGCTGAGGGATGGCCAGCCCGATTTCCTGCCGGTTCGGGCCACCTCCTTCAACCTGGGCATTCAACCCGGCGTCCTCTGGGTCGCCTTCGCCCTCGATGACCTGGACGCACGCCCCCGCCTGCTGACCTTGGACAACCCCTTGTTCGAGTCGGTCACCCTGTTCATCCTTGACCAGGACGGCCAGTGGCAAACCGTCCCTCGGCATCGGGCCGTGGATCGGGAGGGTCAACTCCGTCCCGCCTGGCGGCATCGATTCCAGATCCCCGCCCATACCCCGGCCAGCCACTGCCTGCTGCGGGTGGAGACCATCCAGAGCCTGCGTTTCCATGCCGAGATCCAGACCCACGAAGGGCATCAGGCCCAGGCCACCGGCTTATGGCTGGCCCAGGGGGCTTACCACGGCATTATCCTGGCCATGGCCCTGTACAACCTGTTCCTGCTGATCACCCTGCGGGATACCAACTACGCCTGGTACATCGGCTTTGTGCTCTCCACCGCCGGCTACTTCCTGTTCCAGCGAGGGCTGCACCTGGAATTACTGCCCACGGTCACACCTCAGACCACCCATTTGCTCATGTTCCTGTGTCTGGCGCTGCTGTCGGTGTTCGTGCTGGGATTCTGTCGTCGTTTCCTGCTCACCCGCCAGCGTGATCCGGTCTGGGACCGCTGGCTGCTTCTGGCCAAGGGGCTGCCGGTGATCGGCATCCTCCTGCATCTGATGGACGCCTCGTTCAGCGTATTATTCTTCTCCCTGAGCCTGCTGCTGATCATCGTCCTGGTGATCGGTGTCACGGTGCGCAGCCTATGGCGCCACCGGTTCCGCCCGGCCCTGTACCTGCTGCTGGCCTGGGCCGTGATGATCCTGGGCGCCCTGCTGTTCATCCTCGCCGCCCTGGGCCTGCAACCCAATACGACGTTGACCTACTACGCCATTCAAGTGGGATCGGCCCTGGAGGTGATCATGATGTCCCTGGCCCTGGCCTGGCGCATCCGGGTCTTGCAGGCAGAGCGGGAAGCCCTGGCCCGCCGGGGGATGCATCTGGAACGGGTGAGTCAGACCGATGCCCTCACCGGTCTGTACAACCGGCGCCATCTGGAACGCCTGCTGCCGGAAGCCGTGGCCACCGCCCACCAGAGAAGTGCGCCACTGTCCCTGGTCATCATCGACGCTGACAACTTCAAGCAGATCAACGACACCCATGGCCATCAGCAGGGGGATCAGGTACTGATCCGCATGGCCCATGTACTGGCCGACACGGTACGCCGGGGGGATACGGTCTGCCGTTATGGGGGCGAGGAGTTCGTGGCCCTGCTGCCCGGTGCCGATGACACCACCGGGCGGCAGATTGCCGAGCGGCTGCGGCAGGCCGTGGCCCGGATGCCCAGCCCCCTGGACGAGGACATGGCCACTCACACGGTCAGCATCGGCCTGGCGACCCTGCGACCGGGAGAGCGGGCCGAGGATCTGTTCCTGCGGGCAGACCGGGCGCTGTATGTGGCCAAGACTGGGGGGAAGGACCGGGTGAAGGTGGGGTGAGGCTGTTCCGCGTTGATGCAATCATGCTGGTATGGCATAACAGTCCCATGACCCATTGCCGGTCCTAGTATCCCACCCCCAAGGAGTTCTCATTGCACATGGATCGTCCCCCCGCCAATCTCCCACCATCTGCTGAACCGGCCCCAGGTTGCCGGGGAAAGCCCTGGGAAAACGTGCCATGAACACCGAAAACCACACCCAACTCGCCGCCTTCATCTGGTCCGTGGCGGACCTGCTGCGCGGGGATTTCAAGCAGTCCCAGTACGGTCGCATCATCCTGCCCTTCACCCTGCTGCGGCGCCTGGAGTGTGTATTGGAACCCACCCGGGCCAACGTGCTCAGCGCCGCCCAGGAACACCAGAGCAAACCCGACCCGGTGCGCGATAAGCTGCTGCTGCGGGCGGCGGATCAGCCCTTTTTCAATGCCTCGCCCCTGACCCTGGGCACATTGTCCGATACCCAGACCGGCGATGACCTGATGAGCTATGTGCAGTCGTTCAGCCGGGATGCCCGGGAGATCTTCGAGCACCTGGAGTTCGAGGGATTTATCCAGCAACTGAGCGCCAACAACCTGCTCTACCAGGTGGTGCAGCGCTTCGCCGCCATCGACCTGAGTCCGCAACAGCTCTCCAACTACGGCATGGGGCTGGTGTTCGAGGAACTGATCCGCAAGTTCGCGGAAAGCTCCAACGAAACCGCCGGGGAGCACTTCACCCCCAGGGACATCGTGCACCTGACCACCTCCCTGGTCCTCACCGGCCAGGAAGACCGGCTGCAACCCCACCGGATCATCACCGTCTATGACCCCACGGCAGGCACCGGGGGGTTTCTCTCCGAGAGCGACGAATACATCCAACAGGTCAGTCAGGGGGTGACCGTCTCCCTGCATGGCCAGGAACTCAACCCGGAGTCCTACGCCATCTGCAAGGCGGACATGCTCATCAAGGGCCAGGCGGTGGAGCAGATCAAACTGGGCAACACCCTTTCCGACGACCAGCTGGCGGGCGAACGCTTCGATATCATGCTCTCCAATCCTCCCTTTGGCGTGGAATGGAAGAAGGTCCAGAAGGCGATCACCGACGAGCACACGCAGAAGGGCTTTGATGGGCGCTTCGGTCCCGGTCTGCCCAGGGTGTCCGATGGCTCCCTGCTGTTCCTGATGCACCTGGTGAGCAAGATGCGCCCCCGCCAGGAGGGTGGGTCACGCATCGGCATCATCCTCAACGGTTCACCCCTGTTCACCGGGGGAGCCGGCAGCGGGGAATCGGAAATCCGCCGCTACCTGCTGCAGCACGACCTGGTGGAGGCCATCATCGGCCTGCCCACCGATATGTTCTACAACACCGGCATTGCCACCTATGTGTGGATTCTCTCCAACCACAAGCCCGCCGAGCGCCGGGGCAAGGTGCAACTGATCAACGCCACCGGTCGAGCCAGCAAGATGCGCAAGTCCCTGGGCAGCAAGCGCCAGTATGTGGCCGATGGCGACATCAACGAGATCGTGCGCCTGTATGGCGCCTTTGGGGAGGCGGAAGAAAGCCGGATCTTCCCGGTGGAGGCCTTCGGCTACCGGCGCATCACCGTGGAACGTCCGCTGCGGCTGAATTTTCAGGCCAGCCCGGAGCGCATCCAGCGACTGCTGGAGGAAAAGCCGATCCAGAAGCTCGATGGCACCACCCGCCTGGGTATCCAGGCCGCCTGCGAGCGGCTGGATGCCGAACGGGTCTACACCAACCGCGATGCTTTCCTCAAGGATCTCAAGGCGGCACTGAAGGCCCTGGACCTGAAACTGGGCGCCCCCGTGATGAAGGCCATCCTGGGCGCCCTGTCCGAGCGCGACCCCGAGGGGAGCATCTGCACCGACAACCAGGGCAATCCGGAGCCGGACACCAGCCTGCGGGACAATGAGAACGTGCCCCTGGGGGAATCCGTGTTCGACTACTTCGAGCGGGAGGTGAAGCCCCACGTCCCCGATGCCTGGATTGACGAGGGCAAGCGCGACCCGTTGGACGGGGAGATCGGCATTGTCGGCTTTGAGATCCCCTTCAACCGGCATTTTTACACGTTCACCCCGCCCCGCCCGCTGGAAGAGATTGACGCGGACCTGAAGGCTTGCACGGATCGGATCAAGCGGATGATTGAGGCGCTGTCGGCGTGAGCCATGGGTTGTCATTTCGTTGAGGGAACATAACCCCAGAGGCATGTTTACATGGTAGTGTTGGGAAAGGAGCATGGCGGTGCAGAGCAGAGACCTGATCAAGGCACTGGAAGCTGACGGCTGGTATCTCGACCGTATCAAGGGCAGTCATCACGTCTTCAAGCATCCAACCAGGCCCGGATCGATTCCAGTGCCACACCCGAAGAAAGACCTGCCCATCGGCACCGTCAACAGCATCCTGAAGCAAGCGGGGCTGAAGTAGCCTCGCGTCCAGGTTTCCCCTGTGCAGGAGAGAGAGTATGCAGTATCCCATCGCCATCGAATGGGGTGACGAGCACACCGCCACCGGCATCGTGTTCCCGGATATTCCCGGTGCGATCACCGCCGGCGATACTGTAGAGCAGGCCTATGAGATGGCCGTCGAAGTCGCGCATATCCAGTTGGAAGAACTCGCCTCGGCGGGGAAGGCGATTCCCATGCCCGGGAATATCACCGAGCACCGCCAGAACCCCGAGTTCGCCGGCTGGGGATGGGGGTTGGTCGAGATCGACATCACCCCCTATCTGGGCAAGACGGAAAAGGTCAACGTCACCCTGCCTGGCCGTGTGGTGAAACAGATCGATCAATATGTGAGCCTGCACGGCATCAAGAGCCGATCGGCCTTCCTGACCCGAGCCGCGCTGCATGAGCTGGAGCGTAACGCCAAATGAGCTTTCCGAGATATCCCGGGTACAAACACCACAACACCCCCAAGCCTATCCCGCAGTCTGCTCTGGAGACGCTCAAATCGGGGGATCACTTCTTTCCGGTAACCTGCCCGCGCAGGAATTCAGGAGATATCCATGCTGCATACGATTGAAGTGGAAATCGACAGCCAAGGCCACATTCAACCGCTGGAGCCGATGCCCCGACTTCCGGCGGGCAGGGGCCTGTTGACTCTGCTCACCCCGCCTGCCGATGAGGCGACCCTGCTGGCCGAAGCCGCCCTGGCCGAGGATTGGTCCAAAGCCGAAGAGGATGAGGCATGGGCACATTTGCAGCCGGGCAAGTAGTTGTCCTGCTGTCTCATCTGTAGAGCATCGAAAATGAGTTTTCCGAAATATCCCGAGTACAAGGATTCCGGGGTGGATTGGTTGGGGGAAGTGCCGGCGCATTGGTCAGTTAGGCGGATTCGGTACGTAGCAGATATCAATCCGTCAAAATCCGAAGCACGATCATTAGCGGGCAATAAGAAAGTCAGTTTTATCCCCATGGAATCGGTGGGGGAAGACGGTACGCTTGACTTAAAACATGTGCGTCCACTGGAAGAAGTTATCGACGGATATACCTATGTTCGTGATGGTGACGTCACTTTCGCCAAGATCACGCCTTGCTTTGAGAACGGTAAAGCCGCTTTGATGGAAGGGCTGGAGTCGGGTATTGGCTTCGCCACCACGGAATTGACTGTTCTTCGGCCAAAACCGAAATGCTCAACCGGCGAATTCCTTTTTCGTGTTGTCCATTCAGGGCCTTTTCGACTTCTTGGCGAGGCACGCATGTATGGGGCTGGCGGACAGAAACGGGTGCCGGATGATTTTGCCAGAGATTTCACGATTGCTTGGCCACCACTGACCGAGCAGGCCACCATCGCCGCCTTCCTCGACTACGAAACCGCCCGCATCGACGCCTTGGTGGAGGAGCAGCAGCGCCTGATCGAACTGCTCAAGGAGAAGCGCCAGGCGGTGATCTCCCATGCCGTCACCAAGGGGCTTGATCCCGATGTGCCGATGAAGGACTCCGGGGTGGAGTGGCTGGGGGAGGTGCCGGCGCATTGGGAACTCACACGTATCGGCTGGATCACCTCCGAGCTAACTTATGGCTTCACAAACCCTATGCCTACAGAGGATGACGGGCCAAAAATGCTCACAGCCAACGACATTGGCTGGGGTGAGATTTTTTATGACACAGCACGGAGTACCTCAGAGTTTGCGTTTAAAAAGCTTCTCACAGATAAGAGCCGTCCTCGACGTGGTGACTTGCTGCTTACGAAAGATGGGACCTTAGGTCGTGTAGCTGTGCATGATGGCCGGCCTGCATGCATTAACCAATCAGTAGCACTTATAAGAACTGCTTGCGTGGCTGATCCTGATTACTTATGTGCGTTATTACAGGCGTCATGCTACCAGTCTCAAATGATTTTCGAGGCTGGCGGGACGACTATTAAGCACATATATATAACTAGGTTTGCAAAAATGCCAGTAGCGTTACCGCCACTGCATGAGCAGGGAAAAATATTAGAAAAGATGAAGAGTGAAGATGCTATATATTTGTCTCTGATTGCAGAAGCTGAGAAGTCAGCAAAGCTTCTAGGGGAACGCCGCTCCGCCCTCATCTCCGCCGCCGTCACCGGCAAGATCGACGTGCGCGACTGGCGGCCACCCGACAATGCAGCTGCCGCCCCTGCCAAGGCACTGCTTGCCCAAGAGGCACAGTCGTGACCCAACTGCCACCCGATACTCAGGAAATGCTCGACAGCCTTCGGTCTGCGGTTGCGGAGGCCCTGGAACGCAAGCGACGGCTTGGGGAGTATGCCGTGTTCTGGGAAGACGGAAAGCCTGTTCTGGTGGGCGAGGATGCCCCGCCGTATCCTGAACCCGATCAACAACGAGGATGACATGGCCGACAGCCGCGAAACCCAGTTCCAGCAGGACATCATCAACGCCATGGAGTCGGGCGGCTGGACAGTCGGCACCGCCAGCGGCTATGACCGGGCCTCGGCCCTCTATACCGAGGATCTGCTGGGATACATCCAGGACGCCTGGCCCGAGCGCTGGGAGAAGTTCTGCAAGGCCAACCCCCAGGCCCCGGACACGGTGTTGGTGCAGAAGGTGGTCCGTGAACTGGAGCGGGCCGGTACCCTGGAGGTGCTGCGCCACGGTTTCAAGGTACCGGGGGTCAAGTTCGATCTGTGCAGCTTCCAGCCCGACCACGGCATGAACCCGGATTCCCTCGCCCGCTTCCGGGCCAACCGCCTGCGGGTGGTGCCGGAGGTGTCCTATTCGCCCCATGCCCGCGAGAAAGGGCAGGGGAGTGAGAGCTACAACCCGCGCCTGGACCTGGTGCTGTTCGTCAACGGCATCCCCACCGCCACCCTGGAACTCAAGAGCCAGTTCAAGCAGACGGTGGAGAATGCCAAGCGCCAGTATCGCAAGGACCGGCCCGTAAAAGATCCGGTGACCCGCAAGCCGGAACCTCTGCTCACCTTCAAACGCGGCGCCCTGGTCCATTTCGCCGTCAGTCAGACGGAAGTGGCCATGACCACCCGGCTGGCCGGCAAGGACACCCGTTTCCTGCCCTTCAACCGGGGCACCGAGGAAGGCGGGGCCGGCAATCCGCCGCCCGCCGATGCCCAAAGCTATGCCACCGCCTACCTGTGGGAAGCGGTCTTCGCCCCGCAGGCCTGGCTAAAGATCATCGGCCGCTTCCTGCACCTGGAGCAAAAGACCGAGGAGGATTTCCATGGCCGCCGCCAGACCAAGGAGACGCTGATTTTCCCCCGTTACCACCAGTGGGAAGTGGTCAACCGGCTGATTGAGGCCACCCGGGCCGAGGGACCGGGACGGCGTTATCTGGTACAGCACAGCGCCGGGTCGGGCAAATCCAACTCCATCGCCTGGGCCGCTCACCAGTTGGCCAACCTCTATGCCGAAGACGGCACCAAGCTATTCAACTCGGTGATCGTGGTCACCGACCGCACGGTGCTGGACAGCCAGCTGCAGGAAACCATCTACCAGTTCGAGCATGCCCACGGTGTGGTCTGCCCCATCACCCGGGACATGGGCAGCCAGAGCAAATCGGAGCAACTGGCCGAGGCCCTGGCCAACCACACCCGCATCATCATCGTCACCCTGCAGACCTTTCCCGCCCTGTTCGATGCCCTGGACAAGCGCCCCAAGCTGGCCCAGGGCCATTATGCCGTGATCGCCGATGAGGCCCATTCCTCCCAGACCGGCAGTGCCGCCAACAAGCTCAAGGCCCTGCTGGCGGCAGCGGGAGAAGCGGAGCAGGACGATACCGGCGAGATCAGTGCCGAGGCCCTGCTGGACGCCGCCGTGGCCTCCCGTCGCCCCAGTGAGCGCATCAGCTATTACGCCTTCACCGCCACCCCCAAGGCCCGGACCCTGGAACTGTTCGGTCGCCCACCGGACCCGGATCGCCCCCCATCGGCGGACAACAAGCCCGAGCCGTTTCACCTGTATTCCATGCGCCAGGCCATCGAAGAGGGCTTCATCCTGGACGTACTGCGCAACTATGTGACCTACAACACCGCCTGGAAACTGGCCCATCCCGAGGGGGAGACACAGGAAGTGGAATCCAAAAAGGCCTCGCGCACCCTGGCCCGGTGGGTGCGCCTGCACCCCTACAACATCGCCCAGCGGGTGGAAGTGATCGTCGAACACTTCCGCGACAACGTGCGTCACCTGCTGGATGGCCAGGCCAAGGCCATGGTGGTCACCGCCAGCCGTCAGGAAGCGGTACGTTACCGGTTGGCCATGGGCCGCTACATCCAGGACCAGGGCTATGAGGATGTTCACCCCATGGTGGCTTTTTCCGGCACTGTGCCGCCGGATGAGGAGATCCCCGAGGAAGTGACCGAAACCAGCCCCCTGCTCAACCCAGGGCTGAAGGGCCGCGACCTGGCCAAGGCGTTCGACACCGACGAGTACAACGTGATGATCGTCGCCAACAAGTTCCAGACCGGTTTTGATCAGCCCAAGCTGTGCGCCATGTATGTGGACAAGAAGCTGCAAGGAGTGGACTGTGTGCAGACCCTCTCCCGCCTGAACCGGCTGTTCCCCGGCAAACAGACCTTCATCGTGGACTTTTTCAACGATGCCCAGGAAGTGCTGGAGGCTTTTATCCCCTACTACCGCAAGGCCGAACTGGCGGACGTGTCCGATCCCCAGGTGGTGTTTGACCTGCAGCGCAGCCTGGATGCCAGCGGCATCTACCAGTGGCCGGAGGTGGCGGGCTTTGCCCAGGCCTTTTTCGATCCCAAGGCCCCGGCAGCCAACCTCAGCTACTACTGCCGCCCGGCCCAGGAGCGGTTCCGGCAACGGTATCAGGCCATTCTTGATCAACAGCGCATCTGGCGAGAGGCCCGTGACCAGGCCGAGCGAGACGGCGACGACAAGGGGCTAAAACGCGCCCAGCAGGAACTCAAGGATGCCGGCACCACCCGCGATGAGCTGGACCTGTTCCGCAAGAACCTGGCCAGTTTCGTGCGCACCTATGAATTCCTCAGCCAGATTGTCACCTTTGACGATATCGAATTGGAGCAGCTGTGCGTATTCGCCCGCCACCTCCACCCGCTGCTGCGCCTGGACCGACTGCTGGATGATGACGCCATCGACATCAGCGAACTGGAACTGACCCATTACCGCCTGACCAAGCGGGAGGAACAGCGCCTGCGTCTGGAGGATTCGCAAGGGGATTACGGCCTCAAGCCGATCAGCGAGGTGGGATCAGCAAAGCCCCACGACCCAGAAAAACAGCGCCTGGACGAGATCATTGAAAGGCTCAATGATCTTTACGGCGCCGAAGTCAGCGACGACGACAAGCTGCACTTTGCCAACGGCATTGCCGACCGCATCGAGCGGGATGAGGCAGTGATGGCCCAGGTGCGCAGCCACAGCGAGGCCCAGGTGATGCATGGCCTGTTCCCCAAGAAGGTCACCGATGCGGTACTGGATGCCCTGAGCGACCATGAAAAGCTCAGCCTGCCGGTGCTGGAGGATGAAAAAGCCGGGAGGGCGTTTGCGTTGTTGATCTTGAAGTTGCTGGCGGGGCGGTCGGGGGGGCGTCGGGGGGGCGAATGCAGATCAGTTTGATGGGGTTGTCGAAAAACTTTGACGAGGTGTTCAACGAGAAGAGAAGTGCAAAGCTGCTTTCCATCACCTTATGAGCAGTTGCTACGGTGGTGGGCGAGTGTGTGTCAGATGTCGGAAACGCCGCATTGATGGGGTAGACCCAACAGTCGTGTCACCAGCCGCCATTTTTCTCAAGGCAGGATCAGCTGAGTGTTCATGTCGAGTTCGAAGGCCCGCACAGGCCAGTTTCCCAGCGGCCAGCATATGACGCGACTGCTTGTTCTACCCCTGCTTACAGACAAAACTCATCCGCCAACGCCTGCACCTCCTCCTGGGTGATCCCCAGGTAGCGCATGGTCACCGCTGGACTGCTGTGATTCAGAGTCATGCAGATCAGTTCGATGGGCTTGCCGGCGTTGTGCATGGCCCAGCCCCGGGTCTTGCGCATGCTGTGGGTGTTCAGCCGGAGGTCAATACTGCGCCTCTCCCCCACGGCCTTGAAGGCGCGGGACACCACGGACCGGGATAGGGGCTTGCTGAGTGCCTTGGCCCGGTTGCTTTCGCCTTGAAACAGGTAGACATGATCCGGGTGTTCCCGCCGGCGCCGGTCGATGACCTCCCGGGCGGCGGCATTGATGCGGATGATCCGGCGCTTCTTCGTTTTCCCCTCGACCAGCTCCAGGGTATCGCCGGCTACTTGGTCGTAGCGCAGGCTGAGCAGGTCACTGATCCACAGCGCCAGGTTGATACCGATTTTCCAGATGTCGGCGTATACCTGACCGTGGCCATCGGCTAAGGCGTACTCGATGCGCCGGATCTGCTCCGGGGTCTTGGCGGCTTCGACGTGATTCATGGGGCGGGACTCTAATTCACAAAAATGCGTATAGCGCATAATGAGTGAAGTAGAGTCGGGGCGCAAGGGCGGATGTCAGGCGGAATGAGGGTTTTCTAGTTCACACAATTAAATTATGTGAAGTAGAGGCACGACCGGCAAGTCTTGTTCTGCTGGCCATGACCAACCGTCGTGGTACGGATCCGTATGCCCGGTGGTGTGGGCGGACAGGTGCCAGCCTCCCTCCGATCCGATATGAGTCCATCGGGGACAGATTCCGGTTCTGGACTCTCACGTTTGCAAGGCACTTGCCAGTTGATTGCGTTTATATGAAGATGCAATCAATGAGGTCTTAGGAGTGACAAGATGGCAAGCGTGACCGTAAGAAATTTGCCAGATGAGGTACACCGTGCGATTCGCGTGCAGGCCGCCCATCACGGCCGCAGCACCGAGGCGGAAATACGCGCCATTCTGGAAGCCGCAGCCCGGCCGCCCGAGCGCGTCAAACTCGGTTCCATGCTGGTATCCATCGCCCGCGAGGCAGGTGAAATGACCGATGCCGAAGTCGAGCACCTCAACCAGCTCCGCGACAAGACGCCGGCGTCACCGACGAGTTTCGAATGATCGTCCTGGATACCAACGTCATTTCAGAGTTGTGGAGGGTCGAGCCGGATCCCAATGTGCTGGCCTGGATCGACGCACAGACGATTGAAACGCTCTATCTTTCGGTCATCACCGTGGCCGAGCTGCGCTATGGTCTTGCCACGATGCCAGAGGGCAGGCGCCGCACGATCTACCAGGAGCGTCTGGAGCATGATGTGTTGCCGATTTTTGGGGACCGCGTGCTGCCCTTTGATCTGGCTGCCTCTCAAGCCTATGCCGACTTGATGGCGCGGGCGAGGACGGGAGGGAAGGCAATTGGCCAGGCGGATGGTTATATCGCCGCCACTGCCGCTGTTCACGGTTTGATGGTCGCAACACGGGACGTCAGCCCTTTCGATGCGGCTCATCTGAAAACCATCAATCCCTGGGAAGTCGGGGCATGACGGGGCTTCCGGGACCAGGAAAATCGGCAAAACGAACGAGTTGAGCCTCCAGAAAGCTGCAGTGCATCAAAACCACGACCTGCCGATGAGCCGGGCGATGGCCCCATCAGGGCGAGGGACCGCGGGCGGTTTGCGGGCTGATCACGCCCGATCCAGACTCTTGCGCAGATCCTCCAGCCGCTTCACCGACACCTTCTCCACCGTCCCCAGTTCCTGAGCAAACAGGGACACCCGCAGTTCTTCGATCAGCCAGCGGTAGCGCGACCAGTCGCCGCCGGTGCGCCCCGCCGCCCGACGGGCCTTGCAGTCCTCCCACAGGGGTTCCAGGTCCACCCGGGCGCGCCGGTCCTTGTCCGGGGCATGGTCCAGCCGTTCCATGCGCCGTTCGATGGCCGCCAGATAACGGGGATACTGGGCCAGCCGGTCCGGCGGCGTTTCCAGCAGGCAGTGGGGATGGATCAGGTGTTCCAACTGGTCCCGGATGTCTCCCGCCGCCTCCACCCAGGACAGGGGCAGGGCGCCCTTGAGGCGGGTGCGGATGCGCTGGTAGGCGGTGAGGATCTCCCCCGCCAGAGCACATAGGGCATTGGCCGCTGCCACCAGTTCGCCCCGGCCCGCTTCCAGACGCTGCTCAAAGGCTGCCGCGTCCCTGGGCCAGGGCTCGGCCATGAATACCCGCTCCACCGCCGCAAATACCAGATCATCCTTGAGAGCCTCGCAGCGATCCACCGGGTTGTACTGCAGGCACAGGCGCTGAATGTCCGGCAGACTCCGGTACAGGTACTTCACCGGCTCCCTTGCCCCCAACATGAACAGCCGTCGCAAACCGGCCCGGTGGATGGTCGCTGCCCTGGCGGGACTGTCCGCCAGAATCAGGGCTACCCGGTCGCCCCGGTCTTCCAGGGCCGGATAGCCCCGCAGGGTGGCCCCGTGCTGCTGGAACGCCACATGGTCCGCCAAAGGGCCAAAATCCCAGTCCGTCAGGCCATCCCGCTCCCTGTCCTCGGGTCGGTGAGCCTGAAAGCTCTCCACCGCCCGCCCGGATAACTGATCCTTGAGGGCTTGAAGATCCCGGCCACTCACCAGGGTCTTGCCCTGGGGGTCCACCACCCGATAGCGCATCTGCAAATGGGGTTCGAGCCGCTCCGGCTGCCATTGATCCAGGGGCACATCGGTGCCGGTGATCTGGCGCAGGGCACGGGTCAGGGCCGGGATCAATTCGCCCTGGGTGACTTCCAGCCGGGCCAGGGCCGCCCGGGCAAACTCCGGGGCCGGCACGAAATTCCGGCGCAGGGATTTGGGCAGGGTCTTGATCAGGGCGGCGATTTTTTCCTCCAGCAGTCCCGGCACCAGCCAGTCCCCCCGACCAGGGTCCAGGGCATTGAGGGCCGCCAGGGGCAGGGTGAGGGTGACGCCGTCTGCCTCGTGGCCTGGTTCAAAACGGTAACTCAGGGGCAACCGCAAGCCATCGCTCTCCAGCACGTCCGGGAAGCGCTCCCCCCCCAGGTCCGGGGCCTCTCGCTGCAACAGGGTATCCCGGTCCAGATGCAGTATCGTGGCGTCGTCCCGTTCTGCCTGCTTGCGCCAGCGTTCAAAGCCTGCACCATCATGGATCTGGGGCGGCAAACGACCATCATAAAAGTCGTAGAGCACCTGCTCGTCTGCCAGCAGATCCCGGCGCCGCCCACGGGCTTCCAGGTCCTCGATCTCCCGGATCAGGGCCTGATTATGGGCCAGGGCCGGGGCACGGCTGCGCAGCCGACCCGCCACCAGACCCTCGCGGATGAACACCCGACGGGCATCCGCCGGGTCCACCCGGCCATAGTTCACCTTGCGTTTGGGATTGACGATCAATCCGAACAGGGTCACCCGGTCCCAGGCCGCCACGGTACCCCGACGCGGCTCGAAATGGGGTTCATAGTAATGATGCTTGAGCAGATGCCCCGCCACCGTTTCCAGAAATTCCGGACGGATGGCGGCGCATTCCCGGGCGTAGACCCGGGTGGTCTCGGCGATCTCGGCGGCCATGATCCAGGCCGGGGTGCCCTTGAACAGCCCGGAAGACGGGTGGATATGAAAGCGCCGGTTGCGGGCGCCCAGATAGTCGTGCTTTTCCGTCTTCACCCCCACCTGGGTCACCAGCCCGGTGAGCAGGGCCCGGTGGATGGCCGCCGGATCAGCCGGTTCCTGGTTTTCCTTCAGGTCCATCTCCCGCAGGCTCTGGCGTAGCTGGCCGTGCAGGTCCTGCCATTCCCGCATGCGGACAAAAGACAGGAAATGCTCCCGGCACCAGGCCCGCAGCTTGGCCTTGGAGAGATGGCGGGACTGTTCCCGCCAGGCGGCCCACAGCTTCAGGTAACCCAGGAAGTCCGATCCCGGTTCCCGGAATCGGGCATGGGCTTCGTCGGCGGCCTGACGTTTCTCGGCGGGGCGTTCCCGCGGGTCCTGGAGGGCCAGAAAGGCCACGATCAGGGTCACTTCCGCCAGGGCCTGCTCCCGGGCCGCCGCCAGCAGCATGGCCCCCAGGGTCGGATCCACCGGCAGCCGGGCCAGTTGCCGGCCCGTGGCGGTGATGCGGTGGGCATCGTCCACTGCCTGCAGGGTCTGCAGCAGCTTGAAGCCGTCCCGGATCAGACGGGTGTCCGGCGGCTCCACGAAGGGAAAATCCTCCGGATCGCCCAGGTTCAGGTGGGCCATCTGCAGGATCACCGAGGCCAGGTTGGATCGCAGGATCTCCGGGTCGGTGTACGCCGGACGAAGCTGGAAATCCTCCTCGCCGTAGAGGCGGATGCAGATCCCCGGCCCCAGGCGCCCGCAACGCCCCGCCCGCTGGTTGGCCGAAGCCTGGGAGACCGGCTCCAGGGACAGGCGCTGGATGCGGGAGCGCCAGGCATAGCGGGCGATACGCACCAGCCCCGAATCGATCACATAGCGGATGCCCGGCACGGTGAGGGCGGTTTCGGCCACGTTGGTGGCCAGTACCACCCGCCGGCCGGTGTGGGGGGCAAAGACCCGATTCTGTTCCGCCGCCGACAGCCGGGCGTAGAGGGGCAGGATCTCCGTATGCCGGGGATGGTGCTTGCGCAGGGCCTCGGCGGCTTCGCGGATCTCCCGCTCTCCGGGCAGGAACACCAGGATGTCGCCGGGACCGGCCTGGGCCAGTTCATCCACCGCCGCCAGCAGGGCCTCGTTCAGATCCCGGTCGGTGTCGGCGTCATCCTCGCCGGTGACCGGGCGGTAGCGGATCTCCACCGGGTAGGTGCGGCCAGGGACTTCGTAGACGGGGGCATCGGCGAAGTGGCGGGCGATGCGTTCCGGGTCCAGGGTGGCGGAGGTGATGATGAGCTTGAGGTCCGGCCGCCGGGGTAGCAGACGCTTGAGATAGCCCAGCAGGAAGTCGATGTTGAGGCTGCGCTCGTGGGCCTCGTCGATGATGAGGGTGTCGTAGGCACTCAGCAGCGGGTCCGAGCGCAGTTCCGCCAGCAGGATGCCGTCGGTCATGAGCTTGACCAGGGTGCGGGGGCCGACATGATCGGAGAAGCGCACCTTGAAGCCCACCTGCTCCCCCAGGGGGCTGTTCAGTTCCTCGGCAATGCGGCTCGCCACCGAGCGGGCGGCGATGCGCCGGGGCTGGGTGTGGCCGATGAGGCCATCGGTCCCCCGGCCCAGGGACAGGCAGATCTTGGGCAGCTGGGTGGTCTTGCCCGAGCCGGTCTCGCCGCAGATCACCACCACCTGATGGGCCTGGATCAGACCAGCAATTTCCTCCCGATGGGCGCTGACGGGCAGATCGTCGGGGAAGTTCGGCGAGGGCAGGGCCTGGCGGCGTTGTTCACGGGCCAGGACCGAGGCTTCGATCCGGCCATTCAACCGCTCCAGCAGGCGGTCGGCGGGCTTGCCGGCCTGGATTCGGCGACGAGCGCGGTCCAGATCCTTGTGGAGGGCGTCATGGTCCCGTGTCAGGCAAAGGGGAATGCGTGCGGCGAGCTGATCGGGGTCCGGGTGAGACATGGGGACGTGTCGGTATGGAGCACTGACGCCGTCAAGCGTCAGGCACCCGCACCATGATGGTCTGGACCTGATTGGCATGCAGTCGCTCCCGCATCCGGTTCAGGTTGTCCAGATCGGTGAATGGTCCCACCTGTACCCGGTGCCAGGTGTCCCCATTGACGGTGACCGGCTGGATACGGGCCTCCACGCCCATCATGGCCAGACTGGCCCGCAGGCGGTCGGCTTCCTGCTGGGCACGAAAGGAACCCGCCTGTAGCAGATAACGACCAGGCTGTTGCACCGGTGCTGGCGGAGGCGGTGGGCCACCTGGGGCAGTACGGGGCTGAATCTGGGGTTCAGGCACCACCACCTCCAGTTCCGGCAGCAGGGTGTAAAAGTCGAAACGCGGGCGGGCCGGCCCCGAATCCGATGCCTCCTGGGCTGGGGTGGCCACGGGTGATTCTTCGGGGGCGGACTGTTGGGTCTGCAGATACACCACCAGAGCAATGAACAGACCGATCCCCAGGCCAGAGGCGCCCCAAATCCAGCTGGGCAGAGGCGGGCTTTCCTCCTCCACGGGCCGGGTGCGGCTGGCCTGGCGCCGGGGCTTGGCAGCCATTACATCTCCTCGGGCGCACAGACGCCCAATAATTTGAGACCGTTGGCCAGTACCTGTCGCACCGCCAGGATCAGGTTGATACGGGCATCCCGCAATTGGGCATCATCCACCAAAAACGGATGGGCGTTGTAGTAGGTGTGGAAATCATTGGCCAGATCCCGCAGATAGTTGGCCACCTGATGGGGTTCCTCCGCCAGGGCGGCGGCCTCCACCATTTCAGGATAATGGGCCAGACTGGCCAGCAGGGCGGATTCATGGTCTTCAATGAGCCGGTCCAGATGGGCCTGACCGTGGGTTTGATCGTGGGTCATCCCCCTGGCCACCATCTGGCGCAACACGCTGCATACCCGAGCATGGGCATACTGGATGTAGTACACCGGGTTATCGTTGGACTGGGATTTGGCCAGATCCAGATCAAAATCCAGGTGTTGTTCGCAACGGCGCATGACGTAGAAAAACCGGGCGGCATCATTGCCCACTTCCTGCCGCAGTTCCCGCAGGGTGACGAAACTGCCGGAGCGGGTGGACATCTGCACCCGCTCGCCACCCCGGTAGAGAATGGCGAACTGCACCAGCAGCACATCCAGACGGGCATCTTCCCGGCCCATGGCATGCAGTGCCGCTTTCACCCGGGGCACATAGCCGTGATGATCGGCGCCCCAGACATCAATCACCCGGTCATAGCCCCGGTCGAACTTGTCCATGTGGTAGGCGATATCCGAGGCAAAGTAGGTGGTCTGGCCGTTGTCCCGCTGTACCACCCGGTCCTTCTCGTCGCCATATTCGGTGGAACGAAACCACAAGGCCCCGTCCTTTTCATACAGGGCACCCTGGTCCTGCAATTGTTTCAGCGCCTTGTTGACGGCGCCCTTGTCGGTCAGGGAACGC
This sequence comes from Ectothiorhodospira magna, assembly GCF_900110965.1. Classification (GTDB taxonomy): domain Bacteria; phylum Pseudomonadota; class Gammaproteobacteria; order Ectothiorhodospirales; family Ectothiorhodospiraceae; genus Ectothiorhodospira; species Ectothiorhodospira magna. The sequence goes on from NZ_FOFO01000012.1 coordinate 22,692, forward strand.
TCCGAGTACCAGGTCTCATAGGTGACGCCGAATTCCGCCAGATCATCACGGATGTCATCCAGGATGACATTGAGGCCCAGTTCAAAGACATGGCGGTAGCGGTCGTCCCCCAGCAGGGTTTTGGCCCGCTGGATCACCGCGTCGATGTATTCTTCCTTGTCGCCGCCGTCCGGCTCATCCAGTGGCAACCCTTCCATCAGCACCTGGGCGGTCACGGCATAATCACGGCCATGTGTCTGGAACAGGGTGTCGGCAATGTCCCGTACATAGTCCCCCCGGTAGGCATTGGTGGGAAAATGGAACTGCACCCCGCACCGTTCCAGATAACGCAGCCAGACGCTGGTGCCGAGAATGTCCATCTGTCGGCCTGCATCATTGACGTAGTATTCCCGGTGGACTTCAAAACCCACTGTCTCCAGCAGGTCTGCCACTGCCGCACCGTAGGCGGCGCCGCGACCATGTCCCACGTGCAGGGGGCCGGTGGGATTGGCGGAGACAAATTCCACCTGCACCTTCTTGCCGGCGCCCAGACGGCTGCGACCGTAGGCTTCTCCGGCTTCCAGCACCTGGGTAATCACCCTCAACCGGGCGCGGCGACTGACGAATAGATTGATAAAACCCGGACCGGCGATCTCCACCTTGTCCAGGATATCCGATTCGGGCAGATGGTCGATGATCAACTGGGCCACGTCCCGGGGTTTGCGACCCAGAGGCTTGGCCAGTTGCAGGGCCAGGTTGGTGGCAAAATCACCGTGGGCCTTGTCTCTGGTGCGCGTCAATTGAACCTCCACCGACCGGTCGGCGGGCAGGGTGCCATTGCCGGTGAGGGTGTGGAGGGATTGTTCGAGCAGGGCCTGTAATTGAGGTTTCAAGGTTTCGGTATCCGAAGAAGAACAAACGGCGGGAAAATCTCAACGAGGGCAGATTCTATCGAGAATGGCAAGGGGGGTGAATACCCTTGCCGGGATGAGGGCGCCAGGAAGCCATCAAAAGAAGAAAGAAAAGCAACGGTTTATTGCAAATCCACCGGGTCCACATCCACGGACCATCTGACCTTTCTGGCGCCGGGTAATCGGGGAAGATCGGGCAGCCAGATGGCCAAAGCCTTGCGCAGATCCCGCCGTTGGTCTGCCTGTAGCAGCAGGTGGGCCCGATAGCGTCCCGCCTTGCGTTCCATGGGTGCTGGCGCCGGTCCCCAGGCCTGTACTCCCTGAGGATTTTTCGAGGTCAGGGCCTGAGACGCCCCCTCCAGAAACACTCGGGGGGCCTCGGCATCTGCCGCTTCTGCCCGCAGCAGCGCCAGGGCGGCGTAAGGGGGCAGGTGAGCTTCCCTGCGCTCGGCCAGGGCGGCCTGGGCAAAGGCGCCATAGCCTGCCCTGAGCAGGGTCAGCAACAGGGGATGGTCCGGGTGATGGGTCTGGATCAGCACTTCTCCGGGTCGGGCGCCGCGACCGGCCCGTCCAGCCACTTGGACGATGGTCTGGGCCAGACGCTCCACGGCCCGGAAGTCGGCGCTGAACAGTCCCTGATCTGCCTCCAGAATGGCCGCCAGGGTCACATTGGGAAAATCATGGCCCTTGGCCAGCATCTGTGTCCCCACCAGAATACGGTGCTGGCCGCTGCGTACCCCTTCCAGCGCCGAGGCCAGGGCGCCTTTGCGCCGGGTGCTGTCCCGATCAATGCGCACCACCGGCCAGGCAGGAAAATGCCGTCGCAGGGCCTGTTCCACCCGTTCGGTGCCCTGACCCCGGCCTACCAGGGGGCGACTGCAGCTCGGGCATTGGGCGGGCACGCCGGTTTCATGGCCGCAATGATGGCACCGCAGGCGGCGGATGCCTGCATGCCAGGTCATGCGGGCGTCACAGCGGTGGCAATCAGCCACCCAGCCACATTCATGGCAGATCAGGGCCGGGGCATACCCCCGCCGGTTGAGAAACAGCAGCACCTGACCATCGTCTTCCAGATGCTGTTGTATCCGATCCAGCAGCGGGACCGACAAGCCCTCGTCCATGAACTGACTGCGCACGTCCAGCAGCTTCAGGCGCGGCGCCGAAGCGCCGCCGGCCCGGCCCGGCAGGGACAGATGCCGATATTGCCCCCGTGCCACGTTGGCCAGGCTCTCCAGAGCCGGAGTGGCCGATCCCAGCACCACCGGCACCTGTTCCCGATGGGCGCGCATCACCGCCAGATCCCGGGCGTGATAGCGGAAACCGTCCTGCTGCTTGAGGGAGGGGTCATGTTCCTCATCGACAATGATCAAACCGGGCCGTGCCCAGGGGGCAAAGACCGCCGAACGGGTACCGATCACCACCCCGGCCTCGCCGCTGCGGGCGCAAAGCCAGGCGCAGAGGCGTTCGCTGTCATTGAGTCCAGAGTGCAGTACCGCAATGGGGATATCCAGACGCGCCCGAAAACGGTCCAGCAATTGAGGGGTGAGGGCAATCTCGGGCACCAGCACCAGGCACTGACGGCCACTGGCCAGCACCTGCCGGATCACCTGTAGATAGACTTCGGTCTTGCCGCTGCCGGTCACCCCTTCCAGCAGATGGCCGGTGAATCCGTCCAGACTGGCCACAATGGCCTCCACCGCCTGTTGCTGGGCGGCGTTGAGGGCAGGGGCCGGGGCCGGTGGGGTATCCACCTGGGTCAGACAGGAACGGGCGTCTATCTGCACCAGTCCCTTGTCCACCAGTGCCTTGAGCGATTGACGGGGATCGGTGTCCTGCTGGGTTCTGAGCTGTTCCAGGGTCAGGGCTTCCTGTCTGTCCTGCAACAGGCGCAGCAGGGCCGTCTGGCGAGGGGCGCGGGGCAGACTGGCCGGATCGGTGCGGCGGCCTGCCTCGGTCAGGGTGCAATACTCGATACCCTGAACCTGGGCCGGCTTGCCCTGACGCAGGGCCACGGGCAGGGCAGCGGCCATCACCTCACCCAGGGGATGCTGATAGTAGTCGGCGGCCCAGGTGAGCAGGTTCAACAGCAGCGCGTCAAGCAGTGGCTCGGCGTCCAAAGTGGCCACGATGGGCCGTAGCCGGTGACTTGGCACATGGGATGCCTCGCTGTGACCGATGACCACCCCCACCATCTGACGCCGACCAAAGGGCACCCGCACCCGGGCACCGATGGCAGGCAGGTTGGCCTCATCGGGAGCCGGCAGATAGTCGAAATACCCCTGCACGGGGGTGGGGACGGCAATCTGGAGAATGGGGGTGGCGGAGGACTGGGGCATGGTGGCGAATGATGCCACATCCGCCCGATGATAAAGCTGCTCTCCCCCTGGCGGGAGAGGGGTTGGGGTGAGGGAGTAAAACGAAAAAAGCCCGGCGATGACGCCGGGCCTTGTCACTTTCCTTTGCGGGATCGGGATTAACCGATTTCCTTGATGCTGGAGATCAGCTCGCTGGCGGCCTTCTGGCCGTCGCCGTACAGCATGCGGGTGTTGTCGGCGAAGAACAGATGGTTCTCCACGCCGGAGAAGCCGGCACCCTTGCCACGCTTGATCACGATGACGTTCTTGGCCTGGTCCGCGTTCAGAATCGGCATGCCGTAGATCGGGCTTTCCGGGTTGGAACGGGCCACCGGGTTCACCACGTCGTTGGCACCGATGACGATGGCCACGTCGGCGGTCTTGAACTCGCTGTTGATCTCATCCAGGTCGTAGATGATGTCGTAGGGCACGCCGGCTTCCGCCAGCAGCACGTTCATGTGACCGGGCATGCGGCCCGCCACCGGGTGAATGGCGAACTTCACCGTCACGCCCCGCTCCTGCAGCAGCTGGGTCAGTTCCCAGATCTTGTGCTGGGCCTGGGCCACGGCCATGCCGTAACCGGGGACGATGATCACCTTGTCGGCAAACGCCATCATCACGCCGGCGTCGGAGGCCTCGATCTCCTTCATGGTGCCGGTCACTTCGGACTGATCACCACCGCTGGTTTCGCCAAAGTGGCTGAACAGCACGTTGGAGATGGGACGGTTCATGGCCTTGGCCATCAGCTGGGTCAGCAGGGTACCGGCGGCACCCACCACGATACCGGCAATCATCAGCGCGGCATTGTCCAGCACCAGACCCTTCAGGCCCACGGCCAGACCGGTGAGGGCGTTGTACAGGGAGATCACCACCGGCATGTCCGCGCCGCCGATGGGCAGGGTCATGAGGATGCCGAAGGCCAGGGCCAGGAGCAGGAACACGGTCAGCAGGGCACCGTTCACCTGGGCGCCGCTGAAGCTGATGATGATGCCCAGCAGCACGGTGGCACCGAGTACGCCCAGGTTGATCTTCTGCTGCATGTCAAAGCGCAGGGACTTGGTGATCAGGCCCTGCAGCTTGGCGAAGGCGATCAGGGAGCCGGAGAAGGCCACGGCGCCGATGATCACACCCAGCACGGCGATGAACTGGATGGTCCAGCTCAGCTCGTAGGAACCCATCAGGGCCACGATGCCGATACCGGCGGCCGCGCCGCCGCCCATGCCGTTGTACAGGGCGATCATCTGCGGCATGTCGGTCATGGCGACGCGCTTGCCGGTGTACCAGGCCAGACCGCCACCGATACCGATGCCCAGGATGATCAGCAGGTAGTTGATGAAACCCCGGACTTCAGGGTGCAGGAAGGTGACCACCGTGGCGATGACCATGCCCCAGCCGGCCCAGACGATCCCGCGACGGGCGGTGACCGGCGAGGCCATCTGCTTGAGGCCGACGATGAACAGCACCGCCGCCGCAAAGTAGGCTACGTTGATGATGAAACCCATTTACTTGGCCCCCTTGCTGGACTTGAACATCTCGAGCATGCGCTCGGTCACCACGTAACCACCCACGGCGTTACCGGCGGCCAGGATCACGGCGATGAAGCCCACCCACATCTGGGCCGTGGTTTCGGCGTGGCCCAGGGCCACCATGGTACCCACCAGCACGATGCCGTGGATGAAGTTGGAGCCGGACATCAGCGGCGTGTGCAGGATCACCGGCACCTTGGAAATGACCTCGTAGCCGGTGAAGGCGGCGAGCATGAAGATGTAGAGTGCAACAAAACCCTCGATCACTTTTGATCTCCTTCCACAAGGCTGCGGGTTGCGTCGTGCTTGATCTCACCGTCGTGGGTCAGACAGCTCTTGGCGATGATCTCGTCGTTCCAGTCCAGGTTCAGCTTGCCGTCGGCGAGCACGGGGGACAGGAAGTTGAGCAGGTTCTTGGCGTACATTTCGCTGGCGTGCAGCGGCACCTGGCTGGGCACGTTCAGGGGGCCGTGAATGGTCACGCCGCCCTTGGTGACGGTCTTGCCGGGCTTGGTCAGTTCGCAGTTGCCGCCGCCCTCGGCGGCCAGGTCGATGATGACCGCGCCGGACTTCATGCCGTCCACCATCTTCTGGGGGATCAGCATGGGCGAGGGGCGGCCGGGGATGGCGGCGGTGGTGATCAGCACGTCGCACTGGCTGATGAACCTGGCCAGGGCTTCCTGCTGTTTTGCCTTTTCCTCGTCGGTCAGTTCGCGGGCATAGCCGCCTTCGCCTTCCGCCTTCACACCCAGATCCAGGAACTTGGCGCCGAGGGATTCCACCTGCTCCTTGGTGGCGGAGCGCACGTCATAGGCTTCGACGATGGCGCCCAGGCGGCGGGCGGTGGCGATGGCCTGCAGGCCGGCCACGCCGGCACCGATCACCAGTACCTTGGAGGGACGGATGGTGCCGGCCGCGGTGGTGAGCATGGGAAAGAAGCGGCAGGACAGGTCCGCGCCCATGATGGCGGCCTTGTACCCGGCCACGGCGGCCTGGGAAGACAGGGCATCCATGCTCTGGGCACGGGAGATGCGGGGAATCAACTCCATGGCGAAGCTGGTGATCTTCTTCTTCTGCAGGGCCTTGACCACATCCGTGTTCTTGTGAGCATGGAAGAACCCGATGAGGGTGGCCCCATCCTTCATCATGTTCACTTCTTCCTGGGTGGGCGGGGCCACCTTGACCACGATGTCGGCTTCCGCCATCAGGGTCTTGGCATCGTCCACCACGCGGGTGTCGGCATAGGTCTCGTCCGGGAACTGGGCATCGCGCCCGGCACCCTTCTGGATCATCACTTCAAGACCCAGTTTGGCAAAGCGCGCGGCGACCGTGGGGTCCAGTGCGACGCGCCGCTCGCCCTGGGCGGTTTCTTTGGGTACGGCTATCTTGATCGGCATGGATTGACTCCGTCTGCCCGTGCAGGGGTAATGGCCGGATGACGACCGATCCTGACGATGAGGACTGCAACGGTTTTTGGGTGGATGCGAACCAGTTCGGGCGCCGCCGTCAGGCGGGGATGCCCAAAAACAGAGCATGGTAGCGGAATTTTTCCAGCCTTTGAACATCCAATGTCGATCATGTTGAAATCCGGATACGAAAAATCGTGTCGGACCCTGCCGAACATGGGGACTCAGGTCAACGAATCAACGGCTTGATAATTGCTTTCTGGGTCCGTTTGCGGCAGAGTCGGGCGGTGCCGGTATAACCTCCCGAGGGTGCAGAGGTGTACGAGTTCAGTCAGCAGGTACTGCGAACTGACGCATCGGGCATGCCGATGGAATGGATCGATTATCAGCATGCGGTGCGGCTCTACCACGCTGAGCAGGTGGCCTACACCTGTGGTGGCCTGCTATATCGGGTTCGGGGTGGCATCAATGCCCGGACTGGCCGGCGCAGTCTGGTGGAGGTGAACTCCATCATTGCCACTTACGGTACCCACAAGGCCGTCAGTCGGGCCTATTCACCGCCACTCAACAATGCGGCCTTGTTCAAGCGTGACGCTCATCTATGTCTTTATTGCGGCAATCACTTCCACCACCGCGACCTGTCGCGGGATCATGTCACCCCCATCAGTCAGGGGGGCCAGGATCTGTGGTGCAACGTGGTGACCGCCTGCAAGCGCTGCAACAATCACAAGGCCGGTCGCACACCCGAGCAGGCTGGTATGCAATTGCTGGCGGTACCCTTCATGCCCACCCATGCAGAATACATCTATCTGCAGGGACGGCAGGTGCTGGCAGACCAGATGGCATTTCTGCAGGCTCATTTTCCACGCACCAGTCCCCTGCGACTGCGTCCACGTCAGTAGTGCGCCATTTGGCGGATCATCGCGGCGCTGGACCCCAGAGCGGGAACGGGTGTCCCTTGGCCCGCCTTGAGGGGGCGGTCCGTCTATCCGCGGGGCTGTGCCCTGGTGCCGATGCCACCCTGTGGCCGGACCGGCAGCTTCGTCTTCCATCATCCTGGGGGAAGGATTCAGATGGCGCTTGAAGCAGGCAGGGGTACACTTGGCCTTCACGGTCCCACATTGCGGGGAGAGGGTGATACCCTCCCTTCCGGGGATGGGCACACCGCCAGGGGATTGTCTTCAAACCATGAAGCAGAACAAGCCATGACCTATATTGGCGAACCAGATTACCGGCATGGGAGTCTCCACGGCCTGGGAGTGCTCATCACCAACCTGGGCACACCCGATGCCCCTACGCCATCGGCCCTGCGTCGTTATCTCAAGGAATTTTTATGGGATGAACGGGTGGTGGAGGCACCACGCCCCCTGTGGTGGCTACTGCTCAATGGCCTGATCCTCAACACCCGCCCTCGGCAAAGTGCCGCCAAATACGCCCGCATCTGGGGCAAGGACGGCTCCCCCCTGCTCACCATCACCCAGGCCCAGGGCAAGGCAGTGGCCCAGCGGGTGGCCGCACGGCTCCACGGACCGGTCAAGGTGGTCGTGGCCATGCGGTATGGCAACCCATCCATCCGCGCCGGCCTGGAGGAATTGCGTCGTGCAGGGGCCAGACGCATCCTGGTGCTGCCCCTGTATCCCCAATATGCTGCTTCCACCACGGGGTCCACCTTTGATGCCGTCACCCGCGCCCTGAGTGCATGGCGGTGGGTGCCTGAAACCCGTTTCATCATGGGCTACCATGATGACGGGGCTTATCTTGATGCGGTGGCAGCCAGTATCCGTGAACATTGGGCGACCCACGGCCAGGGTGAGCGGTTGCTGTTCTCCTTCCACGGCATTCCCCGGGATTACCTGGACCAGGGCGATCCCTACCATTGTTACTGCCAGACCACGGCCCGCCTGGTGGCAGAGCGTCTGGAACTGCCGGAAGATCGCTGGCTGGTTTCCTTCCAGTCCCGTTTCGGCAAGGCCCAGTGGCTGACTCCCTACACCCTGGAAACCATCGTGGGCCTGCCCGGTCAAGGGGTCAAATCCCTGGATGTGGTCTGCCCTGGTTTTTCCGCCGATTGTCTGGAGACCCTGGAAGAAATCGCCGACGAAAGCCGCGAGGCCTTCATCGAGGCTGGTGGCGAGCGGTTCAGTTATATCCCCTCCCTGAATGCCCGCCAGGATCATGCCGATGCCTTGGCCGACCTGATCTGTCGTCATGCCCAGGGCTGGCCCGAAGCCGATGAGCACTATGATCGGGAAGCCCAACGGGAAGCCGGTGAACTGGCGCGGGTCAGGGCGCTGGCCATGGGCGCAAAGCACTAAAAAGCACTAAAGCGGGATCAAGGGGATAATAAATGCAGATCGGTGGCTTGATTATCGGTGATGAACTGCTGTCCGGCAAACGCCGGGACCGGCATATGGAATTTCTCATCACCGTACTGGCCCGGCGAGGGATGGAACTCTCCTTTGTCCGTTTCGTGGGGGATGACCCGGATCTGCTCACCCAGAGTTTGCAGCAGACCCTGGACACCCAGGCGCTGGTGTTCAGTTTTGGCGGTATTGGCGCCACCCCCGATGACCGCACCCGGCAATGTTTTGCCCAGGCCGCCGGTGTGTCACTGGATCTACACCCGGAAGCGGTGGCCATCCTGGAAGAACGGTTTGGTGAACAGACTTATCCCCATCGTATCCGCATGGCGGAACTGCCGCTGGGCTGTACCCTGATTCCCAACCCGGTGAATCAGATTCCCGGGTTTAGCATGCGCCACCATCACTGCGTCCCTGGTTTTCCTACCATGGCCTGGCCCATGGTGGAATGGGTTCTGGACACCCATTACACCCATCTGTTCTCGACAGTGCCGGTCATCGAGCGTCTGATCCTGGTCAGTGATACCCCCGAAAGCGATCTGGTGCCCTTGATGGAGTCGGTGCTGGAACGGTTTCCGGCCATCCGGATGGCCAGTTTGCCTGCCTCGGCCCACGGGTGCCGGGAGGTGGAACTGGGCATCAAGGGACCGGCCGATCAAGTGGCCGAAGCCACCCGATGGGTGATTGAAGCCCTCAATCAGGCCGCCCGGCCCTGGGTGGAAAAACCTCAGTTGTCCCGTGCCGATGGCTAGCATCCATTGGCCAAGGCGGGGTCTGCACCATAAAAAAGCCGGGCATCTGCCCGGCTTTTTTATGGCAATGATGAAGGTGGCGCGGTGGATCAATTCATGAGGCTGATACGGGTGGTCACCCAATCCCGCCGGACACGGGCATGATACATTGCCGCCGACACATGAAGAACCACCAGCCCCATGATGCACAGGGCCACTACGGTATGGGCCAGGAACAGGGTGCGGGCCAGTTCCGGGTCTGGTGCGATAAAGCCGGGTAGCTCATAGGTGCCAAAATTAACCGGATGCCCGGCAGCAGCCGTGGCCAGCCAGCCGATCACGGGCATGGCAATCACCAGCACATACAGCAAGAAATGCACCAGACCGGCAACAACGTGCTGGGTACGGGTCAGGTCGATGGCATATCCAGGCGTACCCTGACTCACCCGCACCAACAGGCGCAGCAGCATCAGCCCCAGAATCACGATGCCCAGGGTTTTATGCCCCATGTAGGCGTAGCCGGCCATGTCGGCACCCACCAGCTCCACAAGACGTTCATAACCCAGCAGACCCAGGGTCATCCCCCCCATCAGGGCCATGATGAGCAGGACAGCAATCATCCAGTGCAAAAGACGCAGGGAATAGGAATAACGGGGCAGGCCGGAGGCCACACCAACAGTCGGATAGGCAGTGCTCATGTTTGCTCCCTTGTGGGTTGTCATCAGCTTGAGTGCGGGCCGACAAAGATCTGTGCCCCCTTGAACCCGTCTGTGTTCGGTGCAGACGCGATCATGCCGACCCGGAGAAATACCACGAATGAACGATCCATCCCCAAACCGCTGCGGTGGTTACCAGCAGGTTTGGCACGGACCCGCGTTCATGCCCATGCCGACTACAATGTCACGACAGCCATTTGGGTGCAACTGTTGGTGGGGCGAATCATCCGGCGGTGAATCTTTCCCCCGGAGCCACAATTTAAAGATCGTCCTTGATCTGCGCCTCGAAGCGCTCAAGCTGTCGCGTGTCAATGCCGGCAATATGATCCAGCGGCACGGTAAAGACCACCCCCTTGGAATGCCTGGCCAGTTCCAGCTCTATCGTCAGCGCCTTCATGACCCGCAACGACAGCTTTTTTTCCAGCACGCAGATCAGCACACTTTGGGAACCCTCGTAGGTGAGTCCAAAAAAGGTCTTTTTTTCCTTGGCACCCACCCCGCGGGCGTCCAGCATCGTGACTCCACCGGCTCCGGCCTGCTTGGCGACATCAATGGCTTTTTCCTCAAGCTCATCGGCAACGATCGCAACCAGTACTGCAAATTTCATGGGGCAGACCCTCTCCACCGCTTGGCAAATTCGACCGTGATGGCGTAAAGCATCACGGATATTATGGGAAAGATAGAGGCGAACGCGATCAGACCAAAACCATCGATCATCACGTTGCGCCCCTCGATATGTGTGGCCAAACCGATACCCAGGGCTGTCACCAGTGGCACAGTCACTTCGGAGGTGGTCACACCGCCCAGATCATAAGCCAGGGCTACAATGTATTTTGGTGACAGGAACGTCAGCAGAATCACCACCGCATAGCCTGCCATGATGTAGTAGTGGATGGAGTCACCGGCAATGATACGATGCACGCCAATGGTGATCCCGACCGCCACCCCCACAGCCACCAGGATGCGGATCACGCTGCCACTGAGTTGACCCTTGGCAGCCTCTTCGGCCTTCTGGCCAATGGCAATCAGGGCAGGTTCGGCCATGGTTGTGGCAAAGCCAATGGCAAAGGCAAACAGATATACAAACAGCCAGCGGTCCAGTCCGATCAGCTGTTCAGCCATGGTCTGGCCGATGGGAAACAACCCCATTTTCAGGCCCACCACAAAGGCGTACAGACCGACAATTACCAGCAGGAATCCGCCCATGACCTTGTGCAGATGGGCAATATGCTTGCGGATCACCAGATACTGAAAAATCAGGACAACCGCGATGATCGGCAATACGTCGCGGAACATGATCATCAGGTCGTACAACATGCCCAGTATCACACTACCGCCGACCTCCTGGACCACCTCAGTGACCACCGGGTCCGCCATTGTCTCCACAAGACCCTGGGTGACTTCCCGAGCCTCGCCAAAGCTATACACGATGATGCCGTAAATCTGCACCGAGATCATCGGCACCATGACCGCCAGCCCAACCAGTCCGAAACCATGAATCAGGGGATTACGGCCTCGCACCGAAACCGCCAGGCCAATCCCCAGGGCCGCGATCAGGGGGACTGTCACGATATTGGTGGTCACACCACCGGAGTCATAGGCCAACCCAACGATTTCCTCCGGGGCAAAAAAGGTCACCACCACCACAACGATATAACCGATGATCATGTACCAGTGTAGACTGTGCCCAAGCAGAATCCGCACCACCCCCAAGGCCACCACCAGCCCGACGGATACCGCCACCAGCAGCCTGAGCACCACGGCACTGATCCTGCCCTCGCTAATGATCTCCGCCTGACTTGCAACCGCAATCAATGCAGGTTCTGCCACCACAGCGGCAAATCCCAGACAGAAGCCAAATATCATCAATAAGGGCAGGGAGCCTTTACGGGCGAACTCATTGGAGAGGTTCTTGCCGATGGGAAAAATGCCCAGTTCAAGCCCCTGCAGGAACAACGCCACTCCCAGCACCACCACCAGCAGGCCGATGGCCATGGGCAGCCATTGTTCCGGAACCTGACGGATGATCAGAAACTGGAATATGCCAACCACCAGGATGATCGGCAGCAAATTGCGAAACGCATGGTTCAGTAAGTGCAGAAATTCCCTGAGTTGATTCACGAGCGTGGCTTTTTCTGTTTATAAGGACGGGATGGCTCAGGCTTTGCTGTGGCTGTTTTCCGGGCGATCATCCAGAAGGGTTTTAGCGGTTGGGGTGTTCACCGGAAAGTGCTCAAGGTGCAATCTTTGTTGTCTTGAGCCTGGAAATGAAGATACCACAACCGTCGAACTGGCGGTTGATGCCATTCCCGTCCATCTTGATGCTGGCGGCTCAAAACCGCCAGACAGGCCCACTGCGCCCCGGATCCTAGCCCCTGACATCCAGAAGGTTGGGCCGATCCGGGTGATTGAGTGCCTCTTTGAATGCATCCCAAACGGACGGATGATTCCCGCGAGGCAAGGCACCTTCAAGAGGTTGCCTGAAAGGATTTTTCGATCCGCCGATCGAAGGATTTTCCGGCAGATTGATCGGTTGAAACGGGGCAAATTCCGGTTGGCCCGATGGCGGATTCCCAGCCATAAACAACCCGTCCTGGGCGGCGGGTGTCAATGGAGCCAACTCCGGTTGGCCCGATGGCGGATTTCCGGCCATAAACAGCCCTTCCTGGGCAGCGGGTGTCATTGGTGTGGGCAGCGGGCCTCCCATGCCGCCCCCCGGAGAGGGAACCGGATCAATCTGCCCGGCAGGATTTGTGGCCCCCGTGGGCAGGTGACCATCGGCAGGCATGGTATGTGGTGATCCAGGACCAGGATTGATGCGCCGTGGCCCACCGGAAAGCTGCTCTGAAATGGACTGTAATTGCCCACTGGCATCCGTGGCGATTGTCTCCAGGCTGCGGATGAAGTCCGGGTGAAAGGTGTAGTCTCGAATCGCCATTTCCAGATCACGGATGACATCCTGCAGCACCTGCTCCACCAACCCCTGCACCTGCTCGCCGTGGCCATGGGTTTCGATCAGTTCCTGTACACCTTGCCGAACCGCGGCCATCACCTGACCTACGGTTTGGTGCACCTCTCGCCGGTCGTCCTGATACACATCATAGAGATCCGCATTGTTGGACAACATGTCCCGAATCTGACCACGGAACAGATCCTCAAGCTGGCTCCCCACAGATCCGCCAATGGCCAAACCGTCCATCACCTCGCCATCCACGGTCACGGTGCCTGCCCGGCTAAATGCTTCCTCTACCAGTCGATTCGCCTCGGCCTCCACATCCATACGCCTGGGACCCGATGGCATCGTCCCCACCAGTTGCTGCAACGGCTCCGAATCCGGTTCAGGTACAGTCTCCCCGACCTGGGCCGGCTCCGAAGCCCTCTGACGGGCGGCTCCCACCATAATCTGATCCACCCGGGCCGTAAATCTGGATACCGCCTCTCCAATGGCAGCGATGGCATGTTCCATGGCTTCTGGATCACCAGATAGCAACGCTTCGGTCACCTGGGTTCCCATGGAATGGATCACATTATGGATACTGGCAGCCACTGAACTCATGGTATCCACATCCAGTTCATCCATGACGGATTCCAGCTTGTCTTGAATCATGGTGAACCCAGAATCCACGGCTTCCTGCAGCGGGGCCACATGGCCAAACCCCTCCCCGGCGTAGCGGTCCAGGGTATCTGTAAGAATAGCCTGCGCCCTATCCAGATAGACCCCGGCAGACTCCTGCAGACTGGAGAGTTCATGGGGCGTTCCCCAGTCTTGAAAATCCCGATGGGAAATACTTTGCAGATTATGCACACCGCCTCTGGCGCTATAGGCGATCCTGGTGCGGGTATCCTCCACAGCAGACTGGATACGATCCACCTGGTGCTGCCAGCTGGAAAGATTCATGAAACCTGCATTCAAATGCCGGCTCATCTGAGTCAGACTGTGGCTGAACCGGCTGACCACCGAACCATCGGACTCTGCGCCTCCTACCCCCAACTGCCCTTGGGCTGTGTCCCTGAACGCATCCAGATACCCAAAGATATGTTCTTCCACCATCTGACGTTCTTCTGCTGACACATGGTTGTTGGCTTCCAGTTCATCCAGGGCAGACCCCACCCGCTCCTTGAACCGGGCCACCGCCTGGTCCATGTCTTCTTTGCTGCCATCACTGTCATTGAACCGATCAATGACCCAACGGAGTCCCCCGCCCAACTGCCTAAAGATCGCTGACTCAGAGCGCACCGGTTCCGGTGCAAACTGGCGCTCTATCCTTGACTCCATTCGATCCAACTGAGCCAAAAAATGAGACTCATAGAATTCGTAGGTCCTTTGCGTCATCGTTGGCCTTAGATCCCCCAGCAAACCGATCACAGCCTCCTGGGTCTCAGCGAAGATGGTTTGGGCTTCTTCTTGCGTCAATGGCCCATTCTGGAGGCGTCCATCGGCCTCATCGAGGAGGTCTCGAAGCTGGTCCACCACAAAACTGGGCCGGGGAGTGATGATATCTCTGCAATCTTCGTATTCCCGGATGGGGCCAGATGACCTGTCGGGACAGGTCCGGTCAGGCCGGTAATTACCATCCACTGCCTGGTAGATGGTATGGGAGGAAGACAGGATTTCGTAGGCCTTCCAGATTGAACCAGACGCGTTGGCAAGCCGGGGAACCTTGGCCGCTGCACGGGCCACTTGCCCCGTCCGGGCCAGTTCACCTCCGGGGATGACGGATATCCCGCTTAATCCAGCGTTCACATAATCCCCATCCATGGCATATAGACTCATGTTGGCAAGGTTGAACGGAATACCCACAATGGGGACAAGTCCCACCACACTGAACGACAGATGGACTGCATCCTTGCTGCCTTGAGGTAGATCGTGCCAACCATCTGCTTGCCGAACATCCCGAACAAAGGTGGTTACATTGGAATTGATGCCATCGTAAAGGGCCTCCCCACCCTGGTGAATCGCTTTTCCTGCCCCGGCCAGTGTATTGCCAGCCGCACTCCCTGCCTGTTTAAGGCCACCACTGATCTGGTTGCCGGCCTGCTGAATGCCACTTGCGATTTTATTCCATACCATGACTGGTCCTCCCGGATCTGGTGAGGTTCAGCCAAAAGCCGTTCTTGCGCTGGGCCAGCCAGCAGATGGCCAGAAACCGTGGGATTAGCAGTAGAGATGGGGAGTTACCGTGGCAGGAGCAAACCAACACCCCGGGCCGGCGATGCCCAAAGCGGGCTTTCCGGCACGGCCCATGCCTACCACACCTCAGGAGAAGTTCTGGCAGCGACAGGCCGTGTTTTGACAGGATAGAGTTACAAGTCATGGCAGTAACTCCCGGGTATGTCTTTTACTTCGAGTATAGTTCATTCCCGGATGAAATTTGCGGTTTCCCTCAATCTCCAATCCTCTGTCACAGCCGGATCATCGCCCTGGCAAAGACACAGGCTCACGCCTGGAAAACACCTCTTGCAGGAGAAACGATGAAGTGATGAACCGGGGGCCGACGACTCAAAAGCGTCCAGACAGATTCAGGGGAATCCGGCCTTCCCGATCCGGTCGCCCCAGAAATCCCAGGGCCTGGGATAATTCCTGCCGGGCACCTTCCCGAGTCCCCAGCCGCAGATGCACCTGATAGGCTCCGTCCGGGGTCAGTGCTGCCGTTCCCTCTGCAAACAGCGGGCCGCCCTGATCCTGAACAACAGCCTGCAGATGACCCGCTTCGGTGGCGCGCAAGGTCACACGCAGATCCCCCAGGGGGAGAGGTTCGGGCAGCCCCATAGCTGCATTGAGCCAGCCCACCACGCCAGTCGCCTGACCAAAACGCCCCTGCCAGTCCAGTTCCAGATGGGCAATATCTGCCAGCACCCGGCCCTGGACGATCAGCGGAACATTCAGACCGGCCTCAGCCAGGGCAGCCGCCGGCAGATCCGCCCGCAGGTTCTGCACACCCAGGCCCGAGGGCTGAATACCCAAACGGGCAGTGGCCTTGCCTCCCGCCAGTTGCAGCCGGACATCCAGCCGCAACTCACCCCGTAGCAGCGCCAGGGGACGGACTTGCCACTGCAGGTCCGACAGCATCAGCCCATTCACCCGGACCTGCCGGGCCTGGCCTTGCCAAAAGGTGCCAGAAATGCCTGCCAATTCAACATGTTCAGGCACTTTGCCCCGGTCATCAAGCCATTGCCATGCCAAAGACGCCGGCAGGGTCAGCAGCAGACATATCAGGTAAGCCATGACGCCCAGACCAGACAGTGCCGCCTTCACGCCTCCGGCCCCTCCAGCACCAGCCGTACATTGACCCGACCCGCCTCAGATTGGCGGTCCACCACCAGACCGGTCACCTGAATGCCGTATTCCTGCACCAGCCCGTCCAGCCAGCGCAACAGGTCGTCAAAAGCGACATGCTCCATCCAGACCCGAACCGTGCCGGCCCCCTCTGGCTGGACCCGGCGCAAACCGGAGGCCAGATTGGCCTGTCGGGCCGTGGCATCCACCAGCCCCAGCAGGGACTGCGCCCCTTGAACCCTCGGCAGATCACTGGACTGACCCCGGGCAGCCTGCACCTGTGCCGAAGCCGCCATCATCCAGTCCAGATCATTCTGGAGCCGTTCCACAGTGCGGGCCGCATTGTCCAGTCGATCATTGAGCGGCAGCCAGATCAGGCCGTAGGGCAGGATCAGCAGCAACAGCAGCCCCCCAATAATGAGCGTTCGCCGGTCCCGGGATGAGCACGCTTGCCACCATGAAATCATCGACACCTCGACGGTTTAAAAGGAAGAATGCTGATGACTGCGAATCAAGATACGGCTGTCGACCCGGTCCTCCCGGGTACTGGCGGATTGAATATCCACACTCCAGCCTGGATTGGATTCCAGCCGTTGCCGCAGTCGGTCCAGGCTTTGCAGATCAGCCAAATGCAGGTCCAGATCCAGTCGACCGGGCTGATAACGCAGGCTCTGGATCACCAGTCCAGACTCGGCAGCCAGCACCGGGCCAGTCGCCGTGAGCAGGGCGACCAGGCCCGATGCTGCCGGGTCATTCCCCTGATTCTGCTGCAGGCTGTTGAGGGCAGTCTGCATTTGACGCCGGGGGTCCACCACCCGACTGCCGGGGAAAGTCTGCTGGAAAATCCCGGTGATGTGTTGCGCCAATCGTTCCTGCTCCGCCTGCAGGCTGCGTAGCTCCCATCCCAGGGCGATGAACTGGACCAAGGCCAGCGCCAGCATCAGGGCCGCCACCAACCGCCAGGGGCGCCACTGTTGCCCCAAACCATCACGAGGATTAAACGGACCACAGGCCAGATTGAACGGGGGAGATGGGGGCCAGGTCTTGACGATGATTGCAGCCAGGGTTTCAGCACTGACTGTCTGCCTGATCTGGATGCCGAAGGTCTGTCCTGAGGATGCTATGGCTTCATCTACGGGCCAGGGCGGACCATGGCGGTGAATTTCCAGGAATTGGGGGCGTTGTTCCGGTGGCGTTTCATGCCACTGCAGCTGCAACAAAAAGGCTGCATTATCCCGTTCCATGGCCAGACCATCACCATCAGCGGGATTGAGCCAGGCCATGGGGCCTTCCAGCCAGACCGTCCAGCCCTGTTGTGTCTCGGGTAAAACCGCCGTCTCGGGTACTATCTCACGGGGTTCAAGCCCCTGTTGACGCAGCGCATCCTGCCAGATTGCCATGTCTGCCATCGCCACCACTGCTACCCGCAGACGACCTTGTCGATCCCAGGCACCGGGAACACAGTGCAACCCCTCCACATCATCTGCCAGTTGATCCTCCAGGGCATAGGGTAACGCCTTCAACATGGCCCGACGGTTGCGGGTGGGCATTGCCACCCGGGTCAGCATGACCTTGACCCCAGGCACCAGCAGGATCAGGCGTCCTTCCGGCAGGGATTTTGCCAGTGTATCCAGGGGCGCCGGGGCCGAGTGCTCCACAGTGCCATCCATCCTCACCCACAAAGCCGCCCAGGGTGCTTGGGCATCATCGGGATCAGTGGGCCGTAAAAAAACCGGGCTGGGGTTCACCGCAGACCTCCATTGCATCATGTTCACGGATCGCAGGCGGTCTGTTCCCGCAACAGCACCTGCTGCTCCAGGCTATCGAGTACGCTACACAGCAAGAAGCGCCGCCCCGCCAACTCCGTGCGCACCATCAAACGAAAGTATCGGGACGTCACCGCTTCTGCCTCCCCCTCCCCGCCAAAGGCCCGTTGCAGGATATCCGGGGCCATTTCCAGATTCATGGGCGCCATTGTATCCGGCAAAGCGGTTACATAGGGCGCCAATGCCTGCCAGACAGGAGGTGTCACCCCGGCCACCAGGCGTAATTCGGTGGCACTGACCATCGGCTGGTTTCCACTCAGGTAGGGGGGGTCCAACGACCGATACACCGGAGGGTCCGTGGATGGATCAAACCAGTCCAGTATCTGGGTCAGCAGGTATTCCGGGTCCAACCGCAACTCCGGGGATGCTTGAGCAATATTTTCCAGCAACCGGATAAACCCCTGTCTGGAAGCCTCATCCTTGCGGATTAACCCATTGAGATTGAAGCGGCAATGTAAATCCTCCACCCAAATCAACAACTCGGCCCCTTCCAGATCAACCGGGATCACGGGTGACAGGCAGGCTTCCCAAGGCAGTTCTCCTGCCTCATTCCGCTCACCCAGCAGTTGCAGGGCATAGGTTTCTGCGCCCAAGGACAGGTGGTAGGCCTGATCGTGGGTAAGGATATTCGTGGTCCGGCGGATATCCAGATGCTGCCGGGTGGCCATCGACACCGCAACAATGGTCGCCAGGGCCACCACCAGCAACGCGGTGATCAGGGCGACGCCGCGTTGAGTGGCATGCCCCTGATCACGCCATGACAGACAATGGGCCCACTGGCGTTGTGGTCGGTATGGCAGTGGGCTGAGGCGAGGGCTGTGGACACGTTGACAAGAAGTATCCGGGGGTGTACGAATCGGGTCTGTGGCACGCATCGGCGTATCTCCGTGGCCTTCTTTTGGCTCTGTGGCTCTAAAGAGACACGATCTTGCCGGCGCATGTCCACCCCCATCTTCCCCTATCTTGCTGTTTCACAAGGAAATAAAGGGTGAAAAACGTGGGGATATCCCGTCGTTTTCCGGTGCGCCAGCTCAACAATCCTTTCCACCAAGGCTTTGATTTCAAGATCAAGAGCAGGTTGCCCCATCCCTGACACAACGGACCTGACCCCTAATGACACAGGATCAATGGCTCATTCTGACCATCCTGACCGCAACGGTCGCCATGTTCTTGTGGGGTCGCTGGCGCCACGACATGGTGGCGGCCGGTGCCCTGCTGGCCTGCGTGGTGGTGGGCCTGGTACCCGCCCGCGAGGCCTTCGCCGGGTTCGGCCACCCGGCGGTGATCACGGTGGCCTGTGTGCTGGTGCTCAGTCGCGGTCTGCAGACGTCGGGGGCCGTGGACGTGCTGGCGCGCACCGTGTTGCCGGCCCAGTCCGGACGCATGCTCAGTCTCATGGCGCTGATGGGCCTGGGGGCCTTCCTGTCGGGGTTCATGAATAATGTGGGGGCCATGGCCTTGCTCATGCCGGTGGCGATCCATCTGTCCCAGCGACTCGAACTCACCCCCGGTCAGGTGCTCATGCCGCTGGCCTTTGGCACCATTCTCGGCGGCATGACCACACTGATCGGCACCCCGCCCAATCTCATCGTCTCCGGTTTTCGCGCCGAAACCGGACTGGGCAGTTTTACCATGTTCGACTTTGCTCCCATCGGGCTGGCCGTCGCGCTGGCGGGTGTGCTGTTCGTTGCCCTGATCGGCTGGCGGCTGGTGCCGGCGCGCAAGCAGTCAGGCATCGAGGGCTTTGAATCCGGCGCCTACATCACCGAGGTGCGCGTCCTGGAAGACAGCAAGGCCGCGGGCATGCGGCTACGGGAGATCGAGCATGCGCTGGCCGATGTGGACGCCCAGATCATCGGTCTGGTCCAGGGGGAGGTGCGCATCATCGCCGCCAATTCAGGGCGCAAGGTGCATGCTGGCGATATCCTGATGATCGAAGCCGAGACAGATGCATTGACCGATATGCTGTCCATCCTGGGCCTGAAGCTGGAGGAGGAGGTCAAGCCCGAGAAGAACGAAAGCCCCGAAGCGGATGCAAAGGCCGATGCCGCCGCGGCCAAGGATAAAAAAGGCAAGGATGCGGACACGGCCGGGAAACGGGACGACGGCGACGGCGATGACACCGAGGCCGCCGAAGCCCCGCTGAAATCCGGTGACATCGTGCTGATGGAACTGGCGGTACTGCCCAACTCGCCCCTGTCCGGACGCTCGGCCAGCGACATCCTCCTGCGCACGCGCTACGGAGTGAACCTGCTGGCCTTGTCCCGGGAGGGCAAGCGTTCGATGAAGCGGCTGCGTTCGATGGCGATCCAGTCGGGCGACCTGCTGCTGATGCAGGGTCCGCCCGAGTCCATCTCGGAATTTGCCTCCGACAATGCCTGCGTGCCCCTGGCCCAGCGGGAGCTGCGCATCCCCAACAAGCGCAAGATCTGGGAGGCCAGCCTGATCATGCTGTTCGCGGTGGGCGGTGCCGCCTTCGGACTGCTGCCGGCGGCAGTGTCCTTCGCCATCGGGGTGCTGGCTTCCATGGCCCTGCGCACCGTGCCGCCGCGAGCGGTGTACGATGCCATCGACTGGCCGGTGATCGTGTTGCTGGGTGCCCTGATCCCGGTGGCGGGGGCGATGGAGGCCACCGGCACGGCGGACCTGATTGCCCGCCTTCTGATCGAGAACGTGGCGCAGGGTCATGCCGTTGTCGGGCTGGCGCTGATCCTGGTGGTCACCATGTTCCTGTCCGACCTGATGAACAATGCCGCCACCGCCGCCGTGATGTGTCCCATTGCCATCGGCACCGCCGCCGCGCTGGGCGTGAGCCCCGACGCCTTCCTGATGGCGGTGGCCATCGGTGCCTCCTGCGCCTTCCTCACCCCGATCGGCCATCAGAACAACACCCTGATCCTCGGTCCGGGCGGTTTTCGCTTCAGCGACTACTGGAAGCTGGGCCTGCCCCTGGAGATCATCGTGGTGGCGGTCTCCATACCCCTGCTGCTGGTGGTGTGGCCGCTGTGAGGAGGGAAAGAGGGAAAGGTGTCTGCGACTCAAGCTTGATCTCTTCACGCTGACCGGGTGCTGGATTTTGCAAACGATCAATGACAGCACCGAAAAACACAGTAAAATTAATATAAAAAATAACGATTATCAATATTTATACTGATAGCGTGATACGATCCGCCAAGCCAGCCATCCGATCATTCGGCAAAGCCAGCCAGGCCATCCACTACCCGAACCCGACCCCGGTTCCAGGCCTGGAGAATCCTGCATGCAAGACAGCACGCCCCGCCACGGCAAGCGTACCGCCGACACCCAGGCGGATCACTTCCGTCAAGCCTCCCGTCGGCTGCCCCTGATCGGTGCCTCCGTCACCCTCTCGCTGCTGGCCGGCGGCGGAGCGCAGGCCCAGGATACCGGCGAGATCGTGACCCTGGAGGCCGTCACGGTCACCGCCGGCACACGCACTGAACGCAGCCTGGAACGGAGTCCCGGCACCGTGGAGGTGATCACCCGGGAAGACATCCAGCGCAGCGGTTCGGTCCTGCTGGCCGACATCCTGCGCAATCATTCCGCCCTGTTCGTCAGCGCCGAAGGCCTGAGCCTTTCCATCCGCGGCGCGGCGCGGGAGGACACGGTGTTCCTGATCAACGGCCGCCGTGTACTGGGGGAACCCAGCCGTCGCTACGAGCTCAACCGCCTCACCGCCGGCCAGATCGAGCGCATCGAGATCGTCAAGGGGCCGGGCAGCGTGTTGTACGGTTCCGATGCCATGGGGGGCGTGATCAACATCATCACCCATCAGCCGGGCGAGGGCTTCGGTGGCAGCGTGGACGTGCAGGCGGGTGTCCGGGACGGGGGTGGCGCGGAACGCTACACCGCCGCCGCGAATCTGTACGGGGGCGATGCGCTGACCCAATTCAGCCTTTTTGCCAACGCCACGACCCGCAATGCCTACGAGGTGGGAACCACCGCCGATGTACGGGTCACCGGCAACCGGGTGCCCCCCTCCACCCACGGCAATGCCAATTCCCCGTTGCGCAACATCCAGGACCAATACCGGTTCGATGAACAGCGTCTGGACGAGGCGGACGTCTACAACCTGGGCATCATCCTCAACCGTCGCCTGACGGACACCCTGGAGGCGGAACTGGAACTGGGCTGGATGGAAGAAAACCGCACCCGGGACTACGTGAACACGGGACGAACCAATACCCACTACACCAACAACGCCAACGGTCAGATCTTCCCCGCCTTCAACGTGCCCACCCGCTGGACCGACGACAACCAGCGCACCGATCTGGCCGCCGCCCTGAACTGGCAGCCGGATGGGCATTTCAACGTCAATTACCGGATTCACCACAGCCGCTACGAAAAATCCCGCTCGGTGACCGCCCTGCCCTGGGAAGACCTGGGGTTTGCGGCCCGGGGGGACTCCAATACGGCAGAACGCAATACCACCACCCAGGTCCTGACCAACGAACTGCTGGGGACCTGGCGCCCGGACGACCGGCACACCCTGCTGGCCGGCGCCGAATATCGGGACATGGATGGACGCTGGGACGGCGGCCTGTTCGTCCAGCACGAATGGCAGGCCACCCAGCGCCTGGATCTGGTCTATGGCCTTCGCTACGACGAGACCTCCGTGGGCGAGGACAACACCTCCGCCAAGGTGGGCGGCGTACTGGCCCTGACCGGTGATACCCGGCTGCGCTTCAACTATGCCCAGGGCTTCAAGGTGGCCGAATCCCGCAGTTATGACGTCATACAGGTCAACCCCAACGGCACCCTGATGCTGGGCGCCCATGTGGAGGACGCGGACGTGGGCAAGACCCGCCACGACCTGAAACCCGAACGCAGCGAAACCTTCGAGATCGGCCTGCTGGGTCGCCTGGGTCCGGGGCGTTATACCCTCACGGCGTTCCACACCGATTTCCGGGATCGGGTGGAGCGGGTGACGGAACAGCCCGCCGATGTCCCATACATCACCTTCCGCAACGTGGGCGAGGCGCGGATCAAGGGTATTGAAGCCGGCCTGAACATGCCCCTGGGCCAGCAGCTGGATCTGGCCCTGTCGGCCACCTGGCTGGATGCGGAAAACCGGGATACGGGCCTGACCCTGAGCGGCACCCCGGAAAACGTGGCCGTCGCCGGGCTGAACTGGACCCCGAATGATGCCCAGATGTGGCAGCTGCGGGTACGGCACGTGGGTGAGCGCTATCTGGATGCCGCCAACACTGACAAGGACGAGGCCTACACCGTGGCCGACCTGAACGCCAGCTTCCATCCCGCCAGCTGGCGCAGACTGGAGCTTTACGGCGGCATCGACAACCTGCTTGACCGGCGCAACGACACCAGCCTGTTCTCCGATCCGGGCCGCTATTACCGGATCGGCCTGCGGTATTTCCTCTGAGGACACACAACATGCCGGATACACGCCATCCCCGCATCCCGCGCCCTCGCCTGAAGGGCGCGGCGGCCACCGTCTTGCTGGCGCTGCTGCTCCAGGCCGGGACGGCCTGGTCGGACACCCGCCAGGAAATCATCCTGCCGCCGGCGGATCGGGATCATCTGCTGGAACACATGCGGGAGTTTCTGCAGGCTTCCAACGGCGTGCTGCGGGGCGTGCTGGACGAGGACATGGACAAGGTGGTGGAGATGGCCCGCCTGACCCTGCCCATGAGGATCAGGGACCCGGAGGCCCACGACGTGGAACTCACCCGGGACCATACGGGCCGAACCCGGCCCGAGAGGATGCAGGCGGTGATGCCGCCCCACTGGGGGAGCATGATGCGCCAGATGCGTCAGGAGTTCATGCAGATCGCGGAGGATGCCCGTCAGGGCGCGGACGGCACCCGCATCCTGCAGCGCCTGCACGGCGCCCAGGAAGTCTGTATCGCCTGCCACGAAGCCTTCCGGCTGACACCGTCGGAAGGCTGAACAGGCAAGGGACGCGGCATGGGATTGACGCCAGGGGTTTGTGGGATGAAAATAAAGTTTCATCATTGGCGCGACGACAAAAGGAAATTACCTCGCGCCCAAAATACACAAAAAAACCTTAAAAATCAATTATTTATATAAATAAATTCATGACCAACCAAGTCACCCAATCTTCGCCGGGATGATGACCAAAAGCGTTAAAGTATCATCATAATTTTTGTCTAAGGAAGTGCTGAACAAAAGGGCGTTTTCGGTATCCCAGCGTGCCGGAACAGGTTCTTCACCACGTGGAACGGATGCTCAACGATCGCCCGCACCTGCGCCTTGGAACGCTCTTCGGCACGGGCCGCGTCACGTGCGGGTCCCTCCGGCAGCTTGCGCACCTCGCTGCGTTTCTTGGCAATGACGAAACTGAGGTCTCGGTCCTGGATCTCCGCACGCTTCTCGAGACCAATGTACCCAGCATCCGCATGCACGCTGCTCTCCTCACCATGCAGGAGGTTCGCGGCCTGCGAGATGTCGCTGACGTTCGCGGCCGTGCCGACGACCGTGTGTACCAGTCCCGACACCGCATCGACACCGATGTGTGCCTTCATGCCAAAGTGCCACTCGTTCCCCTTCTTGGTCTGGTGCATCTCCGGATCCCGCGCCTTTGCTCGGTTCTTGGTCGACGGCGGTGCCGCGATGATCGTGGCGTCCACGATCGTCCCCTCGCGCAACAGCAGACCTTGGGCTGCCAGATGACCCTGGATCGCCTCGAAGATCACCCGGGTCAACTCATGCTTCTCCAGCAGACGACGGAAGTGGAGCAGCGTGGTCGCGTCCGGAGCTCCCTCGCGGCTCAGATCAATCCCGACAAAGGCCCGGATCGACTGGCTGTCGTACACCGCGTCCTCGGTCGCCTCGTCGGCCAATCCGAAACACTGCTGCACGACGTACATGCGCAGCATGCGTTCGATCCCGATCGGCGGCCGGCCCCGTTTCCCCTTCGGGTAGAACGGCTCAATCTGCTCGACCAGCAGCGACCAAGGCGTCGCCGCTTCGATCTGCTCCAGAAAGCGCTCTCGGCGCGTCCGCTTCTTCTTGGCGGCGAACTCCAACTCGGAAAAGCCCATCTGCTTCATGCACTTGCCTCCGGATTGCCTGGTCGCCATTATCTCATGGACACTCGGTCCAAGCACTCGCTGAGGCGCTGCGGGGCGAAATTAAATCAGCGTTTCCTTAGACGTGTCCTCCTCCTTTCCCAGGCTTTGCCTGGCGCAACTGGAGTTACCCCGCATCCATGCCACCCGATGCGGTGGACGGGACTATCGTTACGTCTACGGAACCGGCAACCATGTCCCCGGGGCGCTGATGGATGAACTGGTGAAGCTGGATGTCGGACGCGGCACGCACCTGACCTGGAGCGAAGCCGACGGCTACCCCGGCGAACCGGTGTTCGTGCCCAGACCCGGCGCCACCGAGGAGGACGATGGCGTGCTGCTGAGCGTGATCCTGGACGCCGCCGCCGGCACCAGTCACCTGCTGATCCTGGATGCCCGCACCCTGGAGGAACGGGCGCGGGCCACCCTGCCCATCCCCCTGCCCTTCGGCTTTCACGGAGCGTTCCTGCCCGATCACGCCGGGTAGGTGGCGTTTGCAAACGGGGTCAGGAAACGAATTTCTCAATCACGCTGTCCGCCCCGATCAGGGGGAGAATGCGGACCAGCACCTGATCCATTACGCCGTTCTCGGCCTTGGTGATGAAATCGGCTTTCCGGTCTTTCCAGGACAGGGTCTGGATCAGGCTTGACGCGACTACGGAAGGCTTGTCCAGATTACTCACGGGAACCTCGGTGGCAGTACCGCGAATGCTTGTGCTGATTGGGCAGCAGATCAGCAATCCAGTCTGCCCGTTGTACTGCCTGGATGACAATACCAGCGCTGGTCGGTATTTTCCGATCTCCTTGCCCTTGGTGGGCTCGAAGTCCAGCCAGACAATATCGTTTTGATCAGGAACGTACTGAACCATCAATCCCCCACCTCGGCCGAGGAGGGTCGGGCAAGCTCGTCCGCGTGAGCACCATGGGCATCAAGCCCTTTCAGCAGCTCGGCTTCCGAGAAGGGAAGGTTGACCTTGCGCGGCGCCTTCTCGGCAGCCTCGATCACAATTTTTCCGGCCTTCACATCAATGGTGATCGGGCTGGAAATGTCCAGTTTGGCTTGAGCCAAAATCTTGCTGGACAGGCGCACAGCCGCGCTGTTTCCCCAACGCTTGATTTGGCTTTGCATATCACCCCCCCGGCCAACCGCCATGGACGCACAATGGGCCTACCATAGTCGGCATGAAAACAGGTGTCAACATATGTATCTACCTGCCAGACAGATTTCAATTCCCGCAATCCTGACAACGGTTGTGGGATGAAAATAAAGTTTCATCCCACACAAATAGGACCGAAGACGCCGCCCCCTACTCCACCGTCACTGACTTGGCCAGGTTACGGGGCTGGTCCACGTCGGTGCCCTTGAGCACGGCGGTGTGATAGGCCAGCAGTTGCAGGGGGATGGTGTGGATGATGGGGGACAGCCAGTCGTCCACCGGCGGCACCGCCAGGCTCTGGATGGCGCCGTCGTGACCCAGGGCTTCCACGTCGTCGGTAAAGACCAGCAGATGACCACCCCTGGCCCGGACTTCTTCCAGGTTGGACTTGAGCTTTTCAAGCAGGGCGTTGTTGGGAGCGACCACCACCACGGGCATGTCCGCGTCCACCAGGGCCAGGGGGCCATGCTTGAGTTCGCCGGCGGGATAAGCCTCGGCGTGGATGTAGGAGATTTCCTTGAGCTTGAGGGCACCTTCCAGGGCAATGGGGTAATGGCAGCCCCGCCCCAGGAACAGGGCGTGCTGCTTTTCCACCAGGCTCATGGCCAGGCGTTCGATGGGCGCGTCCAGATGAAGCACCTTTTCCATCACCGCCGGCAGGGTGCGGAGCTGTTCCACGAAATGCCGGATGCGGGCGGCATCCAGGCCGTGATGACGGCCCAGGGCCAGGACCAGCAGGAACAGGGCCACCAGCTGGGTGGTGAAAGCCTTGGTGGAGGCCACGCCGATCTCCGGCCCGGCATGGGTCATGAGGACCATGTCGGACTCTCGCACCAGGGAGCTTTCCGGCACGTTGCAGATGGCCAGGGCGCCCAGGTAGTCATCTTCCCGGGCCTGCCGCAGGGCGGCCAGGGAGTCGGCGGTCTCGCCGGACTGGGAGATGGTCAGCAACAGGCAGTCGGGCAGTACGGCATGGCGGCGATAGCGGAATTCACTGGCCACTTCCACCCGGCAGGGCAGACCCAGTAGACCCTCGATCCAGTAGCCGGCCACCATGCCCGCGTGGTAGCTGGTGCCGCAGGCCAGGATCTGCAACGACTTCACCCGCTTGAGCAGGGCCTCGGAGTCAGGGCCCAGGATGCCTTCCAGCACCCCGTCACCGGACAGGCGGCCCTCCAGGGTTTCGGCCACGGCCCGGGGCTGTTCGTGGATCTCCTTGAGCATGAAGTGCCGATAGCGGCCCCGGTCGGCGGCCCCGGCAGTGAGGCTGCTTTCGGTGAGTGGCCGTTCCACCGGCTGCAGTTCGGCGTTGAAAAGTCGCACCTGATCCCGGCGCAGCTCCGCCAGATCACCGTTTTCCAGATAGATGAAACGCTGGGTCACCGGCAGCATGGCCTGGATGTCCGAGGCGATGAAGTGCTCGCCAATGCCCACGCCGATGATGAGCGGGCTGCCCTGGCGCACGGCGATGAGGCGGTCGGGCTGATCGCGGGCGATCACGCCCAGGGCGTAGGCGCCGGTGAAGTGGGTCACCGCCCGTTGCACCGATTCCAGCAGATCCAGCCCCTGGAGGCAGTAGTCCATGATCTGGTGGGCGATCACCTCGGTGTCGGTGTCCGAGGTGAAGGTGTAGCCCTTGGCCTTGAGTTCACCGCGGATCTCGGCGTAGTTCTCGATGATGCCGTTGTGGACCACGGCAATGTGGTCACGGCTCATGTGAGGGTGGGCGTTGTATTCGGTGGGGCTACCGTGGGTGGCCCAGCGGGTGTGGGCGATGCCCAGGGTGCCGCGCAGGCCGTCACCGGCCAGGCGCTGGGCGAGGGCTTCCACCTTGCCCACGGCCCGTTCCCGCTGCAGGCCGGCATCCGGGTTCAGGACCACCAGACCGGCGGAGTCGTAGCCGCGGTATTCCAGGCGGCGCAGACCTTCGATCAGGATGGGTTCCACATCACGCTGGGCGATGGCGCCGATGATTCCGCACATGGTGGGTCTATCCCTCTGCTGGTCTTCGGGTCCCTCTCCGAGCCGGTGGGGTCGGAGCGAGGGGTGGTTTGACGGGGTGGCCGAATTTTTGTGTACGGCTACCGTCCACTCGGGGAAGAAGGGCGTTTTCTACTCAGCGCTTCTTCACCGGCCGCTGCCAATCCGGGCGGGTTTCCTGGGGGGCGCGGGTCAGGGTGAGCTGGCCCGGCGGGGCCGGCTGGTTGATGGTGGAACCGGCGCCGATGGTGGCACCCTCACCGATGGTGACCGGGGCCACCAGGGCGGTGTTGGAGCCGATGAAGGCGTGGTCGCCGATCACCGTCTGGTGCTTGTTCACCCCGTCGTAGTTGCAGGTGATGGTGCCGGCACCGATGTTGACCTGGCGGCCCACCCGGGTATCGCCCACGTAGCTCAGGTGGTTGATCTTGCTGCCCTGCCCCACCCGGCTCTTCTTGATCTCGACAAAATTGCCCACATGCACCCCGTCGTCCAGTTCGGTGCCGGGCCGCAGACGGGCGAAGGGACCGATGGTGCAACCGGGGCCGATGCGGGCATCCTCGATCACGCTGTGGGCGCGGATCACCGCACCAGGACCCACATGGGCATGGGTCAACACGCAGTGAGGGCCGATATGCGCCCCCTCCCCCAGCACCACATGACCTTCCAGGATCACGTTGACGTCCAGGGTGACATCCCGGGCGGCGGTGACGGTGCCGCGGATGTCCAGCCGGGCGGGGTCCATGACGGTGACGCCGGCGCGCATCAGGGCCTCGGCCTGACGCCGCTGATACAGGCGTTCCATGGCCGCCAGTTGCACCCGGTCGTTGATGCCCATGAACCCATCGGCATCCGTGGCCGGGATCACGGTCACCGGGGCGCCTTCGGCCACCGCCAGACCGATGCAGTCGGTGAGATACAGCTCACCCTGGGCGTTGTCCGGCGAGAGCTGGTCCAGCCAGCCCGTCAGGGCGGCGCGACGGGCCGCCATGAAACCGGTGTTGACCTCGTTCACGGCCTGCTCGCTGGCGTCGGCATCCTTCTGCTCGACGATGCGCAAGGGCCTGCCCTGGTCATCGCGGATGATGCGACCATAGCCGGTGGGGTCCGGCAGGATCATGGACTGCACCGCCAGGGCGTGGTGGTCCAGGCCGTCCAGCAGGGCCTGTAGATTGGCGGCACCCACCAGGGGGACATCGCCGTAGAGGATCAGCACCCGGTCATCGGGACCGGCCACCGGCAGGGCCTGGGCCACGGCGTGGCCGGTACCCCGCTGCTCCCGCTGTTCCACCCAGGTGACGGGGGCGTCGGCCAGTCGCTCACGGACCTGATCGCCGCCATGGCCATGGACCACCGCAAGCCGGTCGGGCCTGAGTGAGCGCGCGGTATCGATCACGTGGGAAAGGAGTGGGCGTCCGCCCAGGGGATGCAGCACCTTGGGCAGTGCTGATCGCATGCGTGTGCCTTGCCCGGCGGCAAGGATGATGATGGTGGTTGCCATGGTCACCCGCAGGTCCTGCCTTGGGTTATGCGCGCAAACGAAAACACGGCCATGCCGATGGCATGGCCGTGGGTTTCCTGGATAGTGCTTACTGGTTGGTGTTCTTGCGCAACTTCTGGATCATGCGCAGGCGCGCCGCGGCCTCGATCAACTCCGACTGTGCCTTGGCATAGTCGAAATCGGCCCTGCGGTTGGCCAGGGCATCTTCCGCCCGCTGCTTGGCTTCCAGGGCCTCGGCCTCGTCCAGATCCTTGGCACGAACCGCCGTGTCCGCCAGTACAGTCACCACATGGGGCTGCACTTCCAGCAGACCACCGGAGATGAAGATGTGATGCTCTTCTCCGGAATCGGACACCCTGACCCGGATTTCACCGGGCTTGAGCAATGCCACGAACTGGGAGTGACGAGGCAAAATACCCACCTCGCCCTGTTCTGCCGGCGCCACCAGCATGTGAGCCGTACCGGAGTAGATGGACTCCTCCGCGCTCACAATATCGACGTGAAACGTCATAGCCATGGGGTGCCCCCGATTTTACTTGTTGAGCTTCTCCGCCTTCTCGACGGCCTCTTCGATGCTGCCCACCATGTAGAAGGCCTGCTCGGGGAGATGATCGTACTCGCCGTTGACGATGGCCTGGAAGCCGTGAATGGTGTCCTTGAGGGACACGTATTTGCCCGGTGCGCCGGTGAACACTTCAGCCACGAAGAAGGGCTGGGACAGGAAGCGCTGAATCTTACGTGCGCGAGCCACCACCAGCTTGTCTTCTTCGGACAGTTCGTCCATACCCAGGATGGCGATGATGTCCTTGAGTTCCTTATAGCGCTGCAGGGTGTTCTGCACGGCACGGGCGGTGTCGTAGTGCTCCTGACCGATGACCAGCGGGTCCAGCTGACGGCTGGTGGAGTCCAGCGGGTCCACGGCCGGGTAGATGCCCAGCTCGGCGATCTGACGGGACAACACCACGGTGGCGTCCAAGTGAGCAAAGGTGGTGGCCGGAGAGGGGTCGGTCAAGTCGTCCGCGGGCACGTACACGGCCTGGATGGAGGTGATGGAACCCTTCTTGGTGGAGGTGATGCGCTCCTGCAGCACACCCATTTCCTCGGCCAGGGTCGGCTGGTAACCCACGGCGGAAGGCATACGGCCCAGCAGTGCGGATACCTCGGTACCGGCCAGGGTGTAACGGTAGATGTTGTCGATGAACATCAGCACGTCACGGCCTTCGTCACGGAAGTATTCGGCCATGGTCAGACCGGTCAGGGCCACGCGCAGACGGTTGCCCGGCGGCTCGTTCATCTGGCCATACACCAGGGCCACCTTGTCGAGCACGTTGGAGTCTTTCATTTCGTGGTAGAAGTCGTTCCCTTCACGGGTACGCTCACCCACACCGGCGAACACGGAGTAGCCGGAGTGCTCGATGGCGATGTTGCGGATCAGCTCCATCATGTTCACGGTCTTGCCCACGCCGGCGCCGCCGAACAGGCCCACCTTGCCGCCCTTGGCGAAGGGGCACAGCAGGTCGATCACCTTGATGCCGGTTTCCAGCAGTTCGGTGGAGCCTGCCTGCTCTTCGTAGCTGGGGGCTGCCCGGTGGATGGACCAGTGCTCATCGGCCTTGACGTCACCGGCGTTGTCCACCGGCTGGCCCAGCACGTCCATGATACGGCCCAGGGTGGCCTTGCCCACGGGTACGGAGATGGGCTTGCCGCTGTTGGTCACCTTGATGCCGCGGCGCAGGCCGTCGGAAGAACCCATGGCGATGGTACGCACGATACCGTCACCCAGCTGCTGCTGCACTTCCAGGGTCAGGCCGACCTCCTCCACCATGAGGGCATCGTAGACCTTGGGCACGGCGTCACGGGGGAACTCGACGTCCACCACCGCGCCGATAATTTCAACGATGTTTCCAGCACTCATGTTGATAATCCTCTAGTCTCTCAAATCTTGAACCGGGGTCGGCCTCAGACCGCTGCGGCGCCGCCGACGATCTCGGAGATCTCTTGGGTAATGGCTGCCTGGCGGGCCTTGTTGTAGACCAGCTGCAGCTCATGGATGAGATCCCCGGCGTTGTCGGTGGCGGACTTCATGGCCACCATGCGGGCAGCCATTTCACAGGCAACGTTCTCGACCACCGCCTGATAGATCACCGACTCGATGTACCGGGTCAGCAGCGTATCCAGTACCGGCACGGTGTCCGGTTCGTAGATGTAATCCCAGTGATGCTTGAGCGCCTGCTCGCCGGTCGGCACGATGGGCAGCAGGGTGGTGACCTTGGGCTGTTGGCTCATGGTGTTGACGAACTCGTTTTCCATCAGGATCAGCCGATCGATACGACCTTCGTCGTAGTGATTCAGCATGACCTTGACGGTGCCGATGAGGTCATTCAACCGGGGCCGGTCGCCCAGGTTGCCCACATTGGCCACGACTTCGCCACCAAGGCGCCGGAAGAATCCGAGCGCCTTGTTGCCGATCAGGCACAACTCGATCTCCGCGCCCTGATTGCGCCATTCGGTCATGGTCTGCACGGTCTTCTTGAACAGGTTGATGTTCAAGCCGCCGCACAGGCCGCGATCGGTGGAGACGACGATGATACCCACCCGCTTGACCTCGCGTTCCTCCAGGTAGGGGTGCCGGTATTCGGCATGGGCCATCGCCACGTGCCCCATTACCTGACGGATCTTGTCGGCATAGGGGCGGGTCGCCAGCATGCGGTCCTGCGCCTTGCGCATCTTGCTGGCGGCCACCATCTCCATGGCCTTGGTGATCTTCTGAGTATTCTTGATACTCTTGATCTGGCCGCGGATCTCTTTTGCGCCTGCCATAAGTCAGCTCCCGGTTACCAGCTGTGGTTTGCCTTGAAGTCTTCCAGGGCAGCCTTCATGCCGGCCTGGATCTCATCGCTGTAGTCGCCCTTCTCATTGATCTTGGCGAGCAGTTCCGCCTGGCTGGAGCGCAGGTAGTCGTGCAGGGCGTGTTCAAAGTCCACCACCTTCTTCACGTCCACGTCGTCCAGGTAGCCTTGTTCGGCGGCATACAGGGAGAAGCCCATCTCGGCAATGGAGAGCGGGGCATACTGCTTCTGCTTCATGAGTTCCATGACCCGCTGGCCACGCTCCAGCTGTCTGCGGGTGGCCTCGTCCAGGTCGGAGGCAAACTGCGAGAACGCAGCCAGCTCGCGATACTGGGCCAGGGCCAGACGCACACCACCACCCAGCTTCTTGATGATCTTGGTCTGGGCTGCACCACCCACACGGGACACGGACAGACCGGCGTTGATGGCCGGACGGATACCCGAGTTGAACAGGTCGGTTTCCAGGAAGATCTGACCGTCGGTGATGGAGATCACGTTGGTGGGCACGAAGGCCGACACGTCACCCGCCTGGGTTTCGATGATGGGCAGGGCGGTCAGGGAGCCGGTCTTGCCCTTCACTTCGCCATTGGTGAAGGCTTCCACGTACTCGGCGTTGACGCGGGAGGCACGCTCCAGCAGACGGGAGTGCAGGTAGAAGACGTCACCCGGATAGGCTTCACGGCCCGGCGGACGGCGCAGCAGCAGGGAGACCTGACGGTAGGCCCAGGCCTGCTTGGTGAGGTCGTCGTAAATGATCAGGGCGTCTTCACCGCGGTCACGGAAGTACTCGCCCATGGCGCAACCGGCGTAGGGGGCGATGTACTGCATGGCGGCGGAGTCGGAGGCGGTGGCGGCGACGATGATGGTGTGATCCATCGCGCCATGCTCTTCCAGCTTGCGCACCACGTTGGCAATGGAGGAGGCCTTCTGGCCCACTGCCACGTAGATACACTTGATGCCGGTACCCTTCTGGTTGATGATCGCGTCGACGGCCACGGCGGTCTTGCCAGTCTGGCGGTCGCCGATGATCAGCTCACGCTGACCCCGACCAATGGGCACCATGGCGTCGATGGCCTTCAGACCGGTCTGCACCGGCTGGTCCACGGATTTACGGTCGATCACGCCAGGGGCAATCTTTTCAATGGGAGAGCTGTGAGGGGTCTCGATGGCGCCCTTGCCGTCGATGGCCAGGCCCAGGGAGTTCACCACGCGACCCAGCAGGGCCTCGCCCACCGGGACTTCCAGAATACGGCCAGTACAACGGGCGGTGTCACCTTCCTTGATGTGCTTGTAGTCACCCAGCACCACGGCGCCCACGGAGTCCCGCTCCAGGTTCAGGGCCATGCCGAAGGTGTTGCCGGGGAACTCGATCATTTCACCCTGCATGACATCGGCCAGACCGTGCAGGCGGACGATACCATCGGACAGGCTGACCACGGTGCCCTCGGTGCGTGCTTCCGCCGCGGACTCGTAGCTCTTGATGCGCTGGCTGATCAGTTCACTGATTTCAGACGGGTTGAGTTGCATATTTCGAATCCTCTTAGCGGCTCAGATTGGAGGCCAGGCGCGTCAAGCGCCCACGGACTGAGCCATCGATGACCAGATCTCCCGCGCGGATGATGGCGCCGCCGATGAGGCTGTCGTCCACTTCGCAGACCAGCTCCACTTCCTTGCCGAGCCGCTTTTTCAGGGCAGCGGCGATGGACTTTTGCTGTTCTGCGTCCACCGCCTGGGCGGAAATTACGGTGGCTTCCACCTTGTTTTCGGCGGCGGCACGCATCACCTCAAACAGGGCGGTAATCTCCGGCAGCAGCGCCAGCCGGCCATTTTCCGCCAGCAGGCGGATAAAGTTCTGGCCGCTGTCATCCACCTTGCCCTTGCACACATCAAGAAAGGCCTTGGCGATCGTCTCGCGGGTGAGTTTGGGGCTGTCGAGTAAGGCGCGCATGTTCGGGTCGTGGGCGACCGCCGACATGAAGGCCAGCTGGTCGGACCAGCCGGCCAGCTTGCCGGCATCCCGCGCAACCTCGAACACCGCCTTGGCATAGGGCCTTGCGGCCGTCGTGTTTTCAGACATGGCGGCTCACCTAGATCTGGCTCACCAGGTCTTTGATCACCTGATTGTGGGCCTTGGCGTCGATTTCCTTCTTCAGGATGCGTTCAGCGCCGGAGATGGCCAGGGTACCCACCTGCTTGCGCAGTTCTTCACGGGCACGAATGACCTCCTGGTCGATCTCGGACTGGGCCGCCACCTTGATGCGATCGCCTTCCTGGCGGGCGGTGTCCTTGGCGGACTCCACGATCTCGTTGGCCCGCTTCTGGGCCATGGCGACGATGTCTGCGGCCTGCTGCTTGGCCTCCTGAAGAACCTTCTTGGCTCTTTCCTCGGCAAGCTGCTGCTCATGCTTGCCACGCTCGGCAGCGGCGAGGCCATCGGCAATCTGCTTCTGACGCTCCTGCATCGCCTTGATGATGGGGGGCCACACATACTTCATTGTGACCCACACCAACATGGCGAAGGTGATCATCTGGCCGAGCAGCGTGAGATTGATATTCACGTTGCTACCTCCCCTTGAGACGGTTTAACGGATGGCATGCGCGGAAAAAATCCGTGCCTTAACCGGTCACCGCACCCAGGAAGGGATTCGCAAAGGTGAAGAACAGGGCCAGACCCACACCGATCATGGTCACGGCGTCGAGCAGACCGGCCACGATGAACATCTTGACCTGCAGCATCGGCACCATTTCCGGCTGACGGGCTGCGCCTTCCAGGAAACGACCACCCAGCAGACCGAAGCCGATGGCGGTACCCAGAGCACCCATACCCAGGATCAGGCCAACAGCGATGGCGGTCATACCCTGAACGTTAGCGACAGCAAGTGCGAGTTCCATAACTTCCTCCAAATGTGAAAGGTCAAAACAATGCAAGAACAACTTGGTTTGAATGAACCCCGGCCGGTGATGCACCGGCCGGGAAGACGTCATTCATCAGTGGTCTTCGTGGGCCATGCTCAGATAGACGATGGTCAGCACCATGAAGATGAAGGCCTGCAGGGTGATGATCAGCAGTTTGAACAGGGACCAAGACAGCCCCAGGGTCCACTGGATGTACCAGGGCAACAGGGCGATCAGGCTGAAGATCAGGCCGCCGGCGTACATGTTCCCGAACAGTCGCAGGGACAGGGAGACGGGCTTGGCAACCTCTTCGACCACCTTGAGGACCAGGTTGAAGGGCAGCAGCCACTTGCCGAAGGGATGGAACATCATCTCCTTGGCGAAACCGGCACCACCCTTGATCTTGATGCTGTAGAAAATGATCAGGAAGAACACCGCGATGGACATGCCGAAGGTGGCGTTGATGTCCGACGTGGGGTTGATGCGCATGTAGTCGAGACCGATCAGGTGCGCAATGTAGGGGAACAGATCGTAGGGCAGCAGCTTGACGATGCTCATGAGGAATATCCACACGAACAGGGTCAGCGCCAGCGGGGCGATCAGATCGGAACGGCCGTGGAAGGTATCCTTCACCTGCTGGTCCACGAAGCCGACGATGATCTCGACAAAGTTCTGCAGACCGCCGGGGACGCCGGTGGTGACGCTCTTGGCCACCTGCATGAACAGAAACAGGAACACCCCGCCCGCGAGCAGGGAGAAGAACATGGTATCCACGTGGATCGCCCAGAACGTGTCGGGATTACCCAACGTCAGGTGACCCAGATGGTGCTTGATGTAATCCCCAGCAGACTCGTATTCCAATGACATGGTGTTCGCTCGCTTTTACTCGTTTGCACCGGACAGCATCGGCAGCAGCGCCAGCCAGAAAGCCATGAAACCGGCCATGTAAGTCAGGAACATGGGCAGGAAATCCACTTTCAGCCACACGATTGCAACCACAAACAGGATGACGGTCAGGAGGATTTTTTGTGCCTCGCCGACATAAAAACTTTTCACGATGACCTTCGCCGGTTTTCCCCTTCGGCCGGAAAAGACACGCAGGGCAAAATAAGCTGTGGACAGCACACTGATCATGCCCCCCGTCAACGCGGACCAAGCGGCCTGTGGTCCGGCCAGCCCGAAGGCAATCAGCCATCCAGCCACCGCCACCGCCAATTGCAGACCAAGGACCAGTCCTGCGGTCCGGTTAATCATGGTCGCTCCGGGCAAACAGATTGTCTGACGTGTTGCTGATAATGAAGTTCACCCGTGGTTTCCGGCGCCGGCCCGTCATCCAAGGTCGACGGCAGCGGCGGATTATAAAAGGCCATGACCGAGGGGTCAACGCATCATTGACCATTGATGGCCAATTAAAGTGACCGTCTCTTCAGCGAATATGCCCAAGAATGCCGTCCAGTTCGTCCAGGCTATTGTACTGAATCACCAGCCGCCCCTTGCCTTTGGTGTTGTAATGGATGTTCACCCGCGCCCCCAATCGATCGGACAATTCCGTTTCCAAACGGGCCACATCCGGATTGCGGGGCGGCGGCGCCTCCCGGCGGGGAGTCTGCTGTACCGACTGCACCAGCCGTTCGGTGGCCCGTACTGACAGATCCTGGTCCACCACCTGACGCGCTGCCGTCACCTGTTGGTCCTCCACCAGGGTCAGCAGCGCCCGGGCATGGCCCATGTTGAGGCGCCCTTCATCCACCAATGCCTTGACCGGCGCTTCCAGTTCCAGCAGGCGCAGCAGGTTGGTGACACTGGTACGGGAACGCCCCACGGCTTCAGCCGCCTGCTGATGGGTCATGCCAAATTCATGAATCAACCGTTGCAGGGCATTGGCTTCCTCCAGGGGGTTGAGATCCTCCCGCTGGATATTTTCAATCAAGGCCATGGCTGCCGCCGACGGGTCCGGCACCTCTCGCACCAGAGCCGGGATCACCTGCAGACCGGCTATCTGTGCCGCCCGCCAGCGGCGTTCACCGGCCACCAACTCGTAACCGCCCGCCACTGGCCGCACCAGCACCGGCTGCATCACACCCTGGGCACGAATGGAATCTGCCAGGGCCGCCAGGGCGTCGGGGTCCATGTTCACCCGCGGCTGATAGCGACCCCGTTCGATCTGGTCCACTGGAATGTGATACAGCCCATCATCGGCAGCAAGGGCTTGCGGGTCTTCCCGGTCGTCCCTGGCGCCGGCGCTGAGCAGGACATCCAGCCCTCGACCCAGCCCTGTCTTTCGTTTTGCCATGAATCACTGCTCTCCAGATACGGATACTGTTCCACCCGCCTGATCCGACGCCCCCCGGCGCCCTTCACGGCGGAGCATTTCCTCCGCCAGGGCCAGATAAGCCTGGGCGCCACGGGAGGATCTGTCATAGTCCATCACCGGCAGGCCGTGACTGGGGGCCTCGGCCAGACGGATATTGCGGGGAATGACGGTGTGATAGACCTTGTCGCCAAAGTGATGGATCAGTTGGGCGGACACATCGTTGGTCAAATTATTGCGTGGATCGAACATGGTACGCAGCACGCCATGAATATGCAGGTCACGATTGACCGACTCGCGGATACTCTCGATGGTCTGCACCAGCGCCGATAGCCCCTCCAGGGCATAATATTCACACTGCATGGGGATGATCACCCCCTGGGCGGCCACCAGGGCATTGACTGTCAGCATGTTCAGGGCAGGAGGACAGTCAATGAGAATAAAGTCATACTGATCATGAATGGGGGCCAGTGCCTCCTGCAACCGATACTCCCGGCGCAGGGCGGTCATCAGACTGACCTCCGCCACCGTCAGGTCGCCATTGGCGGGCATCAGGTCATATCCCACCGGCGTCAGCCCCATGATGGCCTGTCCGGCATCAACCCGCTTCATCAGCACCTCACAGGCGCCCTGAACCAGGGCATGTTTATCAGCACCGCTGCCCGTGGTGGCATTGCCCTGGGGATCCAGGTCAATCAGCAGCACCCGGTAGCGGGCAGCGGCCAGACAGGCGGACAGATTGATACTGGTGGTGGTTTTGCCCACCCCACCCTTCTGATTGGCCACAGCGATGATTCTGACCATAGGTGCTAATCCTTGTTAATCTCGACAAGGTGCCGCGCAGCGGCAAGGCCCGGTACCTGAAGCGAATGAGTGGCCACCACCCGCCAGCCTGTGGGCAGAGCCTGAGGATCGTCATCCGTATCCCGGCCCTTCATGGCCAGCAATTGGCCTTCGGGGGCGCATAAATGTCCGGCCAGACGGGTAAAGGCCGCTGTAGCAGCAAAAGCACGGCTGATGACTGTATCAAAGCCCTCGTCGGGGTGATAGTTTTCCACCCGATCCTGCACCACGACCACATTGTCCATCTCCAGGGCCATGACCGCCTGACGCAGAAACCGGGTTTTCTTGCCGCCGGAGTCCAGCAATACCAGTTGCCAATCCGGTCGGGCCAGGGCCAGAGGAATCCCCGGCAGACCAGGACCGGTGCCGATATCCGCGATGCGCGGCCCCCGCACCCAGGGCAGGACCGCCAGACTGTCCAGCAGATGCCGCTGGACCATGGCCTCAAAATCCCTGACTGCAGTGAGGTTATAGGCCCGATTCCAGCGCTCCATCAGGCACAGGTACCGGGCCAGGGGGGGCGCCAGACCTGGGGGCAGAGACAAGGCAGTCAGGCCATCGCGCAGCAATTCATTGGCAGCAGGGGGCAGGGCATGGGACATGGTGTGGATAATCCGCGAATCAGGCACTGCGTTTCAGGCTCCGGGCCTGCTTTTTCAGGTGCACCAGCAACAGGGAAACAGCAGCGGGGGTCACGCCGGGAATGCGGGAAGCCTGACCGACGGTATGGGGGCGGTGATCGGCCAGTTTCTGGCGCACCTCGTGGGACAAGCCGCTGACGGCGCCGTAGTCCAGATCATCGGGCAATGCCGTATCTTCCAGGCGTCGGGTCCGGTCCACCTCGTCCTTCTGGCGCTGGATATAGCCGGCGTACTTGGCCTGAATTTCTACCTGTTCCGCCACCTGATCATCGGTGATGGCCGGCCCGGCACCGGGCAGGGACATCAGGTGGGCATAGGTCACTCCGGGCCGACGCAACAGGTCCATCAGGGGATATTCCCGGCTCAGGGGATTGCCAAACAGGCGCTGGCTATCCTCTGGCAGCAGATCCCCAGGATGCAGTACCGTGGTTTCCAGCCGTCGGGATTCCCGGGCGATGGCCTCCCGCTTACGCTCAAAAGCGGCCCAGCGCATATCATCCACCACCCCCAGATCGCGGCCCACGGGGGTGAGACGCAGATCGGCATTGTCTTCCCGCAGGGTGAGCCGATACTCGGCTCGACTGGTGAACATACGGTAAGGCTCCTGGGTGCCCTGGGTGATGAGATCATCAATCATCACCCCCATGTAGGCGGTTTCCCGGCGGGGATACCAGGGGGCCTTCTCCTGAACCCGCAGGGCGGCATTGATCCCTGCCACCAGCCCCTGGGCCGCGGCTTCCTCATAGCCGGTGGTACCGTTGATCTGACCGGCGAAGAACAGGCCCTGCAATGGGCGGGTTTCCAGACTGGGGCGCAGGTCCCGGGGGTCGAAGAAGTCGTATTCGATGGCGTAACCAGGACGGGTGATATGGGCCTGCTGGAACCCTTCGATGGAACGCACCAGCGCCACCTGTACGTCAAAGGGCAAACTGGTGGAGATGCCGTTGGGGTACACCTCATGGGTGTCGAGTCCTTCCGGCTCGATGAAAATCTGATGGCGTTCCTTGTCGGCAAAGCGCACCACCTTGTCCTCGATGGAGGGGCAGTAGCGCGGCCCCACCCCTTCGATCACGCCGCTGTACATGGGAGATCGGTGCAGGTTGGCGCGGATCACCTCCAGAGTGCGGGGGGTGGTCCAGGTGATGTGACAGCTCACCTGGGGCGGATGGTCGGAAGGCTGCCCCAGGAAGGAGAACACCGGCACCGGGGTATCCCCAGGCTGCTCGGTCAGATGGGAATAATCAATGCTGCGGGCATCGATACGGGGCGGTGTACCGGTCTTCAGACGCCCAACCCGCAAGGGCAGCTCCCGCAACCGCTGGGCCAGACGGATGGCCGGCGGATCACCGGCCCGGCCACCGGCGTAGTTGGCCTCGCCCACATGGATAAGGCCGCCGAGAAAGGTGCCTACGGTCAACACCACGCAGGGCGCATCAAAGCGCAGACCGGCCTGGGTGACGACCCCGGTGACCCGATCCCCCGCCACGATCAGATCATCCACCGCCTGCTGGAACAGGGACAGGCCCGGCTGATTTTCCACTGCCCGGCGCACGGCAGCCTTATAGCGGGCACGGTCCGCCTGGGCGCGGGTGGCGCGCACCGCAGGCCCCTTGCGGCTGTTGAGGGTGCGAAACTGAATGCCCCCCAGATCGGCGGCCTGGGCCATGAGGCCGCCCAGGGCGTCGATCTCCTTGACCAGATGGCCCTTGCCGATGCCGCCGATGGCGGGATTGCAGCTCATCTGGCCGATGGTGTCGATGTTATGGGTCAACAGCAGGGTTTTGCAGCCCATGCGGGCCGCCGCCAGGGCGGCCTCGGTGCCGGCGTGGCCGCCACCCACGACGATAACGTCATAGTTTGCCTGATATTGCATGATCGGGAGCCGGGACGGATGGGGGAAGGCTGGCCAGTATAGCGCGGGGCGAGGCTCAATCCGCCTCGTCAGGCACTTCCAGGGCCGTATCCAGTCCATCCAGCCCCTGCCGTCCTACCTTGTAACCGGCCAGCTGGGTGGCCATGGACAAGGCTTCGGGGACTGTGCTGCCCATGGCCAGGGCATGGATCAGGCCGGCGTTGTACACATCTCCAGCCCCCAGGGTATCCACCACTCTGGGAGGATGCCAGGCGGGGGCATGAAACAGCCCTTCCCGGCTGGCCCAGGCCCAGGACCCTTCCTCGCCCCAGGTGCAAACCAGAATGGCACCGGGCACCCGTTTGTGTATACCGCGCAGGAAGGGTTCCGGGTCGTCAAATCCCCGCCCCTGAACAAAGGGTCGGGAGAAAATGATCACATCCGGTTGTCCAAACAGCAGATCCACCCCATCCCGATCCTTTTCCACTTCCAGGGAAATGGGCTGATGGGATTTTTGCTGGCTGCGCAGGGCCTGGAGCATGCGACTGGTGGTATGGGTATCCCGGGCCTGCACGTGCACCCACTGGTATTTTTCCAGATTGAGGGTAGCCACATGGGGGGCATCCAGTTCCGGCAGATTGCGGTAATGGATGATGGTGCGGGAACCGGTGGCCCCGTTGAGGGTGATGTAGGAACAAGGGGTACGCCCGCTACGACGGCGACAGGTGTCCACATGGATGCCCCGTTTGGCCAGCAGGGTCATGAGCTGCTCTCCATCGGAATCATCGGCAATGACCGTGGCCAGATCGCACTGGTGACCGAGTTGTTTCAGGACGTACAAGCTGTTGGCAGTATTCCCACCGGGACAGACCCACTGCTCACGGGCACGAATTTCCTCGTCCTCTGCCGGGTAGTGGTCAACAATATTGATGATGTCCAGGGTGGCGACGCCGATACCGAGAATGTGGGCCATGTTGGATGCTTGCCCCGAGGGCTTGTGGTGGTGTTGCGCACAGGATAGTGAAAGGGAGGCAGCGGGGTAAAGGTATTGCGGCGCAAAAGCACGGCCAGACAGTGGCGGGCCGCTCCCCCTGGGGCGCCGGCCCGCCGACGATAGGGTCAATCAGAAGTCGAAACGCATGCCAACGGCAAACACCTCGCCGCCGCTTGCCGCCCAGGCAGTCTCGTTCATGCCGCCCCGTTTCTGCGTGATCGCTGCTGTTTCCTGCTCGTAGTAATACTCGGCAAAGAGCTTCAGGGCAGGATTGAACTGATGATCCATGCCCACATGAACAATGGTCTCGCCGTAGTTGTCCACCTCGGCCACCATCAGCTTGAAGGTGTTCTTGCCCAGGGTATAGCCGGCATAGACATTCATGGCCATGTCGCCATCGTTGCCATAGGCCGCATCATCATCGATGTCGCTGTAGAATCGCTCCACCTTGGCGCCCAGGTAGAGGTTGCCCATGGTGTGGGCAGCGGAAACCCCCACGATACGCATGTTATCGTCGCCATTGAGATCATCCATGCCGATGGACAAGGTGGTATCGCCAAAGGCATAGCTGCCGGTGAGCTGAACCCGATTATCCCCGTCGGCACCGTGATCCTCGCTCCAGGCAAAAGCAAAGGACAGGCCGTGCAT
Organism: Ectothiorhodospira magna; assembly: GCF_900110965.1. Classification (GTDB taxonomy): domain Bacteria; phylum Pseudomonadota; class Gammaproteobacteria; order Ectothiorhodospirales; family Ectothiorhodospiraceae; genus Ectothiorhodospira; species Ectothiorhodospira magna. The sequence continues at coordinate 65,519 of NZ_FOFO01000012.1, forward strand.
GTCCGGGCTGTAATAGCCGATGGTGTCACCCCGGCGGAAGGCGGTGTAGGTGGCAAAACCGCTGTAGTAGGTGCTGAACATATCCACCGGATAGGCGATGGCATTGTAGTAGGGCAACCACATCTGCCCGTACACCAGGGTGCCCATATCCCCCTGGATGCCGATCTGGGCCACACGGATGTCCTGATCCTGATCCCAGGGGTCTTGCACCGCCTTGTTGGCAATATCCAGGGGCAGTTCCAGCTGACCGATCAGGTTCAATCCCTGCAGCAGGGGGTAGCTGGCGGTGAAACCGATGCGGGAATAGGCATCCCGCACTCCGGTATAGGTATCCAACTGATCCCGGTTGTCGGGACGCACGGATTCCACCTGAACCCGGGCAGAACCATAAAAGTCGATGTTGAGTACATCGGCCTGTACCGCAGCAGGCACAGCCAGGGCCGCGGCAACGGATGAGGCCATCAGGGTCTTTCTGTTCATCATTCAGTTTCCCAATCAGATACATCGGTAAGATTGCTTGATGAGCCGGGGGCTGGGCGCCGGAAATACTCCGGCAACCCGCCACCCGAAACACTCAGGGCAACCAGGTGTCCACCAGATCCCGGTTCTGTTCCACCCAGCGCTTGGCGTTCTCGTAGGGATCGCCCCCCTCCTCGTTCATCATCATCAACTCGGCCATGTGGGCGGGGGTCCAGTTGAAGTTATTGAGGATGGCGTAGGCCTCGGGCATGTCATCCTTCAGACCGGCACGGACGATGGTGTGAATGTATTCCTCGCCGCCGTAGATCCCCTTGGGATCTTCCAGATACTTCAGCTCCCAGCGGCTTTCCTTCCAATGGGGCGTCCAGCCGGTGACCACCACCCAGTCATTGTTGCGGATGGCGCTGGCCAGCACACCGGTCATGGTGGCGTCGGAACCTTCGATCAGGCGCAGTCTCAGGCCGTATTCGTCGATCACCCGCTCGGTGAGGCTCATCAGGCCGGCACCGGGCTCGATGCCAACGATGCGACGGTCAAAGCGGCGGGCGTTGGCATTCAAGTCTTCAATGGAGTCGATCTCCACATAGGTCGGAACCATCAGACCGATGCGGGTACCCACCAGATTGGGTCCCAGGTCTTCCACCCGGTCCCTGACCCGGTCCAGATAATGCTCATGGGTGGTGGGCAGCCAGGCGGCCACGAAGGCATCCTGGTCGCCGGTGCCAACGGACTGCCACATGGCTGCGGCACTGACGGATGTCAGCCGCACGTTGTAGCCGGCCTCTTCCAGTACCACCCGGATCACGTTGGTACTGGCCACTTCACTGGCCCATTCCACATAGGGGATATTGATTCGTCCCTTATCGCCAGCCAGGGCCGACAGAGGGGCAAATACCAGGGTTGCCGCCAGGATCAGACTGGCGATCACCGGGATTCCCGGTCTTGTCATTGAAGTCATCAATTGTCCTCCGAAGAGTTGCATGGATATTCAGAAAGTTCTCAAAAAGCCTCCTGCCGTCACTTCCAACCACTCCCAATCGTCACTCCCGATACCCTCAGTCGTCACTCCCGCGAAAGCGGGAGCCCAGGTGCCAACCCCCAGCAGATTCCCGCTTCCACGGAAACACCCTCCCCGGCTAAGGTCCGCTTTTGCGGCCAATGCGCTGGGTCACCCGGTCCAGAATCATCGCCAGGATCACGATGGCAATACCCGCCTCAAAACCATTGCCCGGCTGCAGGCGCTGAATCGCCCGCCAGACTTCCCCGCCCAGACCACCAGCACCGATCATGGCAGCGATCACCACCATGGACAGGGCCAGCATGATGGTCTGGTTGATGCCCGCCATGATGGTGGGCACCGCCAGCGGCAGCTGCACCTTGAACAGCTTCTGCCGCCGGCTGGCACCAAAGGCATCCGCGGCCTCCACCAGTTCCCTGGGCACCTGACGGATGCCCAGGATGGTGAGACGGATGGCCGGCGGCATGGAAAAGATCACGGTGGCAAACATGGCCGATACCTGGCCCAGACCGAAGAAGGGAATCGCCGGGATCAGATAGACGAAGGCCGGCATGGTCTGCATGAAGTCGAGCACCGGCATGGTGGCCCGGTGGAAACGCTCCGAGAGTCCGCCCAGAATGCCGATGGGCAAGGCAATGGCCACCGCCACCGCCGTGGCGAACAGCACCAGGGTGAGGGTCTCGATGGTGGCCTGCCAGAGTTGCAGATTCCATAAAAACAGCAGACCGGCCGCGGTGCCGATGGCCACCCGCCGCCCCGCCGCCAACCAGGCAACGCCGGCAAAGATCAGAATCACTAGCCAGGGAGGCGGAAAGGTCAACAGCAACACCACACCGTCCACACCGTCGCCCAGCACGTTACTGATGGCCCGGGTCAGACCGGAAAAGGTGTCGGTCAGCCAGTCCAGGCCATCGTCGATGTAATCCGCCAGGGGAAACTTGCCGAAAAAAGGAAAATCATGACTCATGGGCGTCTTCACTGGTTTTGTCCAAGGCGGGGACGGTGGTTGCCGTGGTCGTCTGGTCCGATTGACCGGCCGCCAGAGCCGCCAGCACGTTGCTCTTGACGATGGTGCCCAGCAGGCGCCCGGCCTCGTCCACCACCGCCACTGGAATGCGGCTGTCCGCCAGCATGGCAATCAGGGTGCTGACCGGCTCCTCCGGGGCCACCGTCTGATGATCCCGCTGGACATGGGGAGCAATCTGCCGATCCCCCTGCTCAATCGCCCTGCCCACATCATCTGCCCACACATAGCCCTCCAGGGTACCGTCCTGCTGGACCACAAACAGGCTGTAGAAGCTCTCCTTTTCCATTTTGTGCAGGGCAGTGCGAGGGCCGTCCGTGGGCAGGGCCAACACCCTGGCATCACGCATGATCCCGCCAGCGGTGAGGATCTGGGTCTTGTCCACATCCTCGACGAAACGCTCCACATAGCGGCTGGCCGGGGAACTGAGAATGTCCTCCGCGGTGCCGATCTGAACCACCCGGCCATCCTTCATCAGTACGATGCGGTCCCCAAGGCGGAGGGCCTCGTCCAGATCATGGGTGATGAACACAATGGTCTTTTTCACCCTGGCCTGCAGATTGATCAGCTCCTGCTGCATATCCCGGCGGATCAGCGGGTCCAACGCGCTGAAGGCTTCGTCCATGAGCAGGATGTCCGGATCCACGGCCAGCGCCCGGGCCAGACCCACCCGTTGCTGCATCCCCCCGGAGAGTTGGGATGGAAAAGCCTGCTCCCATCCCTCCAGCCCCACCAACTGCAGGGCCTGGATAGCCCGCTGTTCCCGCTCATCCTGGCCCATGCCACAGATCTCCAGCCCGAAGGCGGTGTTCTGCAGGATGGTGCGATGGGGAAACAGGGCGAAATTCTGGAACACCATGCCGAACTTGCGCCGCCGCAGCGACAGCAGGGCCTTGTTGCTCAGTTCGGTGATGTCTTCTCCATCAATCAACACCTGTCCCGCCGTCGGCTCGATCAGCCGGTTAAGGCAGCGAATCAGGGTGGATTTGCCGCAACCACTCAACCCCATCACCACCAGGATCTCCCCTTGCGCCACATCAAAGCTGACATCGGCAATACCCAGGGTCAGTCCGGTACGTTGCTGGATTTCCTTACGGTCGTGTCCCTCCTCCATGAGTTTCAAGGCCAGGTGCGGCGGATCGCCGAAGACCTTGGTGAGGTTTTTGACTGCAATCTTGGGTTGCTGCAAGGCTACTTGTCCTGTCTTCGTTCGCCCGGGGGCGGATCGGTGTCAGTGTCTGGCGCTGGACATCACCCCCACTGCAAAAGAAAAGGGGCCGGGATCGGTTGGACCCACGGCCCCATCATGGGATCAGCGCACCGCGCTGAGGAAATGCATGTGACGCTCGTAATGCTCCAGCACGTCATTGATGATGGCGTCCTTGCTCCAGCCCATGACGTCGTAGTCCTGGCCGCCCTCGCTCAGATGCACTTCCGCATGGTAGTACTTGAGGGCCTCGGCCCGCTGGGCGCGGGTGTCCCGCATGACGAAGGTGGGCGGTTCATAGGCCCGGGGCCGCACGGAATAAAAGAAATCGATCTCATCCCCATGGCGAACCTCCACCCAGCAGCGCCCGTCTTCCCCCAGCCCGGTCTGGGCGTCCAGATTCTGCTTGCGCAACTCTTCGGCCACCGCTTCCAGAGCCGGCTTCACCGCCTCCTGGATATAGCGCAGCACCTCGTTGCGACGGGGCTGATGCACGATGGCCCGCAACCGGGACTGCCAGGTCAGGGGAGAATGAGGGCCAATGGGCGAAACCCTGGCCTCCCGCAGACTGATCCGCTTCATGGTATCGATGCGCAAGGCCCTGAGCAGTCCCCAGCACATGAAGCACATGATGATGGTGAACGGTAGCGCACTGGCAATGGTGGCGGTCTGCAGGGCCGCCAGGCCGCCGGCGATGAGCAGGGCCGCCGCCACGATCCCCTCGATCACGGCCCAGAAAATGCGCTGCCAGGTGGGGGATTCCTCCTTGCCGCCGGAGGTGAGGATGTCCACCACCAGGGAACCGGAGTCGGAGGATGTGACAAAGAAGGTCACCACCAGCAAGGTCGCCACCAGAGCCATGATGGAGGACAGGGGCAGATGCTCGAAGAACTGGAACAGGGCCACCGAGGTGTCCGCCGCCACCGCGTCCGACAACTCGGTGATACCCTGCACCATGATCATGTGCAGGGCGGTGTTGCCAAAGAAGGTCATCCACATGATGGTGAAGCCCACCGGCACCAGCAACACGCCAAAGGTGAATTCACGGATGGTGCGCCCCCGGGAGACCCGTGCGATGAACATGCCCACGAAGGGCGCCCAGGCAATCCACCAGCCCCAGTAGAACAGGGTCCAGCCGCCGATCCACGAGGTGGGCTCGTAGGCGTACAGATTGAAGGTCATGGCGAACAGGTTGGAGACATAATTGCCGGTGTTCTGCACCAGGGTCTGCAACAGATAGACGGTGGGACCGGCCACCAGCACGAAGGCCAGCAAGCCCACCGCCAGAATCATGTTCAACACCGAGATCCGGCGGATGCCCCCATCCAGTCCCAGGCCCACGGACAGGGTGGCAATGGCGGTGATGACCACAATCAGGATGACCTGTACCGACACGGCATTGGGAATGTCGAACAGATAGTTCAGACCCGAGTTGATCTGAATGACGCCAAACCCCAGGGAAGTGGCAACCCCGAAGATGGTGCCCAGCACGGCAAAGGTGTCCACCGTGTGGCCGATGCCGCCGTGGATGCGGTCACCGATCAGCGGATACAGGGAGGAACGGATGGTCAGCGGCAGATTATGCCGGAAGGCAAAATAGGCCAGGGACAGGGCCACCACCGCATAGATGGCCCAGGCATGAACCCCCCAGTGGAAGAAGGTGATGCGCATGGACTGTCGCGCCGCCTCCACGGTTTCCGGGTCGCCCACCGGCGGACTGACGTAGTGCATCACCGGCTCGGCCACGCCGAAGAACATGAGGCCGATACCCATCCCGGCGGAAAACAGCATGGCGAACCAGGAGGCATAGCTGTAATCGGGCTGACTGTGATCCGGACCCAGCTTGATGTTGCCGTAGCTGGATACCGCCACCCCGATCATGAAAACCACGAAACCGGCCACCGCCAGCACATAAAACCAGCCAACGGAGTCGGAAATCCAGCCCTGCACGGCACTGAAGACGGTGCCTGCCGTCTCGGTGAAAATGGCGGCAAACAGCACGAAGGCCAGGGTGAGGACCGCAGAGGTGATGAACACCGGTGGGTTCATCAGGATCCGTGGGGAACGGGCCGAAGACGCACTCTGTTCGGTCATATTACCTCCCTTCGTGGGCTGAATCATTGAATTTCAGCGGAAAGCAGACCTTCCGCCGCCTTTTTTCACGCTAACATGAAACCTTGCGGCAATGCGAACCGGCTAAAAACAGCCATGTTGCCAAACCCTGAGCCACTCACCCTGCTTGTGCCCTCCCACAGGACGTTGTAATTTTCCGACCATGAACACCTATCGCACCCAGTTTCTTCAGTTCTGCCTGGAACGCGGCGTCCTTCGCTTTGGTTCCTTCACCCTCAAATCCGGCCGCACCAGTCCCTATTTCTTCAATGCCGGCCTGTTCAACACCGGGCGGGATCTGGCCCACCTGGGGGGCTTCTATGCCCGTACCCTGGTGGAGTCGAACCCCCAGGTGGACATGCTCTTTGGCCCTGCCTACAAGGGCATCCCCCTGGTGGCCGCCACGGCCATGACCCTGGCCCGGGACCATGATCGGGATTACCCCTTTTGCTTCAATCGCAAAGAAGCCAAGGATCATGGCGAGGGGGGCACCCTGGTGGGTGCGCCCTTGTCCGGTCGTGTCATGATCGTGGATGACGTGATCACCGCCGGCACCGCCATCCGCGAATCCGTGGACATCATCCGGGCCGCCGGCGCGGAACCCGCCGATGTGCTGATCGCGCTGGATCGGCAAGAACGGGGACGCGGCGAACTGTCCGCCATCCAGGAGGTGGAACGGGATTACGGTCTGCAGGTCCACGCCATTGCGTCCCTGTCGGACCTGATCGTCTTTTTGGAAGACCTGCCGGACATGGCGCAGCATCGCGCTGCCGTGCAGGCCTATCGAGACGCTTTTGGCATTTAGCCGGCCAGACACCCAAACAGGCCGGCAATCGCCAAATTTTTAAGGGGATGACACATGTCCGGCATGTCCTTGACCACCGCCATCACCCCGATCCTGATGGCTGCACTGGCCGTCGCAGCCATCAGCCCGGCCAATGGGCAAGTCTATCGCTGGGAGGATGAGCGGGGTCAGACCCATATCAGCGATGTCCCCCCGCCCTACAGCACCCGTTATGACCGGGAGATCATCGACCGCCGGGGTTTGGTGATTCAACGTCTGGAACGGGCCAAAACAGCAGAGGAAATCGCCGCAGAACAGGCGGAGCAGGCCCGTCAGGATGCCCTGTCACAGGCCCGGGCCGAACAGGCCAGAGCGGATTGGATTTTGCTGCAATCCTTTGGTTCGGAACAGGAACTGCTACATGCCAGGGATGACCGCATCAGCCTGATTGACGCCAATATCAGCATCACCCAGGAAAAGCTGGACAACCTGCACGATCAGGTTCGGCAACTGGAAGCCCGCATCCAGCCCCAGATCGCCGCAGGCCAACCGGCCCCGGAAGGGGCAACAGAACAACTGGACTCCCTGGGTCGCCAGATTCGGCTACAGGCACAGTATCTGGAACAACGCAGCCAGGAACGGGACAGGGTGACCGCCCGGTTTGAACAGGATCTGATCCGGTTCCGGGCATTGCGTCAACCCCCCCCTGAAGCCCCGCCGCCGCGCTGAAATCAGCATCAGCCCCGGATCAAAGTACCCACCCCTTTGTCCGTGAGCAATTCCAGCATCACCGCATGGGGCACCCGACCATCAATGATATGGGCTGTTTTGACACCGGATTTCACCGCATCCAGGGCGCACTGGATTTTAGGGATCATGCCGCCATGGATCACACCATCCACAATCAGCTCGTCCACCTGTCGGGCCGTCAAACCGGTAAGCAGGTGGCCCGCCTCATCCAGCACCCCTGCCGTATTGGTGAGCAAAATCAACTTCTCCGCCCCCAGCACCGTGGCCATCTTGCCCGCCACCAGATCAGCATTGATGTTGTAGGCCGCCCCGTCCTCGCCCACGCCCACCGGCGCGATCACGGGAATGAAGGCCCCTGAATCCAGCATGTGTACCACCGCAGGATCAATGGAAGCCACCTCCCCCACATGGCCCAGGTCGATGATCTCAGAGGCTTCCGGGTCTTCACCGATACGGCGATGACTCATGCGCCGGGCACGGATCAGCCCGCCGTCCTTGCCGGTCAGTCCCACTGCGCGGCCACCGAATTGATTGATAAGACTGACAATTTCCTTGTTAACCAGGCCACCCAGCACCATCTGCACCACATCCATGGTTTCCCGATCTGTCACCCGCAGGCCGTCCACAAAACGGGATTCCTTGCCCAACTGACTGAGCATTCTGCCAATCTGAGGTCCACCACCGTGGACCACCACCGGATTAAGACCCACCTGTTTGAGCAGCACGATATCCCGGGCAAAGCCGCGCTTGAGGGCCTCGTCCACCATGGCGTTGCCGCCATACTTGATCACCAGTGTCTTGCCGGAAAAACGCTGGATATAGGGCAGTGCCTCGGTCAGAACCCGGGCAATGGTCTGGGGGCTGGTGTGATCCATGGCGGTATGTTCAGACATTACGGGAAGTCTCCGGTTGCAGACCGGGCTGATTCTAACAGGGCAGCGGGGAAATCTAGAACGGCAGTTCCAGTTCCGGGTCCACCGCCAGCAGACGTTCCCGGAACAGGGCCTGGATCCGGGCCAGGGCCTGGGGACTGGCCCCCTCGAAGCGCAAGGTCAGGCAGGGGGTGGTGTTGGAGGCCCGCACCAACCCCCAGCCATCGTCAAAATCCACCCGCAGGCCATCGATGCGATTCACTCGGGCGCCTTCCGGGTCCGGCTCGGACAGGAAACGGGCCATGAAGGCGCCATGACCCTCTTCCCCGCCCGGCGTCACCAGCAGCTCCGGGGTATGACACCCCTGGGGCAGTGCATCAAAGACCTGTGCCGCTGACCGGTCATCCCGGGCGAGATACTCCAGCAACCTCGCCCCGGCATAAATCGCATCATCCACCCCAAGCCAGCGATCCCGGAAAAAGACATGACCGCTCATCTCTCCCGCCAGCAGGGCACCGATCTCTTCCATGCGTGCCTTGAGCAGGGAATGGCCGGTGCGCCACATCTCCGGCACCCCGCCCAGGGCGCGTATCCGCTGGGCCAGATGGTGGGAACATTTCACATCGAACACCACCGGGGTACCGGGATGCCGGGCCAGCACATCGGCGGCAAAACACATCATCAGGCGATCCGGCCACTGGATGCGCCCCTGACCATCGACAACCCCGAGGCGATCCCCATCCCCGTCAAAGGCCAGCCCCAGATCCAGTCCACCGGACTGCACGGCCCGCCGCAGATCCTCCAGGTTTTCCGGCCGCGATGGATCGGGATGATGGTGGGGAAAATGCCCATCCACATCGCAATACAGGGGAATCACCTCACAGCCCAGGCGCTGGAAAACCTCGGGTGCCACCACTGCGGCGGCACCATGACCGCAATCCACCGCCACCCGCAGGGGGCGATCCAGGTGAATATCGGCGCAGAGTTCGTTCAGGTAATCACCACAGACTTTTGCAGTCTCCAGGGTACCTCCTGGGGCAACGGGCAGACGCCCCTCGTCAATCCGGCGCCGTAGACGCTGCACCGTCTCCTGATGCAGGGTGCGCCCCGCCAGCATGAGCTTGAAACCGTTATAGGCCGGAGGATTGTGGCTGCCGGTGACCATGATGCCGTTGCCATCGGCTTGCCGGAGTGCGGCGTAATAGGTCACCGGCGTGGGCAGGCAACCCAGCCGGATTACCCGCAATCCCGACGCCAGCAGCCCTTCGATCAGGGCGGATTCCAGTTCGGGGCTCGACAACCGGCCGTCACGGCCAACCGCTACCCGGGCCACCTCCAGTTCGCGGGCCTCGGCACCGTAGGCACGGCCAATGGCCCGGGCGGTATCCGGATTGAGGCGTTCACCCACCACGCCGCGGATGTCATAGGCCCGGAAGATGCCGGGGTCCACACTCATGCTCATCAGCTGTTCCCCTGCATGTGACGGTGCTCCCGGTATGTCCTGCCTGTGTCTTGGGGGCTAAGCCTTGCCCGAGGACCCGAACCCGCCGCTGCCCCGCTGGGTCGCCTCGAAGTCATCCACCAGCTGGAATTGGGCCTGCACCACCGGCACCACCACCAACTGGGCAATACGCTCGCCGGGGTGGATGACAAACGGCTCCGCCCCCCGGTTCCAGCAGGAGACCATGAGCGGTCCCTGATAGTCGGAATCGATGAGGCCGACAAGATTTCCCAGGACAATGCCGTGTTTATGGCCCAGACCAGACCGGGGCAGGATCATGGCCGCCAGACCGGGGTCTGCCAGGTGCATGGCGATGCCGGTGGGAATCAGGTGGGTTTCTCCCGGTCCCAGGGTCAAAGGGACATCCAGGCAGGCCCGCAGGTCCATGCCGGCGGAACCGGATGTGGCCGGCTCCGGCAAGGGGAAGTCCGTGCCGACACGGGGGTCAAGAATCTTGATCTGAATGGCATGCATGATGTTGATGATCGATTGTTGGATGGGAACAGGGATGGGAGGCGCGACAGCCCCCATGATGTCGGGCAATCAGCGCCACCAGCTCACGGGCCAGTTGCAACTTGGGCTGCTGCGGCAGGGACAGGGAACCTCCTCGCCAGAACACCTTCAAGGCATTGTCCGCCACATCGAACCCGCGCCCACCGGAAACATCATTGGCGGCGATCATGTCCAGCCCCTTGGCTTCGAGCTTGCCCCGGGCATAGGTGTCCAGATCATCGGTTTCCGCCGCGAATCCCACCGTGAACGGACCGTCCGGCAAGGCCGCTACCGCCGCCAGGATATCCGGGTTCTTCACCAGGGTCAGTGGCAACTCATCCGCCTGTTTCTTGATCTTGCGCGGTGCCGGCTGGGCCATGCGGTAATCCGCCACCGCTGCCGTGGCAATGAACAGATCCGTCCCGGCGGCCCTGGCCATGACGGCCTCGTACATCTGCAAGGCCGTTTCCACATCCACCCGGGTCACACCAGGGGGGGTATCCAGGTGTACCGGACCACTCACCAGACAAACCTGAGCACCGGCCTCCGCCGCCGCCGCCGCCACCGCAAAGCCCATGCGCCCGGAGCTTCGGTTAGTGAGATAACGCACCGGGTCCAGAGGCTCCCGGGTGGGACCGGCGGTGACCATCACCCGTACCCCTGCCAGCGCACCGACGGCAAACAGACCTTCCACCGCCGTGACGATCTGCCCCGGCTCCAGCATGCGCCCCTCCCCCATCTCGCCGCAGGCCTGATAACCGGCACCGGGACCGAACAGACGGACGCCCCGCGCCGTCAGGGTCCGCACGTTGGCCTGAGTCGCGGCATTGGCCCACATGACCCGGTTCATGGCCGGGGCCAGGCAGACGGGGGCCTCGGCGGCCAGGCAGAGGGTGGTCAACAGGTCATCGGCCATGCCCTGGGCCAGTCGGGCCATGACATTGGCGGTGGCCGGGGCAATGAGCACGGCATCGGCCCAGCGGGCCAGACTGATGTGATCCATGCCCGCCTCGGCCTCGGCGTCGAACAGAGCCGTGCGCACGGGATGGCCGGACAGGGCCTGGAAGGTGAGCGGGGCCACGAACTCGGTGGCGTGAGGGGTCATCACCACCCGGACCTCGGCACCGGCATCCATCAGCCGCCGGGTGAGCTCGCAGGCCTTGTAAGCGGCAATGCCGCCGGAAACGCCCAGAAGGATATGTTTGCCTGTCAGTGACATGGGAAGAGTCTACGGAAAAACCGGAGAATCCAGAAGCATTTTGCCGTGTTCTGGTGGCATGGCTTTGCATCCTCGGCTGAGTTGCCAAACCCAGGGTCGCACAAGTCGGCCATTTTGATCCCGTGCTCCCGCCAGACTCAGCGCATGATCAGCCCTGTTTGTACCAGAACAGTCATGAGCAGTCACGGGATGCTGCTCATGGCCCCGACTGGCCATACCAGCGGCACAAATTCACGGACGGAAGGATGAAATACGACGCTGTATGTCGCATGAGCGTGAAAGAATAATATCGTCATGAAAATCATGACGGAGACGTTTTAAAAGTCATGTGCAACAAGGAGACGACTCATGGTGACTTCAATCAATCAAAACGTCGCAAGTGGAATCTGTGAAATTACTTTTTTTCTTACGGAATTATATGAACATATAGGGAAAAGCGATTCACTGGTTGCAAGGAGTGAAAGTTTTGGAGGATACAAGAAAACTGAAGAAGAAGATCGGTACTTCTTTATTTCCTTTAACGTAAGAAAACTACCAAGAAGAGGTGATGTAATCAATATTGGTGCTTACGGCTACGGCGATATGCAAAACGCCGAAAACGCCTGCATCTACATCGAACAGTTGAGTAATGACACGAAACTATGGGATCGACTGAAAAATCAATTTCCTGCCCCCATCAATCAAGTGGTTGAAGATGATGATTCGTGGTGGATCGCATTGGAATGGCCCCATGGCATAGGTGCTGACGCTGCCACCATTGAAGCATCAGCCAAAGAAATTGGGGATAAAATCATCGCTGCACTTCTGTCAGATGATTAATCTCCCGAAATAAAACCCATTGACTGCGGGAACCAATGTTCCCGCAGTCAATGGACTCATATTATATTTTCAAAGCCTTGTCACTATACCCTGCCAAAAGAGATGGGGAAGTTCACTACCCACTCCCAGGTTAGTCATGCCACAGTACGACGCGATATGTCGCATGCATGTGTCACACTTACCATGGTTACCAAGAAGTAGCTCGTCGAGACTGGTCACGCGCTGTTTCAGTGGCTCCCCCTGATGATGAGGTCAACACGCTCATGAATAAAAAAATAATTTTTACTCTTTCAATAGCGTTTTTACTACTGCTGGCGGCTGGTTGTAGCGCCAAGCCACCGGGCTGCTCCGATGCTGAAGTGATTGCCACAGCTGAGTTACTGATTTACCAAGACATTCATGACGATCTAGGCGTCTTGCCTGGTGCTTCGCTCCATCCAAACCAGAAAGGTCAAGGGTACTTTAATATCCGCATCAGTGAAATCCGAACGGCAGGGATTGATGAGTCAATAAACAAGATTTATTGCGCTGCCACCCTTAACATTTCACCCGCCGATGCAGTTCTCGCAGTCTATCATAAAGAAGGTATTGACTGGCCTCAGATTCTGCGCAGTCGAATCACTTATGGCGCCGCCAGGGTGAATCATCACGGTGTTCATGAAGCCACCATTTATTCTGTGCAGAAAATGGATGACAATCAGCATTTTTATGTACAATTTGAAGAAGGAGGTATGGATGCAATCATTGCAGCCAAAGAGTTTGCCGTGCTAACCGAAATCATACGGCTCAATTCACGCTGATTAATGGGAGATCAAGGAGAATGCGTGATGAAACCCTGTATCGGTACCTGATGATTCTGCAACTGCTACCCCGTCATCCTGCTACCATTACCGCAAAAGAAATCACCCAAAAACTGGAGAGTCAAGGGTTCACAAAGGTATCTCAACGGACAATTGAACGAAACCTGGCATCCCTTTCCCGACATTTTAACATCATCGTCATGGATGAAGACAGCAAGCCATTTCAATGGTGCTGGCAGGCAGATGCCAAAGCTTTTCAGATTCCGGGCCTGAATACCACCGCTGCACTGATTACACTGATGGCCTGGGAATACCTTCGTATCATTTTGCCAGATAGCCAAATGGAAGAGATAAAGACGCTCCAGGAACAGGCCAGAGCAAGCCTTGAGCAGGCACCTCATCCATGGCAGAGTTCAATGCATGATATTGATCAGTGGGTGCGCCAAAAGACTGCCGTCATTGATGTGCATCCACTCCAACCCGCCCGTTCTGTCAACCTGGATGTCATCAAGGCGGTTCACGAGGCGCTGTTTCGTGATCGCCTGCTGAAAATTGATTACCGCAAGGCACTGGCCGCCGAGTCAAAAGAATCACTTGTCACCCCGCTGGCACTGGTGATGCGGGGACAGGTGACCTATCTGGTAGTGCATTATGACGGCTACGATGAACCACGCATACTCGCCCTGCAGCGTATCGAAAGAGCCGAGGTACAGGACCAGGCTGGTCAACGGGGTGACTTTGATCTTGAGCGCTACCTGGCTGGACACCATTTCGAGTTTGGGGATTATGGTGAAATTGAACTGGAGCTTTGGGTATCTGAGTTCATGACCCAGATTCTGAGAGAGACACCACTGAACGAGACACAGCGCATTTTTCCCGACCCCGATGATCCGGATAGTTATCTGCTCACCGCACGAATACGGGACACACTGACCCTGCGACAATGGATACGGTCACAGGGGGCGGATATCGTGGTCCTTGGGCCAGAACAAACCCGTCAAGCCATTGCCGAGGAAGTGATGATCTTGAATGAGTGTTACTCATCCTGAGTTCACCCGATCCGTTACACCAGCCGCACGGACCACCTTGCCCGTGGAGCCAGGTCGGACAGGAAAGACAGCGGATCAATAGCCAAAGGAGACTGCCGTGCTGCATGCCATCGCACAACGTAAATCCCGGATATACCGGCGGTATATGGGCCATAAGGATGATAATGATGAAAAACGTGTCGCCGCCGAGGACGAAATCACCGCGCTGATCCTCGGTCCGCTGAAATTTCTCACCCCCGAGGAACGCGCCCGGTTCTGGCATCACCTGTTGATTCGGTGTGGGGCGAACGCACTGCCTCCGAAGGAGCCAGAAGATGTCCACATGGAGCTGTGGAAGCGATTTTCCGGCATTGAAAGGAAAGTTGAGCCGGACTTGATGGTTTACCTGAGATACCCGGACCAGACGATTCCGGTGATTGTTGAACTCAAGTGGCGAGCCCCCCTCAGTGGTAATGATCAACTGCATCTCCAGTGGGAACATTGCCTTGATGAGCAGGGCAGAAAAACCGGGTTTCACCTCTTCATTGCACCGGAGACCAGTGCCGCTTCTGCTGCCATGTCATCTCAAGAGCATGGCAACCCCTGGCAGGGTCGTCTTCTGGCGGTGGACTGGGCCTCCATCAAGGACGTACTGCTACGCGGTGGTATTTTCAAAACCACCGAGGCCAAGGATTGGGCAAACAACGTCTGCCTGACCCTGGAGAGGATCGGCATCCGGGCCTTCAGAGGCTTTACTGGTCTTCCCGTCACCTCAATCCCTGCCCCATTCTATGGCAATGTTTTCTGGGGTGGAGTTCAAGGCTGGACCCATATTGCCTATACCCCGGTCCCCACTATCAAGCCTGTTGTATTCTTTTCTTCACCGTGAGGAGATACTGTCATGAATGACATTGAAAAACAGTCCATTGGCGAGGCCATTTACAACAGTGTCCGACTGATATCAAAAGTAGGAGCAGAAATTGAAGCCTTGGCCACTATCATGAAGAATGAGGTGGATCAGGCAATTGCCGACGGATCGCTGGGCGACAATATCAAGATTATTGAAAAATGGGAATCTGATTGCTGGTACGATGACAATGATTGGGTCGTATACCATTACAAGTTTTGGATTGGCATCTCCCCAAAGAACAGGCGTTCAAAAGCCGAACGATATTTATATATTGAATTCACGCTTGACCCGGAAACCGCGTATGAAGGAGAACTCATATGCAAAGAACCCAGCATAGAAATTTCCCTTTGGGATGAGGTATTTGATGGGGCTGAGGATTGTGATCTTCAAGCACAGGTCCTGCGAAACTTTGCCCCTGATGCACGAAGATGGACGGACCAATGCTGGATTTACTCCATTTACCTCACCAGCGTTAACAACGTACATGATGTCAAAAGAAAAATCATCGAACCCATTGCCAAATTGCTCAAGAACAATGACCCGGTAGCAGCGGGACTGACCAGGCTTGACGGGGTGGTTCACTATGAGAAAAAGCAGATGGATGGTGAGACCAAATATATCGCATTGGGACGCCAACCTACGCCCTGATCATCGGAAGCGAAGTATTGCTTGAATGAATGACCATGCATCGGCTCCATCGGCGCTTCATTGCAGGCGCAAACCCATCAAGGAAGCACGAGAAAAGCCGATGCATACCAGACCAGTGATCATAAAATTTGGGGTTACTTGTGAGCTATCGTTTTTCCGGGAGAATGGGTTCTGGAATTGCCGGGCGAGGATGTACCCCCATACACGGAGGTGATATTTGACAAAAAAATCCTGGCTCTATATTGACGCGGATAACCAACCCCCTGCGCTCGCACCCTCCGCCATCCGCTTTCTTGCAAACATCGGGCAACCGGCAGAGCGGGCAGTGATCGCAGGAAATGATGCTGGGCGGCGTGTGATGGACTGGGAAAACGCCTTGCGCGATACCAATTCTTTGGTAGATATCCTCCCCCACATTGTACCCACACGCAAGCAATCCGCTGATGTTGTTCTCCTGTTTGAGATGGCCCGCTTCTATCACACGCCGACGGATGAGAAGCCGCTGATCATGATCCTTTCACGGGATGATTTACTGGTGGCGGCAGCTGAACTACTGTCAGCAAAAGGTCATTCCGTACTGATCGCCCTCGGTGCTACCATACCTCCCCCCGTTGCAACAATTCCCGTGGTGATTCTACCAGTTGATGCGCCAGAAAAGATTGGTGATTCTGCAATCATCAAGACTACCTCGAACGACCCGGAATGTCTCGATTCTGCCGTACTGCAAAACGCCACCCGCGCCATCCGCCATCATCTTGGTGCCCATGAGAAAGGAACCGGCTATCCGGCGTCGGCTGTGGGGCAGGTGCTAAGCAAACTCGGCCATGACAAGGCCATGCGAATGCGCATTTTGGCTACAATCTCGGAAGTCAAGACCGATGAGTCTGGCATACGAAAAGTATGGCTAAAGAAACCTTACTCTGATAACAGATAACTGCTACTCCTCACCTCCTTGGTCGGAGATTGAATCAAGGGAACTTCTGAAAAATAATACTAAATTTCGCTTATCAGATAATCATCGAACCATCTTCTCTGAGCATTGCACCAAGAATATTCTGAACACGTCATTCCCGCGCAAGCGGGAATCCAGCCATACCCCGGACGCCGGGACTCCCGCTTTTACGGGAGTGAGTCTGACAGACAGAATAGACTGTGACTGATAAAATCGACTCCAGCTACACGAGACAGACGACATTAAAACTTGTTCAGCGCTTCTCAAGCAACCTTATGTCCATAGCCTGCTCGAAAAAATAAATACCGGAGGTTCATTGTGATCAAAGACAGCACTTTGCCGCCACTGATACTGGTGCTCACCACGACCATGCTGGTGAGTGGCTGTAAATTGTCCAGCAACTCCAGCGAAAAAGACAGGACAGAGACGGAAACACCCGACAAAAACGGTATACAGATGGAAATCGTCGCCACTGGTTTACAGCACCCCTGGGGAATGACCTTCCTGCCAAATAACGATGACCACATGCTGGTCACTGAACGTCCAGGACGCCTGCTATTGGTCGATCGGCAAACCGGCGAAACCACCTTGGTGACCGGTACACCAGAAGTGGCCGCAGTGGGGCAGGGTGGATTGCTCGATGTGGCTGTGTACCCGGATTACGGTCCGGGACAAGAGTGGATCTATCTCACATGGGCCGGCGCTAACCAGGATGGCACGGGGTATGCAACCCACGTTGGGCGTGGTCGCCTGGTGGATGATGATGGCCCGCAACTGGTGGGATTCGAGGTTCTATACGTGGCCACGCCATTTGCACCGGGTACCGGGCATTTTGGATCACGACTCATTTTCGACGCCAATTGGCACTTGTACATAACAGTTGGCGACCGACGCGAGCGTGACGCAGCCCAGGATCTCCAAAGTCATTGGGGCAAGACACTGCGTCTTGAGCGTGATGGCTCCATCCCTGTGGATAACCCCTTTGTGGACGATCCATACGCCCTTGACGCTATTTACACTTATGGCCATCGCAATGCCCAGGGCATGGCTATAGACCCCGCCACTGGTCAAATCTGGCAGAATGAGCACGGAGAACAAGACGGCGACGAAATCAACATTATTGACCAGGCAGGCGGCAACTACGGCTGGCCCATAGCTACCTGCAGCCGTGAGTACCAAACCGGCGAACCAATCGGTGACCTTCCCCAGGACAACCCGAATACCGTAAACCCTGTGTTTTGCTGGGATGGCAGCGAATATGACGACGGCCAGAAAGGGTTTGCACCTTCAGGGATGGCGTTCTTCGACGGTGTACATTTCGATCAGTGGGAAATTTTTCCCGGTTGGGAGCGTGGCGACCTGCTCATGGGTAATCTGGCGCACCGCTACCTTGGTCGTTTCTCTCGCCATGATCGCAATATCATTCATGAGGAACGCCTGCTGCGAGACCATAACTGGCGAATCCGCGACGTCGCCGTGGATCCGGTTCAAGGGCATGTCTATCTACTCATCGATGCGAACGATGCGCCGCTTGTGCGCTTGCATCCAACTTGAAGGAAGATTCCTGCACAAGAAGACTGTCTCACTTTGGTGGGTTCCTGCCCCGATACTGCCCAAGAAGATGGTTGGGTTATAGCATGGGAGGCATAGGCCTCATCGGCGATCACTGCATAATAGTCCTGAGCCAGCTTGAGGCGCTTGTCCAAAGTATCAAACACTTTTTCATCATTTTGCGCGAGAAACCCCGTCCTTCAGGGCGGGGAGAGATAGCGCATCGTGCGCAGCACGATTACGCGGCCCTGGTCGCGTCCTCCTGTATGGGTTTGGGTTGAAAGGCATAGCCATAGCCATCAGCTCTTTGTAGCAGGCGGCAATGGCGGTGTGAAATCCCCTGAACCACACCCTCTCGGGTCTGGATATTGAAACTGCCGGTGGCGCGAATGGCCACCCGGCCCTGATAGGTGCCGGCCTTTTTGCCGGTCGGTACGTTGGCCTGCACCAGATCTCCGGTCTGAAAGCCTTTTACCTGTTTTTGCCGCATCAGGTAGCCACGGGGAAAGCCAAAGCGATTGAGCCGGGTGCGCTGATAACTGCCCCGGCCCGTGGCCCGCACCGTCAAGGTGGGCACGTTCCAGTGGGTGATGGCAGTGACTGGCCCGACACAGGCCGCATCCAGGGCGTGGGTCTTGGGAATGCCCAATCGCTGTCGGTTGTATTTGGTGCGGCCACCCCTACTGGTGATCACCGGCAGGCCCGCTCCAGCAGCAACCGTGCCCGCTTCTCCGAGCAGGGCATCAGGGGCTTTTTCCTCTTGTCCAGTACCAAAACCGCCATTTCAAACCGCCCAAAACAGAACCCTTACGGGTCCAGTGACGTGGGGCTTGCGCCCCATCTCCCCTCGGGAATGTCTGCAACCGGCTCCCGCTGACGCGGCGGCTGGAACCTTCGGCGCTTTACCTTTCGCCAGCATGATCCCAGCCTTCCAGAGCGGCGGACTGAGGCAGCATCCGCCGGTGGGTCTTGACGACCTGTTGCAAACGTAGCGGGTTTTCACCGCTGACCCTGGTCAACCCGGCTTGCTCTCACAAGCCCCCGACTTCAGTCGGGGGTAGTTGACAGTGCCTGATCTGGATTTGCTGGTCGGCTTCTCCAATAAAATCAGAAATATCTGGAAAATCCAAATCTCATCTCACAGGCATGATCATCTCCTTCCAAACCTATGCGTAAGTCCAGATTATCTCCCAATGCCACCCGGTGCTGTAAAAGCCATCGTGTGCGCCGACCTGCATCTCCCTTTAGACTATCAGTATGAACCAGCTGAAGCAGACTACGCTGATTGCTGGTCCAGTTTCCAAGCATACCAAGCTGGACCAAAGGCGCTAAATACCCGTCTTTGTGATTCTCGCTTCTCAACTGTAATCCTCCCATAAAAAAAGGGAGGTAATGGCTAAATTGATAGGATTTTCCAGCCAGCAAAACTGCGTAGCTATCCAAGCAATCAGCGCAGTCAAATCGAGAACGCTCAATACCGGCAGAAGTATGCCAAACTACATTAGATAAAGCTGGAAGATGAACATTTCTCGCATGTAAATTAGTGACATGAAACAACTCTAGCTGACGTAATCGAACCCCACCATGGTCAAAATCCAACTCAGTACGTCCGATCTCTAGGGCTGCATTAGGCATGCGCGTGGAATTACTATCCATCAGATCATACTGTAGAAAGCGCAAAGTCAGACTAAAAACATTACCAATCTCATTATTATGAACAGCAGTTAAACGTATTAACGCCGGAGAAGTAACCTCATGCAGCGGCACTTGGTTATCAATCTTCAGAGAATCAGTCCCTGCTGGTAACTGCAAGCGGGCCTGGAGCAATTGACGATTGATTTCAGCCAGACCGGACTCATCTCCTGTCTGCATCAGGAAAGCCGCATGGCTCAACAGAGTATCTACTACAGCTGCTTGGCGCTCAGGTGCCAGATCATGATAAGACTCTGCTTGCAGATTGAGGGTACCAACCTTGGGCCATACTGCCCGGGCAACGGCCTGCTCATCTATGGAAAGCGCCTGATAGCGCCACTCGGTCTGCAGTCTCCGCGAAGGTACATGGCGTGTGCCTGCCAGCAACGGTCGTCCAGCTACCTCGGCTTTCCCAATGGCACGCACCAAGGTTTCCGGCGCCACCCAGGGCGCATGACCAGGAGTCAGATCATCGTTCACCACAAGCTCCAGAGTTCGAGCAATGCGTGAGGCACAGTTCTGGGTGAGAAAGAGATACTCGAAGCGCTGACCAGTTACTTCAAAAATATGCGCTAACAATAGTTTACGTTCTTCTTCAGGCAATGCGAGTCGATAGTGCCAGAGGTCGCGCATCTCACGCTCGGAATAAAGCGAAGTATTATGGTAGAACGGTGCACGAGAATATTCGGCCTCATATCCACCTAATAGACCCTTAGCCATGTAGGTCAAAAGACCGTCCGATGCTGGCACATCAGCGCCGAAGTTCAGGCTGGTATCAAGCAATCGTATAAATGTCATACCCTGATCTGCACTATCCTGTGCCAGATGCAGCATAAGATGTCCAAAGAAAGAAGCAGGATTTCCCAAATAACCCGAAGCAAACATCAGCCCCACCTCGGCGCCAGCATGCTCCTGCTGCCATGCCTCCCACTCGGGGCACTCCGCCTCAGACCATTGCTCATCTATCATGTGGCTTAACCACAAGGCTCGGGCTGGAAAACGGCAACTGGCATGAGGCTCACCTTCGACAACAGGAGCTCTCAATCTAGCCAATGTCGCAGTCAGTTCAGCCAAAGGATCATTTTTACCCGTCGGAGCCAAAAAAAAACCATCATCCAGTACTGCACTGCGGGATCTGCCAAATAAGCTACCACGATCAAAATGCAGTAGTGATAGCCATTGGGGATGCTCGGCCAACGCGGCTTCATCGACCATGCTATAGGCTTCATCAGCCAAGCTATATCCTGAATACAAATACACTAATACCGATAGCGTCACCACGAGGCGTCGCATGGGGGGAGTCTTCCTTTCAATACTTTAAAGGGCCGGGAAATTTTATCCCGACCCAAAGAACGACTTTAGCCAGCGCAGACGACGGCAGCCTGATTCAAGCTGCTGTAGAACTGATATGCCTTATCCGCATGATCCTGATTGGTGAAACCCGTGCTGGAACTGGCTTGCTGAAGGTCAGATCTTAGCTGAGAAATTACAACTTGACTGGTCTTAATATCACAGCTCATCAGTTCAAGAGCAGTAGTGAGATACTCACCTTCACCCATCGCTGTTTCCATGATTAGCTGGTCATAAGTCTCATTGATAAACATGGCAACCTTAATCTCCTTACTGGAACATGTCTGAGGAGACAGGGTGGCAGAAGTCACAGCGGTGGAACCAGAGTCCCAGATTATATTTGAGATTGCAGCAGCAGTCGTATTATCATCAAAAATGGCAGCGCCAATACCACAGTGCTGCCAAGGATTGATTCCATCCCTGGTCTCTGCAGAGGCCATACTACCACCAAACATCAGCAAGCTCCCGGCCAGAGAGACTGCCATCAGGGTTTTAAATTTCATAATGATAATTCCTTCTTTCAGTTTACCGGCCTCGATTATTATTTATCGGGAGAGGCCAGAGACCCCCAATAATTTTTATCTTTGCCTTCGTTGGCATGAAGAAGATATGGATTTAATGAACTACCATCCCTAAACCGCCTTCGCGGTTGTAGGCATGGTTTCCGGCTTCGATGATCTGTGCGCTGGCGGGCTCGACCCGCTGACCCATTACCCTGCAGGATATTTTCCTGTGTGCGATTGAGATAGCAGTGAAAGCGGTGTCTATTCATGCC
The DNA here is from genome assembly GCF_900110965.1 of Ectothiorhodospira magna. Lineage (GTDB taxonomy): Bacteria > Pseudomonadota > Gammaproteobacteria > Ectothiorhodospirales > Ectothiorhodospiraceae > Ectothiorhodospira > Ectothiorhodospira magna. Next base: position 87,503 of record NZ_FOFO01000012.1, read on the forward strand.
CATGGCTGTCATAGTCCCAAAAAAATCAGAAATCAGCAAGACGCAATCATGGAAAAACTGCCAAATCAAGTTCTCACGCCGTTTATGACATCAAGCTGCATATTGTTTTCGCAACCAAGTACTGCCGCTCATGCCTGCATGAGGAATTGACGGGCAGCGCCCGCCGCGCCCGCAATCGTTTTGCCGAGCACTTGGCGGTGTTTTATTGCAAACCGATGTTCTGGCATCGCGCTTATTGCATTGACTCTGTCGGTGGAGCATCCCTGGAGACGGTTCGGGTCTGTGTGGAATCGCAACAAGGCACCAAACCTCTCAAAAGAAACCCCGCTTGACCCCCTCCTGGCTCACGCCTAGCAGGGAGAACGTTCACTGCATTCAGAGTCCTTGACACTATGGCTGCGCCGCTGCCGCCCTTGCCATGATTCCTGCCCTGCATCCGCGTTGACGCCTTCTGCGCCTTGGACAGGAGACGATCCCAATCATCGGGGGGATACCCCCGCTGTCCAGCATCCTGCGGAACACCCGGTAGGCGTCGTCACTGCTCTCGCAAGCGCGTTTGCTGTCCTTCATCGTCTGCCGAAAGAGCGGCATCGAGATCGATTTCGACGCCATCAACCAGCGACTGAAGCCTTTCCGCAAGCCCTGCATCCACTGCCTGCAGGCGCTCGGGGTGACTGACCATGTCGTGGACCAGGAAGGTCAGGAACTGTCCGAGCACCGGGTCGTCGCCTTCGGAGACTTCGTGTGCGTCAACACCACCTCGCCACTGGGGAAAATGCTGTAATGCAATCGCATTACTCGATCAATGCAAAGGCATTACCCGTGAGCCGCGCCCTTGGTTTTGAAGTGGCCGCAGGCGATCTTGAGGTTGGGGAAATACGGCAGCGAGACCTGTTCCGGCATACGGCACAATCCTGGGCACGCTATTCAGGCCCCAAAAACGAGTTCTGCCCTCTGCGCCCGCGCCAGTCCAGCCCTTCACGGCCCACCAAAATCCATCAGAACAGCCCATGAACAGTGTGATATCACCAGCCCCGGATACGTTTTCATTCGAGGATCTCGACGCACCTTTGCGGTATCCTCATCATGGCCTTTTTCATAACACCGGATGACCAGACCACCTATCTCCATGACCCATCACGACAACAGCTACAAGCTACTCTTTTCTCACCCACGCATGGTTCGCGACCTGCTGACCGGCTTCGTCAAGGAAGCCTGGGTGGAACAGCTCGATTTCACCAGTCTGGAGAAGGTCAGCGGCTCCTATGTGACCGACGAACTGCGCGATCGTGAGGATGACATCATCTGGCGCATCCGCTGGGGAAAGGACTGGCTCTATGTGTACCTGCTGCTGGAATTTCAAAGCAGCGTGGACCGGTTCATGGC
>NZ_FOFO01000027.1 GCF_900110965.1 Ectothiorhodospira magna
CCACGGAATACAATGCTTCATCAGTTTTGCGATGAGCAATGTTCATTTTTCTTAATTTATCAAACATGGCCCTCTATACCTTTATAAAACATAACAGTAGATTAGACAGAATCGGTCTTCCCCAGGAAAGCCAGATTCCGCATAGCACACCCCCATCTTCCGTCCCGCCCCCCACAACCCTCTGATTCAAAAAGCCATCCAGCCCGAAAAGGTACGCCCAACGCAGCCCCCCAATGATTGAAGGCACCCACTCAGTCGGTGCTATACGGATTCTGTATAAGTTGACATACACGGAATGGAATACAACGTTCGCCGGGCGATACCGACGCATTCCGTTCAAGCCTGGAGATGAAACACGGCACCCGCCCGACAAACCGCAAAACGTCGCACTGATAACGACAGGCCGGCGGCTTCGCGTCCGCGATAAGAGATGTGATCGGGGATTGATCAAGGTGAGATGCCGCGGCCCTACCCCATTCGGGCCGCACGGGTTCCCTGTACTCCATGACCTTTTCCAATGCGTGGTCCTGAAGTCGAGATTAGCCGATTTTGTGACGCACTTCCTGTTTCAGGTCGGATTTACCCTGCGGACCAACCAGTTCAACCCACCCAGCCTTCCGTGGCGCCGGGCCGGGGCGATGCTTCCGAAGCGATAGCCAGGAATGTTGTTCCGGGACTACATGGCCGCTCTTGCGGGGATACTTGCCCATGGATAAGCCACCACGGGCATCACGCCGTCGGCGGTTCCGCACCGTCCCGAAGGGTGCGCGCCAGCGCGATGAAGGCGCGCAGATAGTCAATATCGGCATCGGCTTGCCGGATACCAAGAAAGATCTGCTTGGCGATGCCCTGCGCCCCCAGCGGCACCGAGGTCAGGTCAAGCCGCTGGGCATGTTCTTCCACCAGCCAGCGCGGCAGGGCCGCCACGCCGCGTCCGCCGGCCACCATCTGCAACATGATGTCGGTGGTCTCGATGGGCTTGTGACGCTTGGGCCGGATGCCCGCCGGCAGGAGGAATCGGGTGTAGATGTCGAGCCGGTCGATGGCCACCGGATAGGTGATCAACGTCTCTTCCGCGAGTTGCGCCGGCTCCACGAAGGGGACATGGCAGAGGCGATGCCCCTTGCCGACCACAAGCACCTGCTCATAGTCGAACACCGGCTCGAACCGCAGGCCGCGGGTGTAGAGGGGATCGGGCGTGACCAGCAGGTCGATCTCGTGGCCGAACAGCGCGCCGATGCCGCCGAACTGGAATTCCTGCTTCACGTCCACGTCCACGTCCGGCCAGGCGTCCAGGTAGGGGGCGACCACCTTCAACAGCCACTGATAGCAGGGATGGCATTCGATGCCGATGCGCAGGGCGCCGCGCTCCCCCTGGGCGAATTGCCGCAAACGGGCTTCCGCGTGGGTAAATTGGGGCAGCAGGCGATGGGCCACCGCCAGCAGATATTCACCCGCCTGGGTTGGGCGCAGACTTCGGCCCTCCCGGTACCAGATGGCCACGCCGAGCTGCGCTTCCAGCTTGCGCACCGCATGGCTCAGGGCCGACTGGGTGAGATGCAGGTGCTCGGCGGCGGCGGTCAGGGAGCCGTGCTGATCCACGGCACGGATGATCGCCAGATGGGAACGGTCCAGGTGTGTCATGGCATCCGCCTCACATGAATTTCATACATGCTTTGATGAAATAAAACCATTTTTATTCATGGTAATGGCCGATCAGAATGGTGTCATCCATTCACCACTCAGGACAATCGGCATGGCCATCACGCACAACCTCGGCTTTCCCCGCATCGGTGCCAGGCGGGAATTGAAGTTCGCTCTGGAATCTTACTGGAAGGGTGAGTCATCCCTGGATGCCCTCAAGGCGGTGGGCGCCCAGCTGCGCGCGCGCCACTGGGAGGACCAGGCCGGTCTGGACCTGGTACCGGTGGGGGATTTCGCCTTCTATGACCAGATGCTCGACATGAGCTTTACGCTGGGCAACCTGCCCGAGCGCGTGCAAGGCTTCGAAGGGGATGCACTGGACAACTATTTCCGTGTCGCCCGCGGGCGCTCGGCGCCCGAAGCGGATGCCCGGGCCCGTTGCGGAGGCGTCGCCGCCGGCGAGATGACCAAGTGGCTCGACACCAATTATCACTACATTGTGCCGGAATTCACCGCCGACACGACATTCAGGCTTGATGCCTCCCGTCTGCTGGCGCAGCTGGAGGAAGCCAGGGCACAAGGCGTGGGCGCCAAGCCGGTCATCATCGGTCCGGTGACCTATCTGGCGCTGGGCAAGTCGAAGGATGGGGCCGACCGCCTCGCCCTGCTCGATCGCCTGCTGCCGGTGTACGGGGAACTGCTGAACACCCTGGCGGCCCATGGGGTCGAGTGGGTGCAGATCGACGAACCCATCCTGGTCACTGAACTGGACGCGCCGTGGCGCCATGCCTTCGAGGACGCCTATCACACCCTCAAGAGCGTGCCCGTGAAGCTGCTGCTGGCGACCTATTTCGGCGAACTCCAGGACCAGCGCTATCTGGTCGCCAACCTGCCCGTGGCCGGCCTGCACATCGACGCCATCAACGGCCGCGATGACATCACGCCGCTGCTGAACCTGTTGCCTTCCGGCAAGGTGCTGTCGCTGGGTGTCATCAACGGGCGCAATATCTGGAAGACCGATCTGAACGGGGTGCTGGACTGGCTGGAGCCGATCCAAGCGCAGCTCGGCGAGCGCCTGTGGATCGCGCCGTCCTGCTCCCTGCTGCATGTGCCGGTGGACCTGGACAGCGAGCGCAAGCTGGATGGCGAGATCCAGTCCTGGCTGGCCTTCGCCAGGCAGAAGCTGGAGGAGCTGCGCATCCTGGCGACCGCGCTGAATCAGGGGCGCGAGGCGGTCAGGGCCGAACTGGACGCCAACCGCGCCGCCATCGAGGCGCGCCGACACTCTCCCCGGGTGAACAATCCGACCGTGAAGGCGGCCATCGCCGGGATCGATGCCGGCATGGGCCGGCGCCGTAGCCCCTATGCCGAGCGTGCCATCCGGCAGGCGGCGCGGCTCCAGCTGCCGAAGTTCCCCACCACCACCATCGGCTCGTTCCCGCAGACCAGCGAAATCCGGGTGGCGCGGCGGCGTTTCAAGGCGGGTGAGATCGACGCGGCAGCCTATCAGGAGATCATGCACGGGGAGATCGCGCGCTGTGTGCGCGAGCAGGAGGCGCTTGGGCTGGACGTGCTGGTGCACGGCGAGGCCGAGCGCAACGATATGGTGGAGTATTTCGGTGAACAGCTCGACGGCTACGTCTTCAGCCAGTTCGGCTGGGTGCAGTCCTACGGCTCCCGCTGCGTCAAGCCACCCATCCTGTTCGGCGACATCAGCCGCCCGCGGCCGATGACCGTGGACTGGATCAGCCATGCCCAGTCGCTCACCGACAAACCCATGAAGGGCATGCTCACCGGCCCGGTGACCCTCCTCAACTGGTCCTTTGTGCGCGACGACCAGCCGCGCGCGGTGTCCTGCCGGCAGCTGGCGCTGGCCATCCGCGAGGAGGTGCTGGACCTGGAAAAGGCCGGCGTGGGCATCATCCAGATCGACGAGGCGGCACTGCGCGAGGGCCTTCCCCTGCGCCGTTCCCAGTGGCAGGACTATCTGGACTGGGCGGTGGAATCCTTCCGCGTCACCGCCAACGGGGTGGGCGACGAGACCCAGATCCACACCCACATGTGCTACTCGGAGTTCAACGACATCATCGAGTCGATCGCCGCCATGGATGCCGACGTGATCACCATCGAGACCTCGCGCTCCGACATGGAACTGCTGGATGCCTTCGACCGCTTCAAGTACCCCAACGAGATCGGACCCGGCGTCTATGACATCCACTCGCCCAACATCCCGACTAAAGCCCACATGGTCGACCTGATGACCAAGGCCGCGGCGCGGATTCCCGCCGAACGCCTGTGGGTGAATCCGGATTGCGGCCTCAAGACCCGCCAGTGGGGAGAGGTGATCCCGGCCCTGACCCGGATGGTGGCCGCCGCGAAAACGCTGCGTGCCGCCCATCCCGCGTCGTCCGCCGCTAGTAAACCCGCGGCTCCCCTTGCGGCCGGGTCTTGAAGAACCGCAAGGTCCACAGGTACTGGGCCGGATCCCGGCGGATGAGGGCTTCCAGCGCGGCGTTCATCCGCGCTGCGTCAACCGCGTCATCCCCGGTGGGAAAGTCTTCCAGGGGCGGCGCCATCACCAGTTCGTAACGGTCCTGGTCCCTGCGGTAAAACCCTATGGTGGGAATCACCGTGGCACCGGTTATCCGGGCCAACCGCCCCAAGGCGGGTACGGTGGCCTTGGGGATGCCGAAGAAGGGGGCAAAAACAGTGTGTTCACGCCCCAGATCTTCGTCCCCCAGATAGTAAAAACCCCGGCCCTGGCGAATGTGACGAATGGCCGGGCGCAGACCCTGATCCCGGGAAAACATGGCGGCACCATACCGGGAACGACCACGGGTGTTGATCCATTCCACCACAGGATTGGACATGGGTTTGGTGAAGGATACCCCTTCTGCCTCCAGACTCAGCCGCAGGCCACCAAAATCCAGGGCCGGGGCATGGGCGGTACAGAGAATCACCGGTCGACCCGCCCGCAGCAGCGGCAAGGCACCGCCCTCGTCCACCAGCCGGATACAGGACCGATGACGGCGGCGACTGCCAAACCACAGCAGGGGGTAGTCAACGAAACATTGACCCACAATGCGGAAATGGTCCCGCAGCACCTGCTCCCGACGGGCGGCGTCCCAGTCGGGGAAGCACAAGCGCAGGTTCACGTCGGCAAAGTGCCGACGCTTGCCGCCGCTGCGCCAGGCCATCCAGCCCACCAGCCGGCCCAGCCCCAGGGCCACGGGACGCGGCAGCCCCATGACCGCCCACAGCAGGCCGATGCCCAGCCAGGTGGGCCAGTAGCGGGGATGGAGCATGGAGGCGCGAAAGGGAGGCAGGTAGCCCTCGGGGGCGTGTTCCCGCCCGGTGGTGTCGGTCACTTCCGTCATTGATCCGGCCCGGCCAGCTGTTTCTCCGCCCGCTTGCGGAACACCTGCATCTCCTTGACCGCCTGCAGGTCGCCCTTTTGGGTGGCCACCCGGATACCTTCGTCGAAAGCCTCGATGGCCTCGTGCAGGGCACCGCCCTCGGCCAGGGCCCGGCCCAGCAGTTTCCAGGCGGCGGAATAGCCGGGGTCGTGGCCCACGGCGGCCCGCAGATGGATGGCGGCCTCTCCCGGCTGCCCTTCCGCCAGATGGGCATTGCCCAGGGTGAAACGCAGCATGGCATTGTCCTGGCCGGCGGCCAGCATGGCTTCAAAACGCTGAATGTTGCTCATGGATGAACACACCCTAAAGGAAGGTCACGCTCACCTGGAACAGGCGCTCGACCTCGTTGACGCGGCGCTTGTCGGTGAGGAAAAGAATCACATGGTCTTCCGCCTGGATGACCGTGTCACGGTGGGCGATGATGACTTCGTCCCCCCGCACCAGGGCACCAATGGTACAGCCCCGGGGCAGGTTGATCTCCTCCACCATGCGTCCCACCACCCTGGAGGTCTTGTTGTCGCCGTGGGCGACCGCCTCGATGGCTTCGGCGGCACCCCGGCGCAGGCTGTGCACCGCCACCACGTCACCCCGGCGCACATGGGTGAGCAGGGCGCCGATGGTCACCTGCTGGGGGGAGATGGCGATGTCGATGATGCCGCTCTGCACCAGTTCCACGTAACTGGGGCGGTTGATCAGGGACATCACCGTGCGCGCCCCCAGGCGCTTGGCCAGCATGGCGGAAAGGATGTTGGCCTCGTCATCGTTGGTCACCGCCACGTAGACATCGGTGTTTTCGATGTTTTCCTCGATCAGAAGCTCCTCGTCGGCGGCATCGCCGCCGAGCACCACCACGTTGTCCAGCACCTCGGCCAGTTCCCGGGCCCGCGCCGGGTTGTGCTCGATGAGCTTGACGGAAAACCGCGGCCCTAACGCTTGGGCCAGGCGCTTGCCGATGTTGCCGCCGCCGGCGATGATGAGCCGCCGATAGGGCTTGTCCAGCTTGCGCAACTCGCTGGTGACGGCGCGAATGTTGCGCCGGGCGGCGATGAAGAAGACCTCGTCGTCCACCTCGATGACGGTCTGGCCGTCCGGGTAGATGGCGGTGTCCTTGCGGAAGATGGCGGCCACCCGGGTCTGCACCCCCGGCATGTGGCTGGCCAGGTGGCGCAGTGCCTTGCCCACCAGCGGCCCGCCGTGATAGGCCCGCACCGCCACCAGGGAGACCCGGCCATCGGCAAAGTCCAGCACCTGCAGGGCGCCGGGGTGCTCGATCAGGCGCTGGATGTAGTTGGTGACCTCTTCCTCGGGGCTGATGAGCACGTCGATGGGCAGGGCTTCGGGGGCGAACAGGGCCGGATAGCCCAGGTATTCCACACCCCGGACCCGGGCGATCTTGGTGGGGGTGTGGAACAGGGTGTAGGCCACCTGGCAGGCGATCATGTTGGTCTCGTCGGAATTGGTGACCGCGATGATCATGTCCGCGTCACGGGCACCGGCCGCTTCCAGCACCTCCGGATGGGAGGCAAAGCCGGTCACCGTGCGCAGATCCAGACGATCCTGCAGGGCACGCAGAATCTCGGGCCGGGTGTCGATGATGGTGATGTCGTTGGCCTCGCTGGACAGGTTATAGGCCACGGAACTGCCCACCTGTCCTGCCCCCAGAATCAGGATTTTCATAATCTCTCCGCAAAGAAACCCGCGATTTCAATCGCGGGAGGAATTGCGGCTGCGGTCTTGCAGCTACAGGAAAAGGTGTGGGCCTTCCACCCACTGGGCCGTGAGGCTCTGCCCAGTAAAGGGCACCAGTAACGCAGGGCTTTCGCCCTGTCTCCCCTCGCCAATGTCTGCAACCGGCTCCCGCTTTCGCGACGGCTGGAACCTTCGGCGCTTTACCTTTCGCCAGCATGATCCCAACCTTCCAGAGCGGCAGACTGAGGAAGCATCCGCCGGTGGGTCTTGACGACCTGTTGCAAACGTAGCCCCTTTCGAGCGTCCTGCTCAGGCGGGCTCAGGCTGGTCAACCCGGCTTGCTCTCACAAGCCCCCGACTTCAGTCGGGGGTAGTTGACTCTTTCGCCTTCCTGGGTTCGATACCAAGGGCGCGCAGTTTACGGTACAGATGGGTGCGCTCAAGTCCCACCCGCTCCGCCAGTCGGGTCATGTGGCCATCGACCTGTGCCATTTGGCGCAATAGATAATCCCGCTCGAACTGCTCCCGGGCTTCCCGCAAGGGTAAGGCCATATCCACCGATCTCTCCCTCTGGAGGGGGTCTCCCGTTCGGGGACTACGGCCACTCAGGGCCGTCTGTGCCTCGGCTGCGTCCACCTCCTCGGTATTACCCAAAATCAACAGACGCTGCACCAGATTCCGCAGTTCACGGATGTTACCGGGCCAGGGATAGCGGGCCAACAGGGCACAGGCTGCCTCACTGAAATGGCGGCGGGGCAGACCTTCCTCCTGATGCAGGGCCTCGACCTGATGGCGCAGCAATTCGGGAATATCCTGGGGATGTTCTCGCAGGGGGGGGATATGCAGAGGCACCACACTCAGACGATAGTACAGATCCTCCCGAAAACCACCGGCATGAACCAGGGCGCGCAGGTCTTCGCGGGTGGCAGCCACGACCCGCACATTGACGGCAATGGCATCCCTGCCACCAATCCGGGTCATGCGCCGGTTTTCCAGGGCGGTGAGCAAACGGCCTTGGGTATGGGGATCCATTTGTGCCACTTCGTCCAGGTAAAGCACCCCACCTTCGGCCTGTTCCAGCAGACCGTAGCGGACCCGGTTGCCCTCTTCCTCGCCAAACAGTTCTACCGCTGCCTCGGCGGCGTTCATGGTTCCCACGGGGACATCAACGAAGGGACCGGCAGATCGGGCACTGTGACTATGCAGGAACCGGGCGAAGGTCTGCTTGCCCACACCGGCCTCGCCACTGATGAGTACCCAGGTGTCATGCTGGGCAATCCGCAGCACCTGCTCCCGCAGAGCCTGCATCACCGGACTGGACCCCTCCGGCTGAATCACCGTGCCAAAGCGCCGGCGCAGACCGATATTTTCCCGGGTCAGACGATCCGCCTCCAGGGCCCGCTCCACCGTCAGGGTCAATTTGGCCATGGACAGGGGCTTTTCCAGAAAATCGTAGGCCCCCAGGCGCGTGGCTTCCACCGCTGTTTCCACCGAACCATGGCCGGACATCATCACCACCGGGCTGGGTTGGCCTTCGGCTTCACTCCACTCCTTGAGCAGACTGATACCATCCCCATCGGGCATCCAGATATCCAGCAAGATGAGATCGAAACGCCGTCGTCGCCGTTGTTCCCTGGCTTCCATCACCGTGGCTGCCACGTCCACGGTGTAGCCTTCATCCTCCAGAATTTCCTGAACCAGGGTGCGGATATCCGGTTCATCGTCCACCACCAGAATACAGGGTTCGTTCATCAGTGCCCTCGTCTGTCAGGTTCTGTCACGTCAGCTTCCGTGGTTATCCCCGGTCCGGCCAGGGGGAGATGGATCACCACCCTGGCGCCACCATCACGCGGATTTTCCGCCCAGACCATGCCGCTATGTTCTTCGACAATTTTTTTGACGATGGCCAGTCCCAAACCGGTCCCTCGGGGTTTGCTGGTGACATAGGGCTCAAACAGGCGGGGCATCATATCCTCCGCCAGCCCTCGGCCATTATCCTGCACCGTGATTTCCACCCGGTCGCGCCGGTCATCCCGCAGACAGCGGGTGGTCAGTTCCAGGGTACCGTCGGCAATGCCTTCCAGGGCTTCCAGGCCGTTTTTGATCAGGTTGTGGAGCAACTGGCGAATCCGCCCTGGGTCTGCCATCAGGCAGGGCAGGGCAGGGTCCAGGGTCAGGGTGAATCGTATCGGGCTGTCTCCGTGACGGTACAGCTCGCTCACCTCCTGCACCAGCCGGTTCAGATCCAGGGGCGTCGGCATCATGGCAGGAGGTCGGGCGTAGTCACTAAAGGCATTGACCATGGCCTTCATGGCTTCCACCTGCTGGACGATGGTATGGGTGGCACGGCGCAATACCTGGGCAGTTTCCGGCGCCAGGTGGGGCTGCACTTTCTTTTGCAGGCGCTCGGCAGAAAGCTGGATCGGTGTCAGAGGGTTTTTGATTTCGTGGGCCAGACGCCGGGCCACCTCGGCCCATGCGGCGTCCCGCTGGGCCTGCAGCAGGGTGGTGATGTCATCGAACACCACCACCGGCCCACCCCGTAAAGCCCGGCCATGGGCAAGCCAGACCCCACGGCACATGAGTTCCTTGCGGCCACCCACCCCAAATGCCGTCAATTGCTCGCGCCACTCGGATTCATGGGGGGTAAAACGGCGCCGCAAGGCCTGGTTGAAGGCATCCACCACCCTGGAATGTTGACCGATGTCATCCAGGGAGGCGCCCAGATGACGGCTCAGGTTCACCTCCAGAATCTGGGCCGCGGCGGCATTGGCGGTTCTCAGGCTGAGCCGGTGATCCAGGGTGATCACCCCGGAGGAAAGGTTCTGCAACACCGCCTCCAGATACATGCGCCGGCTCTCCGCCAGTCGCCGGCTGCGCTCCACTTCGTCCCGGGTGGCGGCCAGAGTGGCCGTCATGCCGTTGAAGGAATTGACCAAAAAGCCCAGTTCGTCGTTGCGGGTCACAGGCAGTCGCTTGTGATACTCACCGGCGGCCACGGCCCGGGTGCCTTCTGCCAGTTCCTGAATGGGCGCCACCAACCGCCGGGAAAAATACAGGGCGGCCCAGGTGGCTGTCATCACGGAGATCAGCAGGGCCAGGGACAAGGTGGTGTTGAAACTTTGTTTGAGGGGAACCCGTAAATAGGCAAAGGCCTTGTAGTCGGAAAAGGCATCCTGAACACTGTCCGCCAGCAGGCCCATACGCCCATCCACCGAATAGATGGCCTGGAGGATGCGACCGTCACCGGCGGGGTCGCGCACCGGAATCTGGGTCACCACCCGAATATGCAGCCCACCGTCATGGACCGGCTCCAGGGCCGCGTAGGTGTTGCCCTGGGACAGGATCAACAGCACTTCTCCCGCCGGCAGCACCGGCAGGCGCTGCACCCGTTCGCCGCTGGCATAGGCAATGATACGGTTGTTGGGGCCAAACAGGGCCAGTTCCAGTGCCTGTCCCCGTTCTCGCATCTCTCGCAGACGCAGGGCGGCCAGGGTCTCGGGGACGTCCACCAGTTCCCGCGCCAGCAGTTCCGTCTGGCCGGTGTGTTGGCGCACCCGCAGGTCCAGGGAGGAGCGGGACAGTTCCAGGGCGTCCTCCAGGGCTTTTTCTACCCGCACATCAAACCAGCTGTCGATACCCTGATCCAGAAACTGGATGGAAAAATAATAGACAATGGTCACCGGCAGCAGGGATAACCCCACAAACAGGATCAGCAGCTTGGCCGTGAGCCGGGAGCCGGGTTCGCGCCGGATCACTTGCCGGATCACCCGCCACAGGCGCACCCAAACCACCAGCCCCATGATCACCAGGGCCAGGGCATTGAACAGCAATAGCCAGACGTAGAGCCGCTCGAAACGCTCGGAGTTCTGTGCCGTATCCCCCATCACCACCAAAGACCCCAGCAGCAGCAGGAACACCACTGCCATGAAGATCAGTCCCAGGGGAAATTTTTTCAGCGTAGCGACCATGAATACCACTCACTCACCGGACTCCATTCACGGGACACATAGGCTCTTGCCCGCAGGGGCAGCGGCAGGTCTTGCGCCCGCAACCGGGTGCGCAGACGGATACCGTAGTCCTGTGTCGGGTCCAGCAGGGGGGCATCCAGCAAGGGCAAGTCCCGCAGATGGCCCAGGTTGTACAGGGCCGATTCCAGACGGTAAAAAGCCCGCTGCACACCCGTGTTGAGATGGGTCACAATGTAAAGGCGGCTCAAGGCATGATGCTCCACCCGATAACGCTGTATCAGTTCGGCCACCGAGGCATCCCATAGCCAGTCCCGGCCCCGGGTGATCTGGATCTGGACCTCGAAGGTGAGCCGGACCCCGTTGTGCAGGGCTTCATCGAGTTTGCGGGTGAGCTGGTAATCAATATCGGCATTGAGCAGATAAACCCCACCTACCAGTTCAGTCCCGGCCCAGCGCACCCGCAGGGGATGATCTTCTCCTGCCACCGTGGTCGGTGGCCAGATCAGTAACCAGGCCAGCAACAGGATCAGGGAGGAGGAAGGGGGCCGCCGGGGCACAGGACTCAGGCGCGGGTCAGGCGGGCATAGAAGAATCCGTCCATGTCCTGCTCACCGGCGAGTAACTGGCGGCCCACCTGGGCAGGCTGTCCCCAGGGGGCGGTTATGGGACAGTCCGTGGCGTCGCTGTTCCGGGCCAGAAACTCCGCCACGGTTTGGGTATTTTCCTCCGGCATCAGGGAGCAGGTGACATAGAGCAACTTCCCCCCCGGAGCCAGCAACGGCCAAAGGGCCTGTAGCAGCCGGGCCTGGCGGGCCTGCAATGGGGCGATGTCTGCTTCCCGGCGCAAGTGCTTGATATCGGGATGACGACGGATCACGCCGGTGCCCGAGCAGGGGGCATCCAGCAGGATACGGTCATAGCCGGGGCCTTGATGCCATGATTCCGGCAGGCCGGCATCTGCAGCGAACAGGCGGGCCTGATAGCCGGCCCGGTGCAGATTCTCCTGAACCCGCTGTAGACGAACCGGGTCTGTATCCACCGCCGTCATATCCAGATCACCCCCCGCCTGTTCCAGCAGATGCAGGGTCTTGCCCCCTGGTGCAGCGCAGGCATCCAGCACCCGCATTCCTGGCCTGCAGTCCAGCAGGGGAGCGCAAAGCTGGGCAGCGGCATCCTGCACCGATACCAATCCCTGATTGAATCCGGGGAGTTGGTCCACGGCCATCGGCTGAGCCAGGGTCAGGGCTGTGGCTGCTGTGGCATGGGGATGGGCTTTGACCCCCTGATCCGCCAACAGCCCTTGGTAATCTTCCCGACTGATACGGGCCTGGTTCACCCGCAGGGTCATCGGAGGATGGGCATTGAGGGCCTGACACAGGGCTTCGCTATGGTCACCATAAGCTGTCGCCAGTCGCTGATACAGCCACTGGGGGAGGCTATGGCGCACCGCTGGCTCCCGGTCCACCCGGCAGGCTGTGTCGTTTGCCTCCCGTTGGGCGCGCCGCAACACGCCATTGATGAGGCCCACCGCCCAGGATTTGCGCTGTTTTCGTCCCAGATTTGCGGTTTGCTGAATGGCAGCGTAGTCCGGGGTGTTCATGTACAGCAGTTCAAACAGCCCCATGGCCAGGGCGCAGGCGATATCCCGATCCCGGTCCCGCAGGGGTTTGTCCAGCCACTGGCTCAGCATGGCCTCCAAACGGAAGTGCCAACGCAAGGTGCCATAGCTCAAGGCCTGGACCAGCCCCCGGTCGCGGACATTGACCTGATGGAGCCGGTTGGGCAGCGCCTCGGACAGGGAAACCCCCTCCTGCAGCACGCTCAGGATCACATGGAGGGCAGCTTCACGGGCGGACAGGGACATGCAGGACTCCGTTGATGTTGCGGGGGAACATCTGCCAGGGGCAGGCAGACATCAGCAGGCAGCCTCTGGAGCGCCCAAATTCACCCCCAGAAGTGTTCTGGCATTTAAAAATGCTTTTGCCTCCAGGGGTTTGCCGCCGGGCAACTGCAGGCAGGTGATGCGTAAAATCCCGTCACCCGTGGCCACGTCGATCCCTTCGGGGCCTTCTTGCACCACCGTGCCCGGTGTGGCGCCGGCCATGTGGCCGGACAGGGACCGGGACATCCACAGCCGCAACGGCTGTCCCTGATAGCGGGTCTGGGCGACCGGCCAAGGGTTGAAGGCGCGGATGCGACGATCCAGCACCACTGCCGGCAGGGACCAGTCCAGCACGGCTTCACCCTTGTCCAGCTTGTGGGCATAGGTGGCCTGGGTATCGTCCTGGGGTTCGGGGCGCAGCCGATCTGCCACCAGATCATCCAGACAGGGCAACAGCGCTGCTGCCCCCATGGTCGCCAGACGGTCATGCAGGGTCCGGGCGGTATCATCGGCAGTAATGGGACAGGTATCCTTGAGCAGCATGTCGCCGGTATCCAGACCTGCCGCCATTTGCATCAGGGTGATGCCGGTGGTGTCGTCCCCTTCGGCCAGGGCCCGCTGGATGGGGGCCGCTCCCCGCCACCGGGGCAACAAGGAAGCATGGATATTGATGCAACCCCGCCGGGGAATGTCCAGGACGGACTGGGGCAGGATGAGACCGTAGGCCGCCACCACCATCAGATCCGGCTGATAATCCCTCAGCCGCTGTTGTACGGGTTCGGGGCGCAGATGCTCGGGTTGTTCCACGGCAATATCGTGGTTCAGGGCCACCTGCTTGACCGGGCTGGGGGTCAGCTTGCGGCCGCGCCCCGCCGGACGATCCGGCTGGGTATAGACGGCAACAACGTCATGGGGGGAGGCAATCAGTGCCTCAAGGGCCGGTACTGCAAAATCCGGGGTACCGGCGTAGATGATGCGCAAGGGACGGGGCAAGGGCAAACCTTTCGTCGTTAGGGGTGTTGACAGTGAATCAGACCGCTTCCCGGTGACGGGCAGTACCGGCATGACCGGTGATCCGGGCCTGTTTTTCCAGTTTTTTTCTGATGCGGCCCCGCTTGAGGGAGGAGATATGATCCACGAACAATTTGCCATCCAGATGGTCGATTTCGTGTTGGATACACACCGCCAGCAGGCCGTCGGCTTCCAGTTCAAAGGGCTTGCCGTTCCGGTCCAGGGCGCGGACCCGTACCCGCTGGGCGCGGCGCACCGGCTCGTAAAAGCCGGGAACAGACAGACAGCCTTCCTCGCTCTCTGCCTCCCCCTGGCGGGCAATGATTTCCGGGTTGATCAGGCACAGGGGGTGGCGCCCCTGCCCCGAACGCTCATCGGCTCCGGTCTCGGCAACGTCCATCACCACCACCCGGTGCAGTACGCCCACCTGGGTGGCCGCCAGACCGATACCTGAAGCGTGGTACATGGTGTCGAACATGTCATCCACCAGGGTACGAATGGTGTCGTCCACCACCTTGACGCTATCGGCCTGACGACGCAGCCGGGGATCGGGAAAATGCAAAATGTCTAGCAAGGCCATGACCGCTCATCCGCTAAAGTGGGTGTGTATGTGCAGGCATAAAATGATTTCTGCTACAGTTGGGTACATATTAGATGATTATTGTAGCGGTCGGTTTCTTCAATACCGACCCTGGAGTTCCCACGGCCTGTCCTGGATACAGCACCGTGGCGGGGTCCGCAACCGTGATGCCTTAGTGACGAGGGAAACCATGTCTGCTCCCCAGCCGCGGTGCGTCGGGCGCCGCCTGTTTGCTGCCACGCTTATTCTAGCGCTCCTGGCCGCCGGGTGCGCCAGCACTCCGCCAGAAGACGTACCAGAACCCCAGCTGGCGGTATCGCCAGAGGTGATCGCCTCTGCGCCCCCTCCTGCACCTCCACCCCCCGATCCGGTGCCGTTGCGCCCCACCGCGCCGGAACGCTATGTGGTCCAGCCTGGTGATACGTTATGGGACATCTCCAGCACGTTTCTGCGCGACCCCTGGTACTGGCCGGAAATCTGGGTGGCCAACCCCCAGATTGCCAATCCCCATCTGATTTATCCCGGTGACATCCTCAGTCTGTACCATGTGGATGGCCGCCCCCGATTGACCGTGGACGGGGGTCCCAGGGTTCGTCCCACCTTGCGTCTATCGCCCCAGGTGCGGGAGGAACCGCTTCCCCCCGCCCTGGATGTCCCCATCCAGGCCCTGCAGCAGTTTCTGATCCGCCCCAGGGTGGTGACCCAGGCCCAACTGGATGAATCCGCCTACCTGATGGCCGCCCGGGATGATCGGTTGATTTTCGGTGCCCATGACTGCCTCTATGCCCGTGGCCTGAAAGAAACCACCCTGGGGGATCGCTACGATGTCTTTCGCACCGGGGATATCCTCATGGACCCGGATAGCGGAGAAATGCTGGGCCACGAGGCCATCCCCGTGGGCGTGGCTGAACTGGTGCGGGAAGGTGATCCAGCCACCGTACTGCTGGTGCGCAGCGACCGGGAAGCCCTGATTGGAGACCGGCTGCTGCCCCAGGACAGCGGACAGGAGAATTTTCTCTTTACCCCTGCCGCTCCCCCCAGGGATAGCCAGGGACGGATCATTTCCCTGTTTGATGCCATCAGCCAGATTGCCCGCTTTCAGGTGGCCGTGATCAATCTGGGAGAACGGGAAGGCATCGTGGAAGGTCATGTCTTTGCCACCTACCAATCCGGGCGGGTGGTTCATGACCGGCTGGCCAGTCGCCGGGGAGAGGCCGTCACCCTGCCCGATGAACGGGTAGGACTGATCATGGTGTTTCGCACCTTCGAGAAAGTCAGTTATGCCCTGGTGATGGAGTCTACCCATCCCATCGAACGGGGTTTTACCGTCAAACATCCCTGAAATGGTGCCGGAATTATCCATGGATGCCTCGGAACTGACTGCCTGGCTTCGCCTCCACCATGCCCCCGGGGTGGGGCCGGTCACCCTGCAACGGCTGCTGGCATGCCACGGCAGCCCGGAAGCCATTTTAGCGGCAGGGCCATCGGCCTGGCGGCGGAGCGCGTTGTCCGAGGCGGCCATTGCTTGCCTGCAGGCAGATCCCGCCCCTGGGGTACTGGCCGATCTGGCCTGGTCCCGTCAGGCCGGACATCATATCCTGACCTTGGCAGACCCCCGCTATCCAGCCCGTCTGCGGGCGCTTCCCGGCGCCCCTGCCGTACTTTATGTGCTGGGAGACCCCCAGGTGCTGTCCTGGCCCATGCTGGCAGTGGTGGGGAGTCGCCATCCGACCCCCGGTGGCCGGGAGAATGCCGCGGCCTTCAGTGCCCATCTGGCCCGTCAGGGACTGGTGATCATCAGCGGTCTGGCCAAGGGCATTGATGCAGCCGCCCACGAAGGCGCCCTGGCGGCCCGCGGCCTGACTGTTGCGGTCACCGGTACCGGACCCGACCGCATTTACCCTGCCAGCCATCGGGAGTTGGGGCATCGTATCGTGGCCGAAGGGGCGATCGTCACAGAGCTCCCCGTAGGCTCCCCGGCTGCACCGGGTCATTTTCCCCGCCGCAACCGCATCCTGGCCGGGCTGGCCATCGGCACTTTGGTGGTGGAAGCCGCCACCCGCAGTGGCTCCCTGATCACTGCCCGACTGGCCGCCGAACAGGGTCGGGAAGTGTTCGCCATTCCCGGCTCGATCCATAATCCCCTGGCCCGGGGCTGCCACCGGTTGATCCGGGAAGGGGCAAAACTGGTGGAAACGGCAGACGATATTCTGGAAGAACTGGGCG
Source organism: Ectothiorhodospira magna (assembly GCF_900110965.1). Taxonomy (GTDB): domain Bacteria; phylum Pseudomonadota; class Gammaproteobacteria; order Ectothiorhodospirales; family Ectothiorhodospiraceae; genus Ectothiorhodospira; species Ectothiorhodospira magna. The sequence goes on from NZ_FOFO01000027.1 coordinate 16,420, forward strand.
CCCTGGTGCCCCCCCGGCTGCCGGTTTCCCCGACCCTGCCGGACCCGAACACCGACGATGTCCCACCAGACCCGGATCATGCCCGGTTGCTGGCGGCCATGGGCCATGATCCGGTTTCGGTGGACCAGTTGGTGACCCGTACTGCATTGACCGTGGGTGCGGTTTCCTCCATGCTGCTTTTAATGGAGTTGCGAGGTCAGGTTGCCTCCCTGTCCGGCGGTCGTTATGTTCGCCTGCAGCCGGAAAGTGGACAACCAACAATCCTCGAAGGCAGGACTTGTGACAGCAAGCCAGGCTGACCCTCACAGGCCCTTGACCGGTCGGCGCCTTGTGGCTGGTGGGTGGAAGGCCCGTACCGATTCCAGCGGCTGCCATACTGCAGCTGCAATGCCCCCCGTGATTGTGAAAGTTGCGGGTTTCCTTGCGGAAGTACCATGAAAGAAAACGTGCTTGATGTCCTGATGTATCTGTTTGAAAACTATATTGACGACGATACCGAGCTGGAGCCGGATCGGGAGCAGTTGCAGGATCTGCTGCTGGATGCAGGCTTCCCTGGCGCTGAAATCCAGAAGGCGTTCGAGTGGCTGGAAAATCTGTCCGATCAGGATACCCCGCAGACAGTACATGCCGGTTCGGCCCTGCGGGTCTACACCCAGGCCGAAATCAATCGCATGGATGCCGAAAGCCGGGGTTTTTTACTGTTTCTGGAACATAACGGCATCCTGGACCCGGCCACCCGTGAAGTGGTCATCAACCGGATCATGGATCTGGATGCTGAAGATATCAATCTGGAAGAAATCAAATGGATCACCTTGATGGTGTTGTTCAACCAGCCCGGACAAGAAGCCGCCTGCACCTGGCTGGAGAGCATGATGTTCGACAGCCCGCCGGAGTATCTGCACTGAACCCCCACAGAGCATCACATGGCCATTGCCGTCTGCTATAACGGGCAGCTGTGGCGATATCTTTTAACCCAAACCGACACAGGAGAACGCGACCAGGGCCGCGTGATCGTGCCAGGCACGATGCGCCATCCCTCCCCGCCCTGAAGGACGGGGTTTTTCGCGCAAAATGATGAGCAAAAACCTGGTCATCGTCGAGTCCCCCGCCAAGGCCAAGACCATCAAGAAGTACCTCGGCAAAGATTTTGAGGTACTGGCTTCCTATGGCCATGTGCGTGATTTGGTGCCCAAAGAGGGTGCGGTAGACCCGGACCGTAATTTTCACATGCACTATCAGGTGATTGATCGCAACGAGAAGCATGTGGAGAGTATCGCCCGTGCCCTGAAACAGGCCGATCGCCTGATTCTGGCCACCGACCCGGATCGGGAAGGGGAAGCCATCTCCTGGCATCTGTACGAACTGCTGCGGGAACGGGGCTTGCTGGATCAAAAAACCACCGAGCGGGTGGTCTTCCATGAAATCACCCAGCGGGCCGTGCGGGAGGCCATCGACCATCCCCGTGGACTGTCCAATGACCTGATCAATGCCCAGCAGGCCCGCCGCGCCCTGGACTACCTGGTGGGCTTTAATCTGTCTCCCCTGTTGTGGAAAAAAATCAAGCGCGGCCTGTCCGCTGGTCGGGTACAAAGCCCGGCCCTGCGCATGATTGTGGAGCGGGAAGAGGAGATCGAACGGTTCGTCAGCCGGGAATACTGGACCCTGGATGCCCTGGTGGCCAAGGATGAAAGTCCTTTTACCGGTCGCCTGCAGATTTACAATGGCCGCAAGCTGGAACAGTTCGACATCAACAACGAGGCCGACGCCGATCAGGCGCGCCAAACCCTGCTGGCCGCCGCCCAGGGCAGGCTGCGGGTGGCCAAGGTGGAAAAGAAACAGCGGCGCCGCAATCCGGCACCGCCGTTCACCACCTCCACCCTGCAGCAGGAAGCGGTGCGCAAGCTGGGCTTTTCCGCCAGTCGCGCCATGCGGGTGGCGCAGCAACTCTACGAAGGGATCGATCTGGGGTCGGGGCCCACCGGCCTGATCACCTACATGCGAACCGACTCCTTCACCCTGGCCCATGAGGCGGTGGAGGAAATTCGCGGTCTGATTGCCCAGCGTTATGGCCGCGACAAGGTGCCAGAGACGCCGCGCCAATACAAAACCAAGTCCAAGAATGCCCAGGAGGCCCACGAGGCCATCCGTCCCACCTCGGCGTTGCGCTTGCCCGAGGCGGTCAAGGCCCATCTGACCGTCGATCAGTTCAAGCTCTATGACCTGATCTGGAAACGCACCGTGGCCTGCCAGATGATCCATGCCACCCTGGATACCGTGGCCGCCGACCTGGAAGCAGGCGGTCCTGATCACGTCTTTCGTGCCACTGGCTCCTCCGTGCGTGACCCCGGTTTCATGGCGGTCTACCGGGAGGATCAGGACGACACCCCGGTGGAAAATGATGAACGTCTGTTGCCGGAACTTGAAGAAGGGGAGTCGGTGACTCTCCATGATGTACGGGCAGACCAGCATTTCACCGAGCCACCGCCCCGATATTCAGAAGCCAGTCTGGTCAAGGCCCTGGAAGAGCACGGTATTGGCCGGCCTTCCACCTATGCGTCCATCATCAGCACCCTGATGCAGCGGGAATATGCAGAACTGGTGAACCGGCGCTTTGTGCCTACGGATATCGGTCGCATCGTCAATACCTTCCTGACCCAGCATTTCACCCAATATGTAGACTACGATTTCACCGCCCGTCTGGAAGATGAACTGGACGAAATCTCCCGGGGGGAAAAAGACTGGATTCCGGTGATGGAAGGCTTCTGGCGCCGCTTCCATGAACAGGTGAAGGAAAAGGACGCCTCGGTCAGCCGTGAGGAAGCTGTACAGGCCCGGGAAATCGGCACCGATCCCCAGTCGGGGCGGCCCGTTTCCGTGCGTATGGGACGCTACGGTCCCTTCGTCCAGATCGGCACCAAGGAAGACGAGGAAAAGCCCCGTTTTGCCGGCCTGCGACCTGGTCAGAAAATGGACAGCATCACCCTGGAGGAAGCGCTGGTGTTGTTCCAGTTGCCCCGGGAACTGGGGGAGACCCCGGAAGGGGAGCCGGTGAGCGTGAACATTGGTCGCTTCGGACCTTATGTAAAATTCGGCAGCCGTTATGCCTCCCTGAAAAAGGAAGACGACCCTTACAGCATCCAGCTGCCCCGGGCTTTGGAACTGGTGGCAGAAAAAAAGGAAATCGATGCCAACCGGTTCATTCAGGTGTTCGAGGAAGCTGGCATCCAGGTGCTCAATGGCCGCTATGGTCCCTACATCACCGACGGGAGCAAGAATGCCCGTATTCCCAAGGACGAAGACCCCAAGGCGCTGACCCTAGAGCAATGCCGCACCCTGCTGGCTGCGGCACCAGAGAAAAAGAGCCGGGGAACCCGCAAGGGCGGATCAAAAAAGAAGGCCACCACCAAGACCTCATCCGGGGACAAGGCCAAAGCCGGCAAAAAAGCCGCAGCAGGTAAAAGTCAGGCCACCGGCACCGCGGGCGCCCCCAGGACGGGCACCCGTTCCCGTAAGGCCACCAGCAACCCCCATTGATCCCCTTGCCATGGCCCAACGACTGACGGACCCTGCCGATGCCGCCGCCCTTGTCCGCAAGGGTGGGGTGATTGCCTACCCCACCGAGGCCGTATTCGGCCTGGGTTGTGATCCCCGTGACGAAACGGCGGTCCACCGGCTGCTGCATATCAAGCAACGGCGCCCCGATCAGGGATTGATCCTCATCGGCGCAGACTTGACCCAGCTTGCTCCGTTCCTGCTGCCGGTGGACGAGCGGTTGCAGGAACAGGCCATGACCACCTGGCCCGGCCCCTGCACCTGGCTGTGGCCGGCCCAACCAGATACACCCCGCTGGCTCACCGGTATCCATGACACCCTGGCGGTTCGGGTGACCGATCATCCTCTGGCGGCGGCCCTGTGTCGGGCCGCCGGTATGGCCCTGGTTTCCACCAGTGCCAATCTATCGGGTCATCCTCCGGGCCGCTCTGCCGACGCCGTGGATGCTGCCCTGGGTGAATGGCTGGACGGTATCCTGGAAGGGGCCACCGGGGGGCGGGAAAACCCCAGCCAGATCCGTGACCTGCAGACTGGCCGGCAGATCCGGAGCAGTTAAAGGGAGCAGCACCGCTGATGCCTGTATTTGAGGATTGATCCATGCGGATCCTGATTGCCGAAGACGATCTTACCTCACGGACCCTGCTCACCTCTTTGCTGCGAAAGATGGGTCATGAGGTGGTGGAAACCTGTGACGGACAGGCCGCCTGGCAGGCCCTGCAGGCCGATGATGCACCACGGATGGCCATTCTGGACTGGATGATGCCGGAGATGGACGGCATCGAGGTGGTCAGCCGGGTCAGGACCATGGCCTCGGAAGCGCCTCTCTACATCATCATGTTGACCTGTCGGGATACCAAGATGGACATGATCCATGCCCTGAACAGCGGTGCCGACGACTATCTGGTCAAGCCCTTTGACATCGGCGAGTTGCGGGCCAGAATCAATGTTGGCGTCCGTATCATCCAGCTCCAGGATGCCCTGCTGCAAAGCCGTGAGGACATGGCCTATCAGGCCAGCCACGACCCCCTCACCGGCCTGCCCAACCGACGGGCCATCCTTGCCCATCTGGAGCGGGAACTGGAGCGTCAGGCGCGCAGTGGTGGCACGTTGGCCATTGGCATGTGTGACCTGGACTGCTTCAAGATCGTCAACGACACCCATGGCCATCAAGCTGGCGATGAGGTGCTATGTGGCATTGCCCACCTGCTGCGGGAAAACCTTCGTGCCTATGACGCTGTTGGCCGGCTGGGGGGCGAGGAGTTTCTCATCGTCGCCGCCATGCCCGCCGGCACCGATGCCATGTCCCTGTTCCACAAGCTTTGCGCCCAGATTGCCCAAACTCCCGTGGTGACCCGAATCGGAGCCCTGGCCATTACCCTGAGCATCGGTGTCTGTATTGCCACCAAGGACAACACCCTGGATGAATTGCTGGCCCTGGCGGATGAAGCCCTGTATCAGGCCAAGGCCCAGGGCCGTAACCGGGTGGTTGGCAAGACCTCTGGCACCGGCGTGCTGGATGCGCCAGACCCTTGACCCAGGGCATGTGAGGCTGTCCATCAAGGTTGACAGTTCTGAAAATCCACGGGTACGATCAGGCATTCCGGGGAATATAGGAATGCCCCGCCTGTCTTGTTCACCTGCGGGAAACCCCGGGGGTGATAAATCCTTTCGCGGGAGCAACGTATGCGAATCCTCTTCGTCCATCCCAATTACCACTCCGGGGGCGCCGAAATCGCCGGTAAGTGGTCCCCCGCCTGGGTGGCCTATCTGGCCGGCTACCTCAAGTCTCACGGGTACACCGAATACGTCTTCGTCGATGCCATGACCGACGACACCCCGGATGAAGATCTGCGCAAGATCTTTGCCGAGGCCCAGCCCGACATCATTGCCTGTACCGCCGTCACCCCCGCCATCTACAAGGCCGAACAGACCCTCAAGATCGCCAAGGAAGCCTGCCCCAACGCGGTGACCCTGCTGGGGGGCATCCACGCCACCTTCATGTTCCAGCAGGTGCTCACCGAAGCCCCCTGGATCGATGCCATCATCCGTGGCGAAGGCGAGGCCGTGGTACTGGAAGTGGTCCGCGCCGTGGACGAGGGCCGCTGGGAATCGGGCCGTCAGGACATCAAGGGCATCGCCTACATCGAGGACGACAAGGTGGTCGCCACCCCCGCCGCGCCCACCATCCGCGACGTGGACTCCATCATCCCCGACTGGGGTGTGCTGGACTGGAAGAAATACATCTACATCCCCATGGGCGTGCCGGTGGCCACCCCCAACATGGCCCGGGGCTGCCCCTTCACCTGCAGCTTCTGCTCCCAGTGGAAGTTCTGGCGTGACTACCGGGTGCGCGATCCCAAGAAGGTGGTGGACGAGATCGAGATCCTGGTGAAGGAACACGGCGTCGGCTTCTTCATCCTCGCCGACGAGGAGCCCACCATCAACAAGGCCAAGTTTGTGGAGTTCTGTCAGGAACTCATCGACCGGGACCTGGGCGTGCTCTGGGGCATCAACACCCGCGTGACCGACGTCATGCGCGACGAAGACCTGCTGCCCTTCTACCGCAAGGCGGGCCTGATCCACATTTCCCTGGGCACCGAAGCCGCCGCCCAGCTCAACCTGGACATGTTCGTCAAGGAAACCACCGTGGCCCAGAACAAGCGGGCCATCGAACTGCTGCGCAATGCGGGCATCGTCACCGAGGCCCAGTTCATCGTCGGCCTGGAAAACGAAACCGCCGAAACCCTGGAAGAAACCTTCCAGCTGTGCATGGACTGGAACCCGGACATGGCCAACTGGGCCATGTTCACCCCCTGGCCCTTCTCCGACCTGTACACGGAGATGAAGGACAAGGTGGAGATCTTCGACTTCGAGAAATACAACTTCGTCACCCCCATCATGAAACCCGCGGCCATGACCCGGGGCGAACTGCTGGATCGGGTGATGCACAACTACCGCCGCTTCTACATGAAGAAAGCCTTCCTGGGCTATCCGTGGGAACGCAACCCGCTGCGCCGCAAGTACCTGCTGGGTTGCCTCAAGGCATTCCTCAAGAGCGCCTTCGAGCGTCGCTTCTACGACCTGGGCAAGGCCGGTTACTGGGGGCCTCAATCCAGAAAGACCGTGGACTGGAAGTTCGACACCTCCCGCACCCTGGTCAAGCCCGAACCGCAGCTTGAGGAACAGGTCATCAAGTGGAAGAGCGCGCCGCCCCGCAAGCGGGCCGGTGCCAAGGGCGCCGCCATGAAAGCCTGCGGTGGTGGCGACGAGCAACTGCCGGAAAACACCAGTACCGCCCAGCAGGTGAAACTCTGCGGCGGCGGGGACCAGCAGTTGCCCGAGAGCCTGGATGACGCCAAGATCAAGGAGAAGATCAAGGAAAACGCCTGAAGCCGTCTAACGACAGCCAGGGCCGTCATTGACGCAAGGGCACCTTTTCGGGTGCCCTTCGTCGTTTCAGGGCACCGCCTTGCCCAGGCCAGATGCCTGCCTGTATCTTGACCCATCGCCTTGACCATCACTGCTCAGGTATCCCCCGTGATCGAAGACCCCACCGCCCCCATCGACTTCCCCGCCCTGCCCGATCCCGGTCCCCGCAAGGCCCGGGCGCTGATGATCCAGGGCACCAGTTCCGACGTGGGCAAGAGCCTGCTGGTGGCCGGTCTATGCCGGGCCTATACCCGCCGGGGCTTGACTGTGCGGCCCTTCAAGGCCCAGAACATGAGCAACAACGCCGCCGTCACCCGGGACAGCGACCTGCCGCCGGGACCGGACGGACAGATCCCCCCAGGCGAGATTGGCCGCGCCCAGGCCCTGCAGGCCCGGGCCTGCAAGGTGGCGCCTTCCATCCACATGAATCCGGTGCTGCTCAAGCCCCAGACCCTGATCGGCTCCCAGGTGGTACTGCGGGGGCGGGTGCTGGGCAACTGCCGGGCCAAGGTCTACCACAAGATGAAGCCCCAATTGCTGCCGGCGGTGATGGACAGCTTCCACCGCACCGCCGCCCAGGCGGATCTGGTGCTGGTGGAAGGGGCCGGCAGCGGCGCCGAGGTGTACCTGCGCAAGTCCGACATCACCAACATGAAACTGGCCCAACTGGCGGATCTGCCGGTGGTGATCCTGGGGGACATCGACCGGGGCGGCGCCCTGGCCGCCATCGTCGGCACCCATGCCCTGTTCAACGAATCCGAGCAGGCCCGGGTGGTGGGCTACATCATCAACAAGTTCCGGGGGGATCTGTCCCTGTTCGAGCCCGCCTGCGAACTGATGACCCAGCGCACCGGCTGGCCCTCCCTGGGGGTGCTGCGCTGGTTCGAGGGGGCCACCCGCCTGCCGGCGGAAGACGCCCTGGCCCTGGAACGCCCCGCCGACGGAGAGGGCCGGGGTCTCAACATCGCCGTCCCCCAGCTCTCCCGGGTGGCCAACTTCGACGACCTGGACCCGCTGGCGGCGGAACCTGGGGTGAGTGTGGGCTGGGTGAAGCCGGGCAATCCCATCCCCCGGGATACCGACGTGATCATCCTGCCCGGCTCCAAGGCCACCCGGGCCGACCTGGAAGTGCTGCGACGGGAAGGCTGGGACATCGACATCCTCTCCCATGTCCGCCAGGGTGGCCGGGTGGTGGGCCTGTGCGCCGGGTTCCAGATGTTGGGCAAGGTGGTACGGGACCCCCGGGGCATCGAGGGTGAACCGGGAGAAACCCCCGGGCTGGGCCTGCTGGACCTGGACACGGAGATCGGCGCCGAGAAAACCCTCATTGAACTGGATGCCCGGGACACCCTGAGCGGCTGCCGGGTCACCGGTTACGAGATGCACATGGGGCGCACCCACGGCCCCGGCCTGGAACGGCCCTGGCTGATGCTGGACCACGGCAACGGCAGCCCGCGGCCGGAAGGGGCGGTGTCCCTTGATGGCCGGGTCACCGGCGGCTATGTCCACGGCATCTTCGGGGATGACGGCTTCCGCGCCGCCTGGCTGTCACGGGTGGGCGCCCAGGCGTCCACTCTGGATTACGAAGCACGGGTGGAAGCAGCCCTGGAAGCCCTGGCGGATCACTGCGAGGAAAACCTGGATCTGGACGCCCTGCTGGCCCTGGCCCGCTAGACTTCCCTTGCCCGCCCCGGCATGATCGATGGCCGGGATGGTGTTTCGCTGCTTCATGGGTGGGCACGGGCCAATGGATCATCAGGTCGATTTATGTCGGATTTTCAGTCGCAGTTGAGAGGGTGGTTGCAGGGTTCTGCAGGGCATCGCGTCCTGGCCACGGGCTGGCTGTTGATGGGGCTGGGGGTCGGCCTGGCCCAATGGCACTGGCTGCCGCTGGGAGACGGAGAGTTGAGTATTCCGCTGGTGCTCTTTGATGGGGCTCTGGTGCTGTTGATTGCCCTGGTTATCCTCCTGCTGGGTCTGCGGCCCAGTCTGATCGCCCCCGACCCCCACCGGGGTATCGTTCCCTGGCTGATCAGCGGACTTGGGCTGTTGCTGATCCATGCCGTTACCGATGCCCTGGAACACGGCCTGATTCACCCGCCGTGGATGATCATCCTGCTCAATGAGATGGCCGGTTTTGCCGGCATCGTGGTGCTGCTCCTGGCCGGCAAGCGCTGGCTGGACCAGTCCCGGGTCCACCACGAACGCTCGGCGGAGGCGCTGCGGCGGGAACTCAACCTGTTCGCCTCGGGGCCGGTGTTCATCATCGAATGGTCCCCCGATGAGCACTGGCCCGTTCGCATGGCATCCTCCAACGTGGTGGATAGTTTGGGCTATACCCCCCAGGAGATGCAGGCGGCGGATTTTTTCTATGCCGACCTGATCCATCCCGACGACCGGGACCGTACCGCCGCGGAAGTGGTGTACAACATCAGCCACCGGATCAACACCTACGAGCAGTCCTACCGGCTGCGAACCCATTCCGGGGAATACCGCTGGTTTTACGATTTCACCCGACTGGTGCGGGATGATCAGGGCGAGCTGACCATGATCATCGGCTACCTGTACGACCAGACGGTGCAAAAGGAGACGGAACAGGCCCTGGCCGAGGAGCGCTACCGGCTGGAGAACATCATCCGGGGCACCCACGTGGGCACCTGGGAATGGGACATACCCACCGGCGCGACGATTTTCAACGAACGCTGGGCAGATATCGTCGGCTATACCCTGGAGGAGTTGTCCCCGGTATCCATAGCCACCTGGCAACACTTTGCCCACCCGGAGGATCTCCAGGCCAGCGCCGCACTGCTGGAACGGCATTTTGCCGGCGAACTGGAATACTACGAATTCGAATCCCGGATGCGGCACCGCAACGGGGACTGGGTCTGGGTACTGGACCGGGGCAAGGTGATCAGCTGGACGGATACGGGCAAACCCCGGCTGATGATGGGTACCCACCAGGACATCACCCAGCGCAAGCGGATGGACGCGGCCCTGCGGGAAAGCCACGAACTGCTCCGGCAGCTCTCCCAGCAGATTCCAGGGGTCATCTACCAATACCGGTATTTTCCCGATGGCCGGCAATGCTTTCCCTTTGCCTCGGACAACATCTGGCAGATCTATGAAGTCACCCCCGAGGAAGTCCGGGAAGACGCCAGTGAAGCCATTGCCCGTATCCATCCCGATGACCGCAAGCGGGTCACCCAGAGCATCACCGATTCCTTCCTCACCCTGTGCATCTGGGAATGTGACTACCGGGTCGTCCTGCCGCAACAGGGGCTGCGCTGGTTGCGGGGAACCGCCCGGCCCCAGCGACTGGAGGATGGTTCCACCCTGTGGCACGGCTATATCGGCGATGTCACCGACCGCAAGGTGGCGGAGCAGCGCCTGGGGGAGGCCATCCGCCATGCCCGGGACATGGCGGCCCAGGCGGAGCGGGCCAATGCCGCCAAGGGCCAGTTCCTGGCCAACATGAGCCATGAAATCCGCACCCCGATGAATGGGGTGATCGGCATGACCGGCCTGCTGCTGGACAGCAATCTGGATACCGAACAGCGGCGCCATGCGGAGACGATACTCAACAGTGCCGAATCCCTGCTGACCCTGATCAACGACATCCTGGACTTTTCCAAGATCGAGGCGGGCAAGCTGGACCTGGAGGCATTGGACTTCGACCTGCGGGACATGCTGGATGAGGCGGCCTCGGCACTGGCGGTGTCCGCCCATGAAAAGGGGCTGGAGTTCATTTGCACCCTGGACCCGGACACGCCCCTTCACCTGCGGGGCGATCCGGGCCGGCTGCGCCAGATTCTCAACAATCTGGTGGGCAATGCCATCAAATTCACCCATCGGGGTGAAGTCAGTATCCAGGTGGGGCCGGCCAGCCAGGAGGCCGACTCGGTACTGCTGCGCTTTACCGTCACCGATACCGGCATCGGCATCCCGCAGGATAAATCCGCCCTCCTGTTTCAGAAGTTTTCCCAGGTGGACGGGTCCACCACCCGCAACTATGGTGGCACCGGACTGGGACTGGCCATTTCCCGGCAGCTGGCGGAACTGATGCAGGGCGAGATCGGCATGGACAGCCAGGAAGGCGCGGGGTCCACCTTCTGGTTCACCGTGCGTTGCTCATTACGGGAGGGCGAACCAGAGGCCCCACCCCCAGTGGCCCTGCGCCGGGTGCGGGTGCTGGTGGTGGATGATCATCCCACCCAGCAGGCATGGCTACGTACCACCCTGCGGCGCTGGGGGATGGCGGTGGACACTGCCGACAATGGCACCGACGCCCTGGGAAAGATCTATGACGCCCTGGAACAGGCCCGCCTCCCCCAGGTGCTGCTGATTGACCAGGAGATGCCGTCGATGGACGGGGAAACCCTGGGTCAGGCCCTGGGGACCGACGCCCGGCTGACCGGGATGTATCGGGTGATCATGCCCTCCCTGAGCCGGGCCGGCGACGCCGCCCGCCAGCAGGCCGCCGGCTTCCATGCCTGCCTGCCCAAGCCCGTCCGCCAGCGGGAACTGCTGGCAGTGCTGCAGCGGTTGCTGGCAAGCCGGCCCGAGGATCTGGCCTCCGCGCCCATCATCATCCCCCGCAGTTCCCGGACATCCACAGACCCTTCGGCGGCGACAGTGAACCGGGGTCGGGGACGCATTTTGCTGGTGGAGGACAACAGCATCAATCAGCAGGTGGCCCTGGGGGTGCTCAGGAAACAGGGCTTCAAGGCCGATGCCGTGGGCAACGGCCAGGAGGCGGTCAGGGCCGTGACCCAGATTCCCTACGACCTGATCCTGATGGATGTGCAGATGCCGGTGATGGACGGCCTGCAGGCCACCCGGGCCATCCGCGCCCTGGATCAGGCCGCGGTGCCCGCGGACATCCCCATCATTGCCATGACCGCCCATGCCATGCAGGGTGACAAGGAGCGCTGCCTGCAGGCGGGGATGAATGACTACATCACCAAGCCCTTGTCCCCGTCACGTCTGGCCACGGTGCTGGCACGGTACCTGCCCGAAAGCCGGCCCGTCCACCCGGACCCGCCCCCGCCCGTCGGGGGCAATCGCCACATCCTCAACCGGGACACCCTGCTGGAACGGCTGCTGGGGGATACCGACCTGCTGCGCCGGCTGCTGGATACCTTTATCGCGGATATACCCCAGACTCTCGACGAACTGGATGCAGCCTGTGCCGACGGTCATGTCGACCGTCTCCGGCGCGCCGCCCACACCCTCGGCGGCGCCGCCGGCAACATGAGCGCCGAGCGTCTGCAGGCGGTGGCCAAGGCCATCGAACAGGCTGCCGGCGGCGATGACGGATGGCATCGGATCCGCCAGGAGCTCCTGCCCCGGCTACGGGATGAATATCACATCCTGTGCCGACATCTGGCCGCCGAAGGCGCCTGATCCCGGATCAGCGGATCGCTGCGGGCAACGTCGGCTCATAGAGACAGATCCGGTCGGCGCCGCTCTGCTTGGCATGGTACATGGCGATGTCCGCATGCTGGGCCAGGGTCTGGCTGTCCTGACCGTGTTCGGGATAAAAGGCGATGCCGATGCTGGTGGAGATGCCCAGTTCCAGCCCGTTGATACAAAATGGCGCCTGAAGGGTCTGGCGGATGTTTTCCGCCACCAGCAGGGCATGTTCCATCTGTCGGATCGCCGGCAGCATGATGATGAACTCGTCACCACCGATGCGGGCCACCATGTCGGTTTCCCGCACGGCATCGAGCAAGCGACGCGCTGCCTGCTGCAGCACCAGATCACCGACGGCATGGCCATGGGTGTCGTTGATGGGCTTGAACTTGTCCAGATCAAGGAACAGCAGCGCCAGCATGTCGTCTATTTTCCGGTTTCCGGTAATGATTTGATCCAGGCGATTGAACAGCAAGGTCCGGTTGGGCAGAGCGGTGAGGGGATCGTGGTGGGCCATGTGTATCATCCTGGCCTCCTGGCGCTTGCGTTCGGTGATATCGTGGGCGATGCCCAGCATGCCGATGATGGTCCCGTCCTTGTCAAACAGGGGCGAGGCATTGGTGACATGCCAGCGCCAGCCGGCGGTCTTGTGCCGCACCCGATATTCCAGTCCGCTCTGTTTGCTTTTGGTGGTCAACAGCCGCTCCAGAAACACCTGACAGGCCGGCAGGTCGTCAGGATGCACAATGGCGGCGAAATAGCCCCCCAGAAAATCCTCCGGGTCCTGGGCCAGAATCTCCCGGATGTTGGGGGAAAGGTACTGGAAGGTGCCATCCAGGTTCAGGGTATAGATGATGTCGTTGGCATCCTCCACGAAGGTACGGAATTTTTCCTCGTTGATGCGCAGTTGCGTCTCGGCGGCCTTGCGCCGGGTGATGTCGTTCCAGGCGACGTGCAGCAGCGGCTGTTCCTCGTAATGAATGGCGGTCAGCATGAGCAGGGCATCGAAAGGTTCTCCGTTGCTCCGCAGACCCTGCCACTCCCATTCATGTCCGCCCCGATCCAGGGTCCGCCGGCACATGTCCCGTGCATGATCAACGGATGCACGGCCATCGGGCTGCATCGGCGGTGCAAAATCGCTCAACGACCCGCCGATGAACGACTCGGCGGAGGGGTGATGGAACAAATCCAGGGCCGCCGGATTGGCCGCCGTGAAACGCCCCTGCCGATCCATCAGGGTCTGGGGTTGGCGGGATTCCTCGAACAGGATGCGAAAGCGTTTTTCGCTGGCGGCCAGAATCTGGGTGGCCCGTTCCTGGGCCATCACGATCATCCCCAGGGCCATCAGGATCAGCACCAGCAACCCGGCCTGGAAGGTAAACACCTGCAGGGCATTGGTCTGCAGGATATCTGTCGCGCCCCGCAGGCTGCCAACCCCCGCCATCAGGGCCCGCAGGATCAACAGGAGCAGCAGTACCGCCAGACTGATGGTGATGATGATCTGGCCCCGGCCGGGAGTATCATCCCGATGACGCACCACGATCAGCAGCAGAATCAGGGTCTGGCCGGCCAGGATGATGGCCGTAAACAGAACCCGGCCCTGGAAATTGTCCAGCAGCGGCAACAGGCCAACCAGTACGATGGGCAGGGGCACCCACGGCAGCCAGCGGGCCCAGGGTTGTCGGCGCCGATAGAACCGGTGAAACCCCTCGCCGATCAGGGCCAGCCAGACCGCCACAAGGCCGTTGGAGACCAGCAGCAGAAGAGGATGGAGGGGGTGAACCATATCGGCCTGCCAGATAAACCCCAGGTAGGCGCAGGCATTGGCCGCTGTCGCCAGGGCCCACGGTCCCATGGCTTCGTGACCGGGGCGGTCTGCCATGGATAACATGGCCACCGCCAACAGAATGTTGGTCAGTGCGATGATCAGAAACAGTGTCGGGATGTCCATGCCGGCCCCCCAAGCCGTGGCATGCGCAGGTCTTGCCGCTGATAGTGCGGCAACCGGCCTCCAAAGGCAAAGGCCCGCTTCAATCTCCGATCCCGATTTGGGTACCATGGCGGACCATCGACGCCGGACAGGCCGGCCCCCCTCAACCACAGGCTACCGGATGCATTCCATTTCCTTCACCCCCCACGGCAAGGGGCCGCCCCAGGCCCGCATCCTCATGATCCAGGGCACCAGTGCCGATGTGGGCAAGAGCCTGCTGGTGGCCGGGCTGTGTCGGGCCTATGTCCGCCGGGGTTTGACGGTGCGGCCCTTCAAGGCCCAGAACATGAGCAACAACGCCGCCGTCACCATCGACGCGGACGCGCCGCCGGATGCCGACGGCAGCCCGGCCAGGGGAGAGATCGGCCGTGCCCAGGCCCTGCAGGCCCTGGCCTGCGGCGCCCCCTGCTCGGTCCACATGAATCCGGTCCTGCTCAAACCCCAGAGCGACCTGACCAGCCAGGTGGTGCTGCGGGGCCGGGTGCTGGGCAACTGGGCCGCCGCGGATTACCAGACACTCAAGCCCGGCCTCATGCCCGCCGTCCTGGACAGCCTGCAACGGCTGGCCGCCGAGGCGGATCTGGTGCTGGTGGAAGGGGCCGGCAGCGGCGCCGAGCGCTATCTGCGGGCCAGGGACATCACCAACATGGGCCTGGCGGAGGCGGCGGACATCCCCGTGGCCCTGCTGGGGGAGGATGCCCGCGGCGGCATGACCGCCTCGGTACTGGGGGCGCACCAGCTCTGGACCGCCTCGGAGCGGGACCGGGTGCGCGGCTATATCGTCAACCGCTTCCGGGGCGACCCGAAGATTTTCCACCCGGCCCGGGAGGACATGACCGGGGCCACCGGCTGGCCCTGCCTAGGTCTGGTCCGCTGGTTCGATGGGGCTGCCCGGCTGGCCCAGGAGGATTCCCTGGCCCTGGACCAGCGCCGTGCCTCCACCGGATCGGGTCTGATGATTGCCGTACCCCGGCTGTCCCGTATCGCCAACTTCGACGATCTGGACCCGCTGGCGGCGGAACCGGGGGTGAACCTGTGCTGGGTCAATCCCGGCGAACCCATCCCACGGGCGGCGGACGTGGTGCTGCTGCCCGGGTCCAAGGCCACCCGCACCGACCTGGAGATGCTGCGACGGGAGGGCTGGGACATCGACATCCTGGCCCACGTGCGCCAGGGGGGCGGCGTGGTGGGACTGTGTGCCGGCTATCAGATGCTGGGCCGGGTGGTCCGTGACCCCCAGGGCCTGGAAGGGCCGCCCGGCGAGACACCGGGCCTGGGATTGCTGGACCTGGAGACCACCATCACCGGGGACAAATGCCTGCGGGATCTGGATCAACGGGATCAACGCAGCGGCCAGCGGGTGCGGGGCTACGAGATGCACATGGGGCGCACCACGGGGCCGGGACTGGATCGCCCCTGGCTGATGCTGGATGGGGGGCCGACCGGGGCGGAGTCCGCCGATGGCCGGGTCATGGGGGCCTATGTGCATGGCCTCTTTACCGGGGATGGCTTCCGGGGCCACTGGCTCCGGCGCATGGGAGGCGAGGCCGGTGAACTGCACTTCGCCCGGCAAACCCAGGCCACCCTGGACGCCCTGGCGGCACAACTGGAGGTGGATCTGGACCTGGACCGGCTCTGGGAGATCAGTCAGCCCATGGGCACCCGGCACCGGCCATGAACGATGTGCTGGTCATCGGCGGTGGCATGGCCGCCTTCTGTGCCGCCCTGGCCGCCCGTCGGGCCGGGGCCTCGGTACAACTGGTGGACAGCGCCCCCCGTCACCTGCTGGGGGGCAATGCCCGTCACTCCCGTAACCTGCGCCTGGTCCACGATGCCCCCTCGCCCCTGTTTCCAGGCCGTTATACGGTGGAGGACTGTCTCATGGACCTGCGGCAGGTCAGCGGCGGACACATGGATGAAGACCTGGCCCGCCTGATGGCGGAGCGTTCCCGGGAATTGCCCCAGTGGCTGCAGGCCCAGGGGGTGCGATTCGAACCCATCACGGGCGGCACCCTGCCCTGGTCCCGCAAGACCGCCTTCTTTCTCGGGGGCGGCCGGGCCATGATCAATGCCCTGGCCCGCACCGCCGAGGATCTGGGGGTCAAGATCCTTCATGACACCAAGGTGCTGGACGTCCGGCTGCGGACGGCGCCTTGTCACCACCTGCCGGCGTGCCGGGACGGTGAATCATTGACCCTGTCGGCCCGCACCGTGGTGATCTGCAGCGGCGGCTATCAGGCCAATCCCGAGGCCCTGTCCCGGACCTGGGGTGAGGCCGCCGCCACCTTTCCGGTGCGCGGCAGCCCTCATGTGCGGGGGGAAATCCTGCTGTCCCTGCTGGCCCAGGGCGCGGCGCCGGCGGGGGTGCCGGGGGCCTGTCATCTGGTGGCGGTGAATGCCCAGGCCCCGGCCGCCGACGGCGGCATCGTCACCCGGGTGGACGGCATGCCCTGGGGTCTGGTGGTGGATCGGGACGGACGCCGCTTTCAGGACGAAGGGGCGGAGATCACCCCCCGCCGTTATGCCTTCTGGGGGCGCCGGGTGGCCCGCCTGCCCGGCGCCAGGGCCCACCTGATCCTGGACGCGACGGGACTGGGCCGGGCGCCCCCCTCCCTCTATCCCCCCCGGCAGGCGGACACCCTGGAGGCATTGGCCCGGATGCTGGGTCTGAACCCGGCCATCCTGCGGGAGACGGTGGATCACTACCACGCCGCCCTGCGGCCCGATGGCCCGAAGGGCGGCCACACCGAGGGGCTAAAGCCGCCCAAGACCCGCCATGCCCTGCCCCTGATCACGCCCCCCTTTTATGCCTGGACCCTGGCGCCGGGCATCACCTTCACCTGTCACGGCATCCGGGTGGATGCCCAGGCACGGATCATGATGGCCGATGGTCAACCCTGCGACGGTCTCCATGGGGCGGGCATGATCATGGCGCCCACGGTCCTGGGCACCGGCTACGTGGCCGGTGCCGCCTTGACCGTGGGCGCCGTGTTTGGCCGTATCGCCGGGGAGGAAGCCGCCCACCGGGCCCTGACCCCGCACCCCGAGGCAGAACAATGCCCGAAGTGACTGCTCCCCGCCCTAAGCGCTGACGCGCCACGGGCGAGGCTTCCCACTTCTCAGGCAGCAGCCGGCGATGTGCCGGACTTACGCAAGCCTCCATGGGCAGAGACGGACAGCCCTTCCGCCTTCAACTTTACTATGCCTTGATGCTTGATGTTCAGCGCCGCGTTGATATCCCGGTCATGCTGTGTGTGGCAGGTCGGGCATTCCCACGACCGGACGTTCAACGGCATGGCGTCCCTCTTGTGCGTTTCAAACAGCAAGGAGGCGTAGTGCTTGCCGGTGACGGTGCGGGTCAGGGTGATGCTTTTCAGTGTGCCCTCGACCCTCCGGTGCACCCTGGCCCTGATCGGTCCAAGCTTGGGCACCTTGATCCAGTCGTCGCCGGCCTTGACGCCGACGCAGTGATAGCTGGACTATTTGCCCCGCTTGCTCTTGAAGCTCGGATAGCCGGCCTTCTGCTGGGGATCGAAGAAGCATTGGAAGGCATGATCCAGGTTCAGGCACGCCTGCTGGAGGGCCATGGAATCCGCGTCTTTGAGCCAGCTATACTTGCGCGATTTCTTGGCGACCGGCAACAGCTTCTTGATGTCGTGTTTGGTGCTCAACGACTGGCCGTGGTGTTGGTAGCGATGGGATATGATGCGAAGGCCGGTGTTATAGACAAAGCGCACCGCGCCGAACTGGTAGTTCAGAAATGCCGCCTGTTCGGTCGTGGGGTAGATGCGTAATCTTTGTGGCCTTCAGCATGTCAGTGCTCGCTGCTACAATAGCCATAGATTAATAGCGATAACAGGGGATTTCAAGTGAGTGCGGATGCAGTCTACCGACGAGGGCGGCACAGCGTCACTCGTATTCCGCGCCTCAGCAAGAGCGCCGCGCTGTGGTCGAGATCGTATTTCGCTTGTAGCGCGGGGTGACTATCGAAACGTTGAAAGCCTATGTTCAGGGGCAGAAGACACAAAAATAGGGCCGCTTGCGCGGCCCCCGCTGACCTCCCCGCCCGAGTGGGCGAGGGTTCA
>NZ_FOFO01000010.1 GCF_900110965.1 Ectothiorhodospira magna
GTTCAGGGGCAGAAGACACAAAAATAGGGCCGCTTGCGCGGCCCCCGCTGACCTCCCCGCCCGAGTGGGCGAGGGTTCACGCGGGTTTTTGCTGATACGCCATTGCAGGGGCAGCCTATGGCTCTGGCCACAGGCTGCCCCTGCAATGTCACTATGGTGGTTATGGTGGCCGGTTTGCTCAATGACCGGCAGGGTGCAGGCCACCGGGCAGGTAACGCCCCAGACCCAGATGATTGAGCATCTTGACCGCCTGGGTGCCGGCCCGCTGTCCCAGCACCGCATGGATATGGCTTTCCCAGTCCGGCTCAGCGGTATCCAGCAGATTTTTCAGGTACAGGCCCGCTTCGGTTTCCCCTTCCAGATCCAGTCGGCGACTGAAGAACAGGGTGTCCGGGTCCTCGCTGCGGGTGGCCAGACGCCAGAAATCTTCCAGACGGCCCCGGATACGCACATCCCAGTCATTGTCCGCCTTGCAGTCCCAGTGGGTGACACCGCCATTTTTGACCCGGAAACAAATGCTGCCGGCGTGATCGGTGACCGCCAGGCAAATACGCTTGCCTTCCAGTGGCCCCAGTTCATCGGCGGCAGGTTGCCCCTTGAGCATATGGTTCATCAGGGCAGAAAAAACCCGGGTATGGACGGCATCCGGCAGCAGGCGCAGGCCGACGCCCAGGGGCAGCAGGATGGGAGGCTTGGGAAGATGCATGGCGATACCTTGTGACTGTCGCGGTATGACGGATAAATCCTTGATGACCTGAAATTCTAGCCCGTATCGGGGGGGGGCGACCAGTCCTGTGGTGAATGGCCAAACCGTGCGTTCAATGCCTGCAGTCGTGCCACGGTGCCCACATCCTCCCAGATGCCTCGATGATGCTGGCCGCCCACCCGCCCCTGGTGCATCGCGGTGCGCAGCAGGGGCGCCAGGGGAAAGCGGCCAGGCTGGCTGTGGGCAAACAGGGCAGGACGATACCAGCCAATGCCGGCAAAGGTGAGACGGGGTGTACCGTCCGCCTGAATCCGCCCCTGATGTTCATGAAAATCCCCCGTGGGATGATGGGGAGGATTGTCTACCAGGATCAGATGGGCCAGGTCATTGTCAGGCAGGGTGGGCGGGGTCAGGGGGTGGTCTGTCCAGACATCACCATTGATCACAAGAAAAGGGTCCGGGCCGAGCAGGGGCAATGCCTGAAGAATGCCGCCTCCGGTTTCCAGCGCCTCGGTTTCCGGGGAATACCACAGACGTAAGCCCCAGGTACTGCCATCCTTGAGGTGCTGGCGGATTTTCGCCCCCAGATGGGCCAGATTGATGACCACATCCTGATAACCGGCCTGGGCCAGTCGCGCCAGGTGATGCTCGATCAGAGGGCGACCGGCCACCGGTAACAGGGGTTTGGGGGTATGGTCGGTGAGTGGGCGCATGCGTTCACCGCGCCCGGCAGCCAGAATCATGGCGCGCATAAGCCCGAGCCTCCCGACAAGGGTGATGCCCCGGTCAGGGGCTGGGGTTCCCAGGGCTGGTGCACGCCACCCCTGGCCAGGGCCAGGCGATGGACATGGGGCAGGTGTTGGTCATACCAGGCCCGTACTGGTGCCAGGGCAGGATGGGCCAGTTCCTGCTCCAGCAGATGCCAGAGCCGGGGCAGATGGCGCAGGTAGGCGGGTTTGCCATCCCGACGCCAGAGCCGGGTGAAGATGCCGATGATCTTGGTGGTGCGCTGGGCGCCCAGAATCCAGAAACTATCGTCCAGGGCATTGGCATCCAGGCCGGGAAAGGCATCCCGGTAGCGGGCCACCATGGCTTCAGCCACGGCGGGGGTCACGTCACGACGGGCATCCTGCAGCAGGGAAACCAGATCATAGGCCGGGGACCCGATGAGGGCGTCCTGAAAGTCCAGCAGGCCACAGGCGGCGACCCCCTGCCGGCCAGGAAGGACCATCAGGTTATCCACATGGTAGTCCCTCAGTACCAGGGTCTGGGGCAGGGCGCCGGTTTGAGGCAGGATGTCTTGCCAGGCGTCAATAAAGGCCTGACGCACCGGTTCCGGGCAGCATTCCCCCAGGGCTTCGGGCCAGTACCAGTCCAGCAGCAGCATCGCCTCGTTGAGCAGTATGGTGTCACTGTAGGGGGCCACATGGCAGGCATGGTGGTGGCTCCAGTTTCGGTGCAGGGTGATCAGAACATCAGTGGCCAGACGGTAGAGGCCCTGTTCATCGGCCCCATCGGTCAAAGCCCGACTGAAGGTGTGGTCGCCGAAATCTTCCAGCAGCGCGAATCCTTGCGCCGGTTCCAGGGCATGAATACGGGGCGCACTCAGGCCCAATGCCAGCAGGATCTGGCCGATACTGGCAAAGTCGCTGACGGATTCCCGGTCCGGTGGCGCATCCATGATCACCCAGCTGCGGTTATATTCCCAAATGCGGTAATAGCGCCGGAAACTGGCATCGGCAGACAACAGTCGGGGCATTGGGGCATCTTCTCCAAGAAGGCCCTGCAGCCAGGCATGGAGGTCGGCGCGACGTGTGTTGCCGGGAGGAGAGTGGCTTTTCATCATTTTGCGCGAGAAACCCCGTCCTTCAGGGCGGGGAGGGATAGCGCATCGTGCGCAGCACGATTACGCGGCCCTGGTCGCGTCCTCCTGTATCAGTTTGGGTTGAAAGGTATAGCCATAGCCATCAGCTCTTTGTAGCAGGCGGCAATGGCGGTGTGAAATTCCCTGAACCACACCCTCTCGGGTCTGGATATTGAAACTGCCGGTGGCGCAACTGTCCCCTGCGCCGCCGTCGAAAGGCCCGGCGCTGAGTCAAATGTTCACGGATCTGTTGGCCCCGATGCTCGATTTCCATCAGCATCAGTACCTGCTGATGCTCTGGATCAGCATCATCCTCCCGGATCACCGTGACTCCGGTGGTCTTGCTGCCGGGGTCAATCTTGATCTGGATGGGTTGCAGCACAGATTCTTCCACCGTGCGATCCTTGAGCCGGATGGTGAACGGATGCATCCGGTGGACCACGGCCTGGCCCCGCTCCAGCAGCAACCGTGCCCGCTTCTCCGAGCAGGGCATCAGGGGCTTTTTCCTCTTGTCCAGTACCAAAACCGCCATTTCAAACCTCCTAAAATAGAACCCTTACGAGTCCAGTGACGTGGGGCTTGCGCCCCATCTCCCCTTGGGAATGTCTGCAACCGGCTCCCGCTTTCGCGGCGGCTGGAACCTTCGGCGCTTTACTTTTCGCCAGCATGATCCCAGCCTTCCAGAGCGGCGGACTGAGGCAGCATCCGCCGGTGGGTCTTGACGACCTGTTGCAAACGTAGCGGACTTTCACCGCTTTCCCTGGTCAACCCGGCTTGCTCTCACAAGCCCCCGGCTTCAGTCGGGGGTAGTTGACTATGGCATGTCTGTCCGGGGCGTGATTGCGGTGGGTTTCCACAGAACCCTATACTGCAGGGCAGTATCCGATAGATTCAAACGCGCACCCAAGCCGGGTGCGGAAGGTATGTTGTATGCCCCATTCCAACTGGGCCATCTGGCCTGGGAGTCCTTATCCGCTCGGGGCCACCTGGGACGGTGAAGGGGTGAATTTCGCCCTGTTTTCAGAACATGCCGAAAAGGTGGAACTGTGTCTTTTCGATCCCAATGGCCGGCGGGAGCTGGAGCGCATCGAAATGCGCTGGCAGACCGATCAGGTTTTTCACTGCTATCTGCCCGAGGCCCGGCCAGGGTTGCTCTACGGTTATCGGGTCTACGGGCCCTATGCGCCAGAAGCCGGGCATCGGTTCAATCCAAACAAACTGTTGCTGGACCCTTACGCCAAGGCCTTTCATGGTCAGGTGCGCTGGAGTGATGCCCTGTTTGGCTACCGGATTGGGTCCGATCTGGAAGATTTGCAGATCGATCGCCGCGATTCTGCCACCGGTATGCCCAAGTGTCAGGTGATCGACACCGCCTTTACCTGGGGTGATGACCGGTTGCCCCGCACCCCCTGGCATGAAACGGTGATCTATGAACTGCATGTCAAGGGATTTACTGCCCTGCATCCCCATGTGCATACCTCCCTGCGGGGCACCTATGCCGGGTTGGCCACGGCGCCGGTGATTTCCTATCTGCAGCGCCTGGGGGTGACGGCGGTGGAGATCATGCCGGTACACGCCTTTCTGGACGACCGGCATCTGGTGGAAAAGGGGCTTCGCAACTACTGGGGCTACAACTCCATGGGGTTCTTTGCCCCGGACATGCGTTACTGCGCCTCGGGCCATGTCAATGAATTCAAAACCATGGTGAAGACCCTCCATACCGCCGGCATCGAGGTGATTCTGGATGTGGTGTACAACCACACCGCCGAGGGCAGTCACCTGGGACCGACCCTGTCCTTTCGGGGTATCGACAACAGCGCCTATTACCGGCTGGTGCCGGAGGATCGTCGCTATTACATGGATTACACCGGCTGTGGCAATACCCTCAACATGCGCCACCCCAGGGTGTTGCAACTCATCATGGATTCCTTGCGCTACTGGGTGCAGGAAATGCATGTGGACGGCTTTCGCTTCGATCTGGCCTCGGCACTGGCGCGGGAGCTGCACGAAGTGGACCGGCTGGGGGCTTTTTTCGACATCATCCATCAAGATCCGGTGCTGTCTCAGGTCAAGCTGATTGCCGAGCCATGGGACCTGGGAGAGGGTGGGTATCAGGTGGGTAACTTTCCCGTGGGCTGGACCGAATGGAATGGCCGCTATCGGGACAGCGTGCGGGCCTTCTGGAAAGGAGAACATGGCCTGATCGGGGATATGGCCTATCGCCTGACCGGTTCTTCGGACCTTTACGAATCCAGTGGCCGGCGACCCTATGCCAGCATCAACTTTGTCACCTGTCATGATGGCTTCACCCTGGAAGATCTGGTGAGCTACAACCACAAGCATAATGAGGCCAACGGGGAGGACAACCGGGACGGGGAAAATCATAACCTGTCCTGGAACTGCGGTATGGAGGGGGCCACCGAGGACCAGGCGGTGCTGGATCTGCGGGCGCAGCAAAAGCGCAACATGCTGGCCACTCTGTTCCTCTCCCAGGGCATCCCCATGTTACTGGCTGGTGATGAGCGGGGACGGTCTCAACGGGGTAACAACAACGCTTACTGCCAGGATACTCCCCTGTCCTGGCTAGATTGGGAACTGGACGAGCAGAGCCGCGATCTGGTGCCGTTTGCCCAGTATCTGATCCGGCTACGACGCAATCATCCTGCCTTGCGCCGGCGTCATTTCTTTCAGGGACGTCCCATCATGGGGGCAGAAGTGAAAGATCTGGCCTGGTTGCGCCCGGATGGCGAGGAGATGAAGGAAGAGGACTGGCAGCAGGGTTTTGCCCGCAGTCTGGGCATGTTCATCGCCGGTGATCTGTTCGAGGAATATGACGAGCGGGGCCGGCGGGTCAAGGATACGGACATGATCCTGTTGTTCAATGCCGGTCATGAGCCGATTTCCTTCCGCCTGCCGGCCCAGCCCGCCCGCACCCGCTGGGAAGTGCTTCTGGATACGGTGTACCCTCGGGGCACCCGACCGGACCACCGCATGTTCCACAGCCATGAGGTCTATCCCTTGCAGGCCCGGTCTGTGGTGTTGATGCACAACGTCAGTCGCCCGGTGGTCCGTCCCAGTGACAGTGATTGAGGGCCGGATCAGGCCATACTGGCCCGATTTTCCGGTGACTCCCGCCAGGTAGGCGGATGCTTCAGGTGCGGCGTATCGGGAACCTGGACCACTTCGGTATCGATATGACCATTGGCATGGAGTTCCAGGCGCCGGTAAGCCGGGGGCAAGCGGTCGAGCTTGAATTTTTGGGTTCGGGGGGTGAACTGGACACAGGTGGAGGGGGTTCCCATCAAGCGGACCCCGTTGCGGACCTGCTCCACCCGCTGGTGCACATGGCCGAACAAGACGCCGCGCACCTGCGGATGCCGGTCCACCACTTCGAAAAAAGCCTCGGTATTGTGCAGGCTGATGGCATCTATCCAGGGGCTGCCTATAAACACCACCGGATGATGAAGGCTGATCAGGGCGTTGCGGGCCGGGTGGCGGGTCAGCACTTCATCGAGAAAAGCCAGTTCTCCCTCCGCCAGCAGGCCGTGGGGTTGTCCTTCTACCACGCTGCAGAGGTTCACAAACAGCCATTCCCCTCTGGAGACCGCCTTGCGGCAGCTGATGTTGTCCCGGCACAGGACATCTTCCATCATCTGGGGTTCATCGTGATTCCCTGGCAGGCACTGAACGGGCCAGGGCAGGGGATTGAACAGGGCCCGCAGTCGCCGATAGGCGGTCGGGGCCGGTGTATGGACCAGGTCTCCGGTCACCAGCATCAGGTCTGGTGTCTTTTCCCGACGCCGGATCCGGTCCAGTACCTGACGGAGGCTATGGTCCGTATTGAGGCCGGAATCCATGATGTCTCCGGGCTGTTCGCACAGGTGCAAGTCGGTAATCTGAACGATACGCTGTGGTCTGGCAAAGGGTCCATTCAGGCTCATCAAAAAACTCCTTGACCCAAACGGGTTCCATCGGTGCTCAGGTAGTTTGATACATATACGACAGCTTGGTTTCAGAGTATAACTGAACTGTTTGACGCTGCCTTGACAGATTGCATGGAATTCTTCGTTTTGGAGACAAAAGAGCATGTCCAATCGCACCACGGAGCTGGATCATCGCCTGCAGGTCTATCTGTGGTCTGTTTCTCTGCGGGAGCCGCCCTTGTACCGGCGGTTGCGGGAGGAAACAGCCCATTTACCCGAACATCAGTGCCAGATTGCTCCGGAACAAGGTCAGTTTCTGGCGTTGCTGGTTGAGTTGACCGGTGCCCGGCGGGTTCTGGAAATCGGCAGTTTTACCGGTTACAGCGCCCTGTGGCTGGCGGGGGCATTGCCGGAAGAGGGGCGCCTGTTATGTTGCGATATCAACCCCGCCTGGACTGCCATTGCCCAGCGTTACTGGGACGAGGCAGGACTGGGGGATCGCATTGAACTGCGTCTGGCCCCTGCCCTGGATACCCTGGATAGCCTGTTGGCGGATGGGGCCTGTGGCACTTTCGATCTGGCCTTCATTGATGCGGATAAACTGAACTACGCCCATTATTACCGCCGTTGTCTGCGACTGATGCGCCCTGGAGGGCTGATTTGTCTGGACAACACCCTGTGGGCTGGACGGGTGGCAGACCCTGACGACCACGAGCCGGACACCGAGGCCATCCGTGCTTTCAATGCCCTGATTCACGAAGATCCGGCGGTCACCCTGAGTCTGGTGCCCATCGGTGATGGACTCACCCTGGCCAGAAAACGCTGAAGTCTTTTCCCCCGTCGGGAAATGGGGGATATACTGGATCACTTGACCATTTCCGGTCTTGTCGGCAGCGAGGATCCGTGATGAACGTCGATCTGCCCGAGGGGTACCGCCCCGGTGAGGACGAACCCTACATGTCTCCTCGACATCTGGCCTATTTTCGTCGTCAGTTGCTGCAGTGGCGCGATGCGTTGCTGGAGGAGTCGGAACAGACCATCCGTAACCTGCGGGAGGAGCAGTGGCGGGAGCCGGATCCCAACGACCGGGCCAGCCGCGAAAGCGATGCCAGTCTGGAACTGCGCACCCGGGACCGTTATCGCAAGCTGCTCGGCAAGATCGATGCCGCCCTGCGGCGCATCGATGACGGCAGCTACGGCTATTGCGATGAAACCGGCGAGCCCATCGGCCTGCGTCGTCTGGAGGCCCGTCCCATTGCCACCCTGTGCATCGAGGCTCAGGAGCGGCATGAACGGGACGAGCGCTTCTCCTGATCAGCCCGGTTTGCGTCGGGCCGCCGGCAGCGGCTTGATGAAGATCTTGGAATTGCGCTGGTAGTTGTACATTTGGCGGCGACTGATGGGCAGGTCTTCAAGATTGCCCGCTTCAAACCCCCGTTCCCGGAACCAGTGGGCCGTGCGTGTGGTGAGTACAAACAGGCGGCTGATGCCCATGGCCCTGGCCTGGGCTTCTAGGTATTCTGCCAATGTTTCGGCACGCCCGGCCCCCCGGTAGTCGGTATGGACCGCCACACAGGCCAACTCTCCCACCTGCTCCTCCACGAACGGATACAGGGCCGCACAGGCCAGAATCATGCCGTCCTGTTCAATGACGGCAAACCGTTCGATTTCCAGTTCCAGTTGTTCCCTGGAGCGTCGCACCAGAATGCCCTGGGCCTCCAGGGGCTGAATCAGTTCCAGGATGCCGCCCACGTCCTCAATCCGGGCGGGCCGTAGCCGCTCGTAACGCTCGCCGGTGACCAGGGTGCCGGCCCCTTCCCGGGTATACAGTTCCATCAGCAGGGCGCCGTCCTGACGCCGGTCCACGATATGTACCCTGGCCACGCCCTGACGACAAGCTGTGATGGCGCTGCGCAGATGCAGCGCCAATTCTTCGGGGATCGGACGTTGCCCCTGCAGTTGGGCCTGGGCCTGATCCGCCGTCAAATGGGTGATGGGAATGTGTTCTTCATCCCGCAGTTCCTCGGGATCACTGAAAAAAATCAGCTTGTCTGCCTTGAGGGCAATGGCAGCAGCCACCGCCACGTCCTCGGCACTCAGGTTGAAGATTTCTCCCGTGGGGGAATAGCCCATGGGCGGCAACAGGACCATTTCACCGGACTGCAGGTGGCGCCGCAGGCCCTCCGTATCCACCCGGCGTACCTCGCCGGTGTGTTGGTAGTCCACCCCGTCCCGTACCCCCAGGGGGCGGGCGGTGACGAAATTGCCGGAGGAAACCCGGACCCGGACCCCGGACATGGGGGTATTGGCCAGCCCCATGGACAGCAGGGCCTCGATCTCCACCCGCAGGGAACCGGCCGCCTCCTTCACCGCCCGCAGGGCCTGTTCATCGGTGATCCGCAGGCCGTTGACGTAGCGGATTTCTGCACCTTTGTCCCGCAGGCGTTCCTCGATCTGAGGGCGGGCGCCGTGGACCAGCACCAGCCGGACCCCCAGGGTCTGCAGGATGGCGATGTCATGGAGCAGGGTGGCAAATCCCGGCTGCAGCGCCGCCTCGCCGCCGAAGGCGATCACGAAGGTGCGATCCCGATGGGCGTTGATATAGGGGGCGGCGTCGCGGAACCAGGCGACATGGGGGGCGATGGGGGTGTGTTTCAATACCTTGGCGTCCTGAAAAAGCCCATGGGAAAGGGCCATATCCTAATGGAAGCCCCTTTGGCCCGACATCCCCGGCGGCGGCGAAACCGGTTTGGTCCTGTGTTTTGCGCTCAACGGGTGTAGAATTCCTGCTGTCCCTCCCTGCCTGTTTTGGCATCCTTCCGCCCTGGTCCGCCTCCCGTGATCCGCCCCGCCCGGCTTTCCGATATCTCCGCTCTGCTGGCGATCGAGCAACGTTGCTTTGCCAGTGACCGGCTCTCCCGCCGCCAGTTTCGCTACCTGCTGACCAAGGGCAAGGCCCATACCTTGGTGTTTGACGAAGGCGAGGGGGTTTTGGGATATGTGCTGCTGCTGTTCAGTCGCGGCACGTCCATGGCCCGCCTGTATTCCATTGCCGTGGATGACGCGGCTCGGGGACGGCGCGTTGGCCGGCAACTGGTGGAGATCGCCGAGGCCCAGGCCCGGGAACGGGACTGCGCCTATCTGCGCCTGGAGATCCGCAAGGACAATCAGGCCTCCATCCGTCTGTTCGAGTCCCTGGGGTATCGTCGTTTCGGCGAGTACGGGGATTATTACGAAGACCACATGGATGCTTGGCGCTATGAAAAATCCCTGGCGCCTCATCTGCGGCCGGACATGGTGCGGGTGCCTTTCTACGAACAGACCCTGGATTTTACCTGCGGGCCATCCTCCCTGATGATGGCCATGAAGGCGCTGGATGGGGCCATGACCATGGATCGGCGTCTGGAGTTGCGTCTGTGGCGGGAGGCCACCACCATTTTCATGACCTCGGGACACGGCGGCTGTGGTCCGTTCGGACTGGCGCTTTCCGCCGCCCATCGCGGTTTTGGCGTGGAGCTGACCCTGAGTGATGAGCGCATGCCCCTGCTGGACTCCGTGCGCAGCGAGGAAAAGAAGGCGGTCATGCGACTGGTGCAGGAGGACATGCTGGATGAATTGCGGGAACTGGGGGTGCCCCTCCGCTACGGCACCCTGAGCGCGGCGGACCTGCGTGCCCGTTTCGAGGCCGGCGGCATTCCGGTGGTGCTGATCAGTTCCTACCAGATCTACGGCGAGAAGTTTCCCCACTGGGTGGTGGTGACCGGGTTTGATGATCACTTCATCTATGTGCACGATCCCTTCGTGGATGACGACAACGGTGAAACCCCCACGGATTCCATCAACATGCCCATCCTGCAGCGGGATTTCGAGCGCATGGCCCGCTACGGCAAGGCCGGGCTCAAGGCCGTGCTGGTGGTCTATCCTCGTTCCTGAGCCTCCCCCTCACTCATAAGGAGAACATCATTCATGTCGGATCACGTCCTGCTCATCGAGCAGCCGGGGGACTGGAAGCCCCATTTCCCCGAATACCCCGTGGTGGTGGCCGAGGACTACCTCACCAATCCCAGGTATTCCAGTCATACCCGTTTACGGGTCATCAACCTGTGCCGCAGCCACCGCTACCTGAGCGAGGGGTATTACTGCTCCCTGCTGGCGGAGGCCCGCCAGCACAAGGTGGTGCCCACGGTGCGCACCCTGCAGGATCTGTCCAGGAAATCCATCTACAGCCTGGATACCGAGGACATCGACCGCAAGGTGGCCCGGGTGCTGGGTCGCAAGCGCGTCGGCCTGCAGCCCACCGCTTTTGAGATGACGGTCTTCTTCGGCCAATGTGCGCCCAAGGAAATGCACGAGATCGGCCAGCAGTTGTTCTCCATTTTTCGGGCGCCCCTGTTCAAGGTGGAATTTAAACTGGTGGGCCAGTGGCGCATCGATGCCATCAAGCCCCTGGCCCTCAACAGTCTGACCCCGGAGCAGGAAACGGCCTTTTTCGAGGCCCTGGACAATTACCTCAAGCGCCCCTGGCGCAAGCCCAGGGGGCCGCGCAACTTCAAGTACGATCTGGCCATCCTGCAGAACCCGGACGAGGACCTGCCGCCGTCGAACCGGGCGGCCCTGAACCAGTTCGTTCGCCAGGGCAAGGCCCTGGGTCTGGAGGTGGATCTGATCGACCGCAAGGATTTCGGTCGGCTGGCCGAGTACGACGCCCTGTTCATCCGCGAGACCACCCGGATCGACCATTACACCTACCGTTTCGCCCGCAAGGCGGACGGCGAGGGGATGGTGGTGATTGATGATCCGGATTCCATCCTCAAGTGCACCAACAAGGTCTACCTGGCGGAACTGCTGGCGGGACAGAAGGTGCCCACGCCCAGGACCCTGATCCTGCGCAAGGAAAATATCCTGGCGGCCGAGGAGGTGATCGGTTATCCGGTGGTGCTGAAGATTCCCGACGGGTCCTTTTCCCGTGGGGTGTTCAAGGCGGAGGACCGGGCGGAGCTGGAAGAGATCAGCAAGCGCCTGTTCAAGGAGTCGGATCTGATCCTGGCCCAGGAATTCGTTTACACGGAATTTGACTGGCGGGTGGGGATACTGAACAAGCAGCCCCTGTATGTGTGCCAGTACCTGATGTCCAAGAAACACTGGCAGATCGTCAACCACCAGGCCAAGGGCAGCCTGCGTCAGGGGGGCTTTCGTACCCTGCCGGTGGATCAGGCGCCTCCCGTGGTGCTGAAGACGGCCCTCAAGGCCGCCAACCTGATTGGTGACGGCCTGTACGGGGTGGATCTCAAGCAGACCGACCGGGGTGTCATGGTGATCGAGGTGAACGATAACCCCAGTCTGGATGCGGGGGTGGAAGATGAGGTACTCAAGGAGGGGTTGTATCAGGCCATTATGAAGGACTTGGTGCGACGTCTGGACCTGATGCGGCGGCGGTGATGTGCCTTGCCCTCAGTGGCCCGGCAGTCCTTGTACCTGATCACCGGACTGAATCCCGCGATCCTCGAACCATCCCTGCTGCATTTCCAGGGCATAGCGGGTCGGGCCGGCGGCATGGTGCAGGGTGCGACTGTGGGGCTGCATCCGGGCGATGTTCAGTATTCGCCCTTGCTCGTCGATGAAGGCAACCGACAGGGGCAGGGGCGTGTTGAGCATCCACATGGCCACCGGCTCGGGCTGTTCCCAGACGAAGAGCATGCCGTGGTCCGGAGGCAGGGACTCCCGGAACATGAGTCCCTGGGCGCGCAGGGGCGCGGTGTCGGCCACTTCGGCAGTCAGGGGATGGTCACCGATGTGCAGGGAAATGACGGCCAGGTCGGCTGCCGCCCCGTGCCTGTCCTGGGCCTGGGGGGGCAGGCAGGCGGTGACCAGCAGTAGCGACAGCAGCGTCAGGAATCGTTGGGATGTGTTCATTGACCGACCATAACTATTCTCAGTGGACGGTGTAAACTGTGCGGTCTTGGCAGCACTTCGGAGTTTACCATGCCCCAGTACAGATCCCGCACCTCCACCCATGGCCGCAACATGGCTGGCGCCCGCGCCCTGTGGCGTGCCACCGGCATGAAGGACGGCGACTTCGGCAAGCCCATCATCGCCATTGCCAACTCGTTCACCCAGTTCGTCCCCGGTCATGTGCATCTCAAGGACCTGGGGCAACTGGTGGCCCGCGAGATCGAGAAGGCCGGCGGCGTGGCCAAGGAATTCAACACCATCGCCGTGGACGACGGCATCGCCATGGGCCACGGCGGCATGCTCTATTCCCTGCCGTCCCGGGAGCTGATTGCCGACGCGGTGGAGTACATGGTCAATGCCCATTGCGCCGATGCCCTGGTATGCATCTCCAATTGCGACAAGATCACCCCCGGTATGCTCAATGCCGCCATGCGGCTGAACATCCCGGTGGTCTTCGTCTCCGGCGGCCCCATGGAGGCGGGCAAGGTGACCCGGGGCGATAAGGTCATCAGTCTGGACCTGGTGGATGCCATGGTGGCCGCCGCCAACCCCCAGGAGAGCGACGACACCGTGATGGAGTACGAGCGCTCCGCCTGCCCCACCTGCGGTTCCTGTTCCGGCATGTTCACCGCCAATTCCATGAACTGCCTCACCGAGGCCCTGGGCCTGTCCCTGCCCGGCAACGGCTCCCTGCTGGCGACCCATGCCGGGCGCCGGGAGCTGTTCCTGGAGGCGGGGCGCCTGGTGGTGGATCTGGCCCGGCGTTACTACGAGCAGGACGATGCTTCCGTGTTGCCCCGGGCCATCGCCAGCCGCGAGGCTTTCGAGAATGCCATGAGCCTGGACATCGCCATGGGGGGCTCCACCAACACCGTGCTGCACCTGCTGGCGGCGGCCCGGGAAGGGGAGGTGGATTTCACCATGGCGGACATCGACCGCCTCTCCCGCAAGGTGCCCAACATCTGCAAGGTGGCCCCGGCCACCCAGCAGTATCACATGGAGGACGTGCACCGGGCTGGCGGCGTGCTGGCCATCCTGGGGGAACTGGATCAAGTGGGGTTGCTGCATCGGAACGTGGCCACCGTCCACAGTCCCACCCTGGCCGATGCCCTGGCACGCTGGGATGTGGCCCGCAGCGATGCCGCCGAGGCTCATGAGCGTTTCCTGGCCGCCCCCGGCGGTGTGCCCACCCAGGAGGCATTTTCCCAGTCCCGGCGCTGGGACACCCTGGATCTGGACCGGATCGGTGGGTGCATTCGTTCGGTGGCCCACGCCTATTCCCAGGATGGCGGGCTGGCGGTGCTCTACGGCAATCTGGCCCCGGAGGGCTGTATCGTCAAGACCGCCGGCGTGGACGAGAGCATTCTGAAGTTCTCCGGCCCTGCCCGGGTGTTCGAAAGTCAGGACGATGCCGTGGCGGCGATCCTGGGGGATCAGGTGAAGGCGGGGGATGTGGTGATCATCCGTTATGAAGGCCCCCGCGGCGGGCCGGGGATGCAGGAGATGCTCTATCCCACCAGTTACCTGAAATCCAAGGGGCTGGGCAAGGTCTGTGCCCTGGTGACGGATGGCCGTTTTTCCGGCGGTACCTCGGGTCTGTCCATCGGGCACGTGTCACCGGAAGCCGCGGAGGGCGGCAACATCGGTCTGGTGGAGGAGGGGGATGTCATCGAGATTGACATCCCGGCGCGGGTGATTCGCATTGCCGTGGAGGATGGGGAACTGGAGCGTCGGCGGGCTGCCATGGAGCAGCGGGGCGAGCGGGCCTGGCAGCCGGTGGATCGGCAGCGGGTGGTGAGTCAGGCCCTCAGGGCCTATGCCCTGATGGCCACTTCCGCGGCCCAGGGGGCGGTGCGGGATATTTCCCAGTTGCAGGTGAAGCGGTAGGTTGTTTGGCGTTCCCCTCACCCCAACCCCTCTCCCGCAAGGGGAGAGGGGCTTTCCCTGCATCCTTCCCTGGGGGCTTGATTTGCCCATGGCGAGGCCCTCCCTTCTCCCCCTGGGAGAAGGGCTGGGGATGAAGGGGCATCACCTCGGCTAAAGGGTGATGGTCTCCCCGTACTCCGGTACCCGGGCATCAATGCCGTGCGTCTTGCGCAGCAACTCGGCCAGGGCATCCCGGGCCTGGGGCTCTCCGTGAACCATGTAGAACACCGGTTTGCCCTTGAACCCCTTGGCCCAGCCCACCAGCTGACTCTGCCCGGCATGGGCGGAAAAACCGCCCAGGGTATGTATCCGGGCCTTGACCGCCACTTCGCTGCCCAGCAGCTTGACCCGCTCAACCCCATCCACCAGCAGTCGGCCCAGGCTGCCCTTGGCCTGGAAGCCCACAATCACCACATGGTTCTGCTTGCGCCACAGGTTGTACTTGAGATGGTGGCGGATGCGCCCACCGGTGCACATGCCGGCGCCGGCGATGATGATGGCCCCGGACTTGATCCGGTTGATGGCCATGGATTCATCCACACGGCGGGTGAACTGCAAAATGGGCAGGGCATGGTCCAGGTCACTGCCTGCGGCCTGACTGAGGGCTTTGATGTCTCCGCCATTGAGCTGGTTGCGCCGACGGCCATAGAGTTCCGTCACCTGAATGCCCATGGGGCTGTCCAGAAATATCTTCTGCTGGGGCAGGCGTCCTTGATGGTACAGCATGCTCAGGTGATAGAGCATTTCCTGGGTACGGCCCACGGCAAAGGCAGGGATCAGCACATTGCCGCCATCCCGGTTCGCCTGTTCCAGAATGTTTGCCAGTTCTTCCACCGTATCCGCCAGGGGACGATGGTCACGGTCACCGTAGGTGCTCTCCATCAGCACCACATCGGCATGTTTCATCGAGGCCGGTTTGTACATGAGCACCGAATCCGGGTTGCCCAGATCGCCGGAAAACACCAGATGCCGGGTGCGACCCCCGTCCTCTATCATCAGTTCGACGATGGCCGAACCCAGGATATGACCGGCGTCATGGTAGATCAGGCGCAGGTCGGGGGCGATGGTGGTGGGGGCGCCATAGAGCAAGGGCTGACACAGGGCCAGGGTGGCCTCCACATCATCCTGGGTGTACACCGGTTCGATCAGGGGCTTGCCGGCCCGTTCCCGCCACTTGTTTTCCCATTCGATGTCCTTGGCCATCACATGGGCTGCATCCTTGAGCATGATCTCCAGAAGTTCCAACGTGGCCACGGTGCAGTAGACAGGCCCCTGAAACCCGTCACGGACCAGCTTGGGCAGTAGCCCGGCATGGTCCAGGTGACCGTGGGAAAGCACCACGGCGTCGATCTTTTTTGCCAGCTCCGCCAGGGAGCGCCGGTTGGCCCGGTCGGCGTCGGCGCCTCCCTGCTGAATCCCGCATTCCAGCAACAGCTGGGTGTGGGCGGTGCGTAGCAGGTAGCAGGAGCCGGTCACTTCGCCGGCAGCGCCCATAAAAGTCATTTCGGCCATGTTGGGTGTCCTGTGTCCAGTGTGGAGGATGATGTCCTGTTCAGCGTTCCCGCCGATAGATCAGATCCATGCTTTGGGCATCGGCGGCGGACCGGGTTTCCAGGCTCAGAGTACGGGAAAGCTGGTAATTGAGCATGACCGTGGTGCTGCGCTCGAACAGGCCCACCGCATAGCGCAGATAAAGTCGCGGTGAAAGATAGCGCCCCATCATCAGGGCAGCCCCTTCCAGTTCCGTGCCGGTATCCACCGTAAATTCATCCAGTCCCAGCTGCCGGCCAATCCGGTCGGTGATGAATCCACCCTGCTCGATGCCGTACATGGCTATGGCGGAGAGAATGGCATTGGCATCCGTTTCTCCCCGGGCGCCGGACAGAGGACGACCGGTGACCAGAAAGGAGAGGGCATCACTGTCTTCCATCGGTGGATCGGAGAACACTCTGGAGCGGGGGGCATCCAGGGTGCCGGCGATTTCCAGACCCACCACCACGTCATGGGCGGGCACCTGGCGCAAGGCCCGCAGATTCAGCCCCGGATTGTCCGGTGGTCCCTGAAACAGGATAACACCCCGTTCCACCGTCAAATCCTGGCCGTAAGCCTTGTAGCGTCCCTCGATGACCCGGATATCACCCACCAGGCGAGTGGACATGCCCGGCGTCTCCTGCACCATCACGTTGCCCCCGAGCCGGGCATTGAGGCCAAAGCCGCTGATGCGTACCTGATCCCCCAGAATGAGCCTGATCCGGGCAATCACCTGCAGGGGCAGGGGAGCCTCCCCGTGATCGCTGTCGATGATGATTTCGTCCCTGGAGACTGATATCGCCTGTTGGGGCAGCTCCACCAGGGTGATGCTGGCCTCGGGCACGGTAATATCACCGGTGACAATGAGCCGCTCTCCCAACACCGTCAGTTGCAGGTCCGGGCTGATCATCAAGGTCACGTCAGGCCGCCGGGCTGCCTGAAAACGGTCACCCCGGAGGGTGAGGGTGACCGGATAGCCCCGGTCTGCATCCATGATCACCTGACCGTTGAGCGCCAGCCGGCCAGGTCCGGAACGTACCGTGCCGTCGAATTGCAGACGTTCGCTGCCCTGATGGGTGAGGGTCAGGGCCATCTCATCCAGAGTGATGCCCAGGTCCGGCACCTCCAGACGGGCCTCCGTCAGGGCAATCTCTCCCTCCATCCGGGGTTGGGCCAGGGTGCCGCCAAGGATCAGGTCAGCACCGATCCGGCCCGATGTATGCCGGATCTGGGGAACCAGCATGTCCAGCCAGCCCAGTTCGGTCAGATCCGCCCTGGCTCTGCCCGCCAGGGTGAGTGCGCCATCGGCGTCGGGACTGAGTGCCACCCTGGCATCGAGGGTGCCCGCTTCCAGAAAACCCAATTGCAGGGTTGCTGCCAGATCCTGATGGTCAATGCGGACATCGGCCCGGGCCTGATGATAGGGCACTGTCTGCTCATCCCCATCCTGTCCCAGGATACGCAGATGACCATCACTGGGCAGCACTTGAGCCTCCAGGCGCAGATGCTCATCCAGGCGCAGTTCAGCCTGGGCATCCAGATGCCCCTCCAGTTGCAGGTTCGGAGGCAGCAGGGGAGACAGGCTCGCCAGAGCCAGATCCGACAGGGTCAGTTGACCCCGACCCCCCGCCTGCTCAGACCAACTGCCCTCCAGACACAGCCGGGCGGGTGCCTGCAATAGGCACAGACGCCCCATTTCGGCCCTGTCCGGGGCCGCTTGCAGGGTGACCGGGGTCGCCAGTTGCCAGAGACCTGCCAGAGGTTGATCCAGATTCATACGGGTAAGCTGGCCGCGCCATGCGGGCGGGTCGGTTGCTGTCAGACCACCTGCCAGGGACAGGCCCAACTGCCCCTGATCGGCGTCCAGATCCAGATGAATCCGATGCCCGTCACCCCGCCCTTCTCCAGTCAGGGTCAGCCGGGTCAGGTCCAGGGTGTCTTCCAGGGTCAGGGCAGCAATGGTGAGGTTGAGTGTCAGGGGACTTTGGGGGGACAGGCCGGCCTGCAGATCCAGGTCCACCTGGCCCAGACTCAGATCCCCATAACCGAGGGTTTTACCACGGGCGGTGGCGGTGATCTGAGGGCTGTCCAGTGGCCCCTGAATCCGGCCCTGGGCCTGTAACTGCCCCCTAAGTCCTGGCCAGAGATCCGGCAGATCTGGCGCCCGCAGGTCCAGGGCCACATCCAGATGATCGGTGACCTCACCTCGCATATTCAGATGATTATTGCCCACGGCCAGTTGCAGATCGGGAGAGGTCAGCCGCTGACCACGGACGTTCACCTGTCCCTGGCCATGAACGGGAAATCCGCGCAAGTCCCCCGACAGCGCCTGCAGATCCACCTGGGTCACCAGCCCCAGCGCTTCATCCAGGCGTCCCTGGCTGCTCAGGGCCAGCTGTAGATGACCGGGTAGATCGGCCATGAAATGGCCGGGTGCCAGGTGGCGTCCCGTCAGTTCCACTGCCCAGTGAATGCCCTCATGCCAGCTGATCCGGCCATTCAAGTCCAGATCCCCCGCTTCGCTGCGGATGGCAAGGGGGGCCGGATACAGGGCCTGGGTATCTCCTTGAGCCACCAGGCTCAGGGCCAGAGCCGGCCATTCATCCAGGGTGATCCCGGTATCCAGATTAAGCCTGTAGCTATCGGGCTGCCCCTGGGTGATCAATCGACCCTCTGCCACGGACAGACGCTGATCCTGGCCCAGGGGGATGGTGAAGGCCTGCCAGTGATGGGTCAGGTCCAGGGTCAGGTGGGTCACAGGATCGCGGATATCCCCTGTGGTCACCAGATTCAAGGGGGCAAGTATCTGATGGCGAAGTGTCAGCCGGGTCAGATCCCCCTGGGTGACGAGTTGCCCTTGGGCCTGATCGGCATCGGGCAGGAAGTCATTGGCCGCTGCGGGCAGCGGAAGATGCCAGTCCAATCCCAGCGCCATGGAATAGGGCAGGGTCAATGCGATATGACCTGCAGCCAGGAGGTTGGCATGGGGGCTGTCCAGGGTCAGGCGACGGATCAAGGCCCGCTCCTGATTCAGGTGCAGGGACAGATACAGGCTGTCCACTGCCAGGGGTTCGGCGCTTGGGTCGGTGCGAAACCGGATCTGCCGAATATGTCCGTCGGGCAGGTTCACCACCACCGGCATGGGGATCGAGTCGGGCAGGCTGAAAGGCCCGTCGGCGGGCGGGGCATCCGGGTCCGGGGTGAGGGTCAGGTCCAGCTCCGCTGCCTGCAGGGTGAGGACTTCCACCCGCAATCCGGTCAGCGGCAGCAGGGCCACCCGGGCCTCCAGGTGGGCCAACTCGGCGGTGAGGGCGTCGTGACGATAGCGGACATCCCGGGCGGTCAGGCCCTTGAGCAGATTGCCCTCCAGATGCCCGATGTTCAGTTCTCCGGGGATGAAGCCGCCACCGACCTGTACCAGTAGCCGGGCGCCGGAACCGGTGCCCACCAGAAAGGTGAGCAGGGTGAACAGCAGCAAAACCATCAACAACAGTGCAGCAAGAAGACGACGGATCACCATAATGGGCAAAAAGCCCCCGGCTTGAGCAGTGGGGAGGGTGTCAAAGGTCCATTCCCATGGTCAGATGCAGACGGAAATTGTCTTTGCCGTCGATAGGATGGGCGATGTCCACCCGGATGGGGCCGATGGGAGAGCGCCAGCGCACCCCGGCACCGACCCCGTAGCGGACATTCCAGTCATTGAGATGGTTGAAGGCATTACCGCCATCGGCAAACATGGCCATACTCCATTGTTCGGCAAACGGGTAGTCCATCTCGATACTGCCACTGGCCAGGTGACGCCCCCCGATAATATCGCCATTGTCATTGGTGGGGCCAAGCTTGCGGTAACCATAGCCGCGGACGCTGTTATCGCCACCGGCAAAGAAGCGGATGGAGCTGGGCAGGGTGACAAATTCCTGTACCGCCGTGGTGCCCGCGTCAGCCCTTAACAGCAATCGTCCTTCTCCCAGAGGCATGATGTACCTGGCCCGGCCCGTGGCCTGGGCGAAACTGAGGGTGGACAGTATATCCTCACTGGCCCCTCGAAGACTGAGGTTCAGTCGCCAGCCCTGTCTGGGAAAAATCGGATGATCCGTCTGTACCCTGGACAACTGAAAACCGGGCATCAGCAAGGTGGTGCTGTCCCGGATATCAGCCACTTTATAGTCCTCCTGCTCAAAAGTCAGGGAACGGGTCCGGGTCCAGCCGGAGGGCAATTGACGCAGATGGGTGATGCCCAGACTGTGAAGGTCACTGTCGGTGGTATCGGTGCGTTCCCTTTGATAGCCCCCGGTAAAACCAATCCGTTCCCGGGCCGGATCTCCCAGGGGAATGTCGTAGCCCAGGCCCAGCCGGGTGTCCACGGCGGACAGTGACAGTTCTGCCTGATAGCGATGGCCAGCCCGGTTGACCCGGTGATTTTCCAGTCCCAGACGCATTCGGGGGCCCTTGTCGGTGGTGACGCCGACACCGGCCAGATAGGACCATCGATTCCGGGGCGTCAGGGTCACCTGTATGGGCACCTGCTGTTGTTCCACTTCATCGATTCGGGGTTCAACCCGAACATCGCTGAAATAACCGCTGTCGATGAACGCCTGTTGCAAGGCAATGAGGCGCTGACTGTCGTAGACCTCACCGGGTTCAAAGGCGATGAAGCGGCGGACCAGCCGGTCATGGAATGCGTCCTGGTCCAGGGTGACCGGCCCCATGACATGGCGGGGGCCACTGTCCAGATGGATGATGAGGTCTGCCGCTTGTGCCGATACATCCACCCGCATCTGGCTGGTGGTCATGCGGGCCTGCAGATAACCCCGGGCTGCCGCCTGACGGTTGAGGCTGCTCTTGATCTGCTCATAGCGATCATGGCGCAGCCGGTCCCCAGGACCCAGGGGGAGAGACTGCAACAGGTCGGTGAACACCGGGTCCTGTTCCGCTTCACCCATGATCTGGATATCCAGGGTCCGTACCCGTACCGGGGGGCCAGGGTCCAGGGTGATATCCAGGGACCAGCAGGTTTGGGTGCGTTTGAAATCCAGGGTAAAAACAGGTTCATAATGGCCCAGGGCGCGCAGGGCGGCACGGATTTCTCCATCTGCATTGCGCAAAAGGGGGCGCCGGCGCCAGTCTGGCAAATCACAGCCTTCCCTGGCCAGTCCCAGATGGGCGCGGATGTTATCTGCGATCTCTTGACTGACATCGGCAATGCCAATGCGGGGTTCGGCCCCCAGGGCCAGACCGGGAAACAGGCCCAGAAACAGAATAAGGACAAGTGGCAAGCGCCGGATCGAGGAATGGCATCGGGTGGCCGGGTGATGGGCGGTCATCAGTGCCTCCACGGGAAATCCCGCCCATCAGGACGGGAAGAAAGGGCTGGGTATTATATCAGCCCATGGCCTGTTGCCGGGGAGCATGGCTGCGACGGTGGTTCAGGATCACCACCACCCCCTGCCGCTTGACCTCCGGCAGGGCCTGAATAATGGCCCGACCCAGGGGACGGGGGAGTTGTTCAAACAGACGGGCCACCGTGTAGGGAGGCAACCCTCCGGCCAGTCGAATGGCCTCTTTTTGCGGAATATGCTGCAGCACCCGGATCTGGGACTGTTCCGCCAGTTTCAAGAACCGCAGCCGCGCCGCGCCGTATTCCCCCATCCGCACCGCCGTATTTACCGTCTCCAGTGCGCCATCGGTCCACGGCAGGGCGTGTACGGCATCATTGGCGGCGGTATCAAGGGTGGTGGCGGTATTGTTCATCAGTTCGGTCATGTCTACTTTCCTTTTGCCCCCGGGGGCATGCTGCAAGGGTATCCGGTGGGATGCGTGAACCGGTATCGGGTGGAAGGCATGACACGACGGGAAGAAAAGCCGCAGGACCTCAAAAGAAAAACACCGCCCATGATGGCGGTTGCAGGTCATGCGTAAACGCTGGGGGGCTCCCGTACGTGCCTTGGATGGGGTTGGGCGCGTCGGGATCAGGAGCCCCGGACGGTCAGACGACCGTGGCGGGAAACGGGTCTCGACGGACACTGCACCACACCCATGCCGAACCCGAAATGGTCGTCACGCGTGTGCAAGTTGTACAGCAACTGTCCATACGAACACGAAGTCCTCTGTGGCCTGACATACGCTCCCGGACACAGCCGGGAACGGGCGCAAAGATACCCCTTCGGCAGCGATTTTTAAAGCCCTTTTTTGCAGTGCCATTCCCCCCGGAGGCCGATGGATTCCGGCGCGGAACCCGACGGCCCTTCAGGAGACCATGGCCGGCCCGGTTTGACGGGGGAAAATCACCAGATGGTTGAACCCCAGTCTGAGGGGAATCCGTTCCCCCAGGGCGTAGTTGGCATGGGATGGCGCCAGGCACAGCACGGTATCGCCACTACCCAGGCGCAGGGTGTAGAGGAAATTGGCGCCGCGAAACGCCTTCTCCATCACCTCGCCGAAAATGGGGCTGCTGTCGTCGGGCTGGATGTCGTCGGGCCGCACCAGCACGTCCACCGGATCGCCGGGCTGGCAGGTTTCGGGAATCCGGCCGGTGATGGTCCCCAGTTCGGTCTCTACTTCGTGCTTGTTGCGCACCGTCCCCGTCAGCATCCTGCCCTGACCGATGAAATCCGCCACGAACCGGGCAATGGGCTTGTGGTAGAGGTTGTAGGCGGTGTCCCATTGCAGCACCCGGCCAGCGTTGATGACGGCGATGCGGTCGGCAAAGGCAAAGGCCTCGTTCTGGTCATGGGTGACCAGCATGGCGGTGATGTCTTCCTGCTTGAGGATGGCGCGGACTTCCCGGGCCAGGCCCTCGCGCAGCTCCACGTCCATGTTGGAAAAGGGCTCGTCCAGCAACAGCAGCCTGGGTCTGGGCGCCATGGCGCGGGCCACGGCGATACGCTGCTGCTGTCCGCCGGACAGGGCGTGGGGGTAGGCCGGGCCGTAGTCCGGCAGGCCGATGAGCCGCAGCAGTTCCGTGACCCGCTCCCGCCGGGCCCGGCTGGACTGGCCGCGGATGCCGAAAGCGATGTTTTCCGCCACCGTCAGATGGGGAAACAGGGCGAAATCCTGGAACACCATGCCCACCTGACGCCGCTCCGGGGGCAGGGTCCAGCCGGCCTGGCTCACCACCTGGCCGTCCAGCAGCACCCGCCCCGCGCTGGCCGGCTCGAAACCGGCGATGGTGCGCAGCAACGTGGTCTTGCCGCAGCCGCTGGGGCCCAGCAGGCAGCCGATGACCCCGGTGTTCAGGGCGAGGCTGACGTCGTGGACAACGGTGGTACCGTCGTAGCCCACGCTCACATGGTCGATTTCAAGCAGGCGAGTCATGTCCGGGTCTGGAGCGGCTGATGGTGCGGCTGATGAGGATCACCGGGATGATCCCCGCCAGGACGATGGCCAGGGCCGCGCTGGCGGAATCCGCCAGCCGCTCGTCCGAGGCCAGTTCGAAGGCGCGCACCGCCAGGGTGTTGAAGTTGAAGGGGCGCAGTATCAGGGTGGCTGGCAGTTCTTTCAAGACATCCACGAACACCAGCAGCAGGGCGGTGAGCAGGCTGCCCCGCATGATGGGCATGTGGATCTTGCTCAGAACCTGCCGGGGCGGGGTGCCCAGGGAGCGGGCAGCATCATCCATGGACGGCTTGATCTTGGCCAGCCCCGCCTCCACCGTCTGCAGGGAGACGGCCAGAAACCGCACGCAGTAGGAGAACACCAGGGCCACCAGGGTGCCGGAGAGGATCAGGCCGGTGGAGATGCCAAAGGCATCCCGCATCCAGCCGTCGATGGTGTTGTCGATCCAGGCAAAGGGCAGCATCACCCCCACGGCGATGACGGTGCCGGGAATGGCGTAGCCCATCCCCGCCACCCGCACCGCGGCGTTCACCGGCAGGGAGGGGCGCAGCCGCTTGCCATAGGCCAGCACCAGGGCCAGGGCCACTGCCAGTACAGCGGCAATGGCGGCCAGGGAAACACTGTTCCACACCAGCACCAGAAACTCCGGCTGCATCCACATGTGGGGGGTGCGCAGTGCCCATTGCAGCAACTGGGCCGATGGAATCACAAAGCCCAGGACGATGGGCAGGGCGCACACCACCAGGGCGCCGGCCAGGTGCACGCCCCGCAGCCGGTAGCGAGGCAGACGGGAATAGCGGGCACTGGTGTGGTGGAAACGGGCGCGGCGCCGGGAATAGCGCTCCAGCACGATCAGCACCAGCACGAAGGTCATCATGATCCCCGCCAGCTGGGCGGCGGCCCCTGGGTCACCCAGGCCGAACCAGGTGCGGAAGATGCCGGTGGTGAAGGTGGGAATGCCGAAATACTGCACCGTGCCGTAGTCCGCCAGGGTCTCCATCAGGGCCAGGGACAGGCCGGTGATGATGGCGGGCCGGGCCAGGGGCAGGGCCACGCGATGAAAGCCCGCCCAGGGGCCGGCGCCCAGGGTGCGGGAGACCTCCAGCACGCAGATGGACTGTTCCAGGAAGGCGGCGCGGCTGAGCAGGTAGACGTAGGGGTAGAGCACCAGGGACAACATGATGATGGCCCCCGGCAGGGAACGGATCTGGGGGAACCAGTAGTCGCCCCAGCCCCAGCCGGTCCACTCCCGCAGCTGGGTCTGTACCGGGCCGGCGAAATCGAGCATGCCGGTGTAGGTGTAGGCGATGATGTAGGCCGGCATGGCCAGGGGCAGCAGCAGCGCCCACTCGAACAGACGTCGACCGGGAAAATCGCACATGCTCACCAGCCAGGCGGTGGGAATGCCGATCAGAAGAACCCCCACTCCTACCCCCACCATCAGGATCAAGGAGTTGGTGACATAGTCCTGCAACACGGTCTGGCGCAGATGCAGCCAGACGTCGGAGGCCGGGATGAAGACATGGGCAAAGATCACCAGCACCGGCAGGGCCAGGATGGCGGCGATCAGGGGGACGCCCAGGCTCCAGGCGTCGGGACGTTTGAGACGGCTTGACGAAAACCCCCCTTGTCGGGATACCGGGTCAGTCCTCATGGGGTCGTCGGGTGGCTGGTCATGGCGTGGCAACGATGGGTCGGCGTTTCGGGAGGGGTATAGTCTACTCCCGCGCAAGCAGGAATCCAGCCATTGCCTCAAACTAT
Organism: Ectothiorhodospira magna; assembly: GCF_900110965.1. GTDB lineage: Bacteria > Pseudomonadota > Gammaproteobacteria > Ectothiorhodospirales > Ectothiorhodospiraceae > Ectothiorhodospira > Ectothiorhodospira magna. The sequence continues at coordinate 24,998 of NZ_FOFO01000010.1, forward strand.
TAAGGCCCTGGACTCCCGCTTTCGCGGGAGTGACACAATGGAGGCGAAGGGCAGAAGGGGACGACTCAGCGCCAGCCCGCCCGGTCCATCAGCCGCACGGCGGCGGCGTTGAAGTCACCCAGCAGACCCAGGTTGACCGCATCGGCCTGGAATTCACCTAACTCCGCCAGGGTGCCACTCCATGCCACGCCAGGCTTGACCGGATATTCCTGGTTGGCTTCCGCGTACCAACGCTGGGCACTGTCGCTGGCCATGAATTCAATGAGTTTGACAGCATTGTCCACATTGCGGGAATGGGCCACCACCCCGGCACCGCTCACGTTCACATGTACGCCTCGATCCTCCTGGTTGGGCCAGAAAACGCCGATGGACTGCGCGGCAGTGCGCTCGGCAGGGTCACTGGAATTGAGCATCTGCCCCAGATAATAGGTGTTGGCAATGGCCAGATCACATTGCCCCGCCGCTGCGGCGCGAATCTGGTCCCGGTCGCCACCCATGGGCGGACGGGCCATGTTGGCCACCAGCCCCCGTGCCCAGCTTTCCGTCTCGGCTTCGCCGTTGGCAATGATCATGGAAGCGGTCATGGACTGGTTGTAGACATTGCTCGAAGAGCGAATACAGATGCGACGGTGCCACTGTGAGTCCGTCAAGGCCTCGTAGGTGGACAGATCCGCCGGGTCTACCTTGCCTTTGACATACATGATCGGGCGGGCACGCATGGACAGACCGTACCAGTGGCCTTCCGCATCCCGGTAGTTTTCGGGAATGGCCTCGTTGAGTACCGCCGACTCGATGGGCCGCAGCACGCCGGCAGCCCGGGCATTGTTCAGATTGCCTGCATCCACGGTGATGAGCACATCCGCCGGGGTGTTGCGCCCCTCACTACGTAGACGCTGCAGCAGCGCATCGGCCTGGGCACTGACAATATTCACCCGAATTCCGGTTTGGGTGGTAAATTCGTCCATCAGGGGTTTGATCAGCGCCTCCTGACGGGCAGAGTAGACATTGACCTCATCCTGGGCCAGAGCCGGGGCCGGCAGTGTGAGGGCCAGCGTGCAGGCTGCCAGCAGGGCCGCTGGTGTGTGGAAACAAGACTTGACCATGGGAAACATCGCTCCTGTGGGTTGTATCGCGAACAAGAACGAGTGTCATTTGTTTTTTTGATGCTGTCAAGATCATGGTCATTGCCCCGGTAATCGGGAAAATGCCTCAAAATAACGATTTGCTGCGTATATGGACGTCAGACTGTCTGCTATAACGGGCGGATGGCCGTAGGGCTATACTTGTTCAACCCCAATCCATACAGGAGGACGCGACCAGGGCCACGTGATCGTGCAGCAGACGATACGTTATCCCTCCCCAGTCTTGAGAAGACGGGGTTTTTCGCGCAAAGCGATGATGGATACGGACAAAGATGCACTGAAAATTCCCAAAAAACTCATCCCCGTGAAAATCTGGGTACATCCCGACGGGCTGGTGATGGGAGAGGTGGGTGAAATTTTCGTTCACCTGCAAAGCTACCATCAGCAAGGGGAGGAAGAGCCGGTGGAGGTCATGAACAACACCGATGCTTTCCTGGCCATGCGCAGCCGCACCTCGGGGGAATTGCGATTTTATAACAAGCACGCGGTGGTGCGTCTGGAGCATGAGGTCAGCCCGAACTGGGAGGAGCCTGAATTCATCACCCGGCTGGGGGCGCGCCTCTATCTCATGGACGGTTCCCTGTTGCAGGGCACTATTCGTGAAATCCTGCCGCCGGAAAGTTCTCGTCTGTATGACTATATCAATATTTTCGAAAACCGCTTTATCCGGCTGTTTTTGTCCGACCAGGTCGTGACCCTTGTGAACAAGGCGTATATCGTCCGTGCAGCGGAATGGCGTCAACTACCCCCGACTTGAAGTGGAGGGCTTGTGAAAGCAAGCCGGGTTGACCAGCCTGAGCAGGGCGCTGGAAAGGGGCTACGTTTGCAACAGGTCGTCAAGACCCACCGGCAGATGCTGCCTTAGTCTGTCGCTCTGGAAGGCCGGGATCATGAGATGATGGCGGTGACGCCAGATGCGCGTCCGCAGAGCATGAGCCAGGTGCGGGCGGCGTTGCTGGCCTGTCGTCCGATTCATTAAATGGAGGTGGGAGAGTCTCGATGGCTAGAATCAATGCCTTTCTCAAGCTGGCCCGGGAACAGGGCTGTTCCGATCTGCATCTGGCCGTGGGATTGCCCCCGCTGTTGCGGATCAACGGAGACATCTTGCCCATCCGGTTCCGGGATCTGTCTGCCAGGGAACTGGAGACCTATGTGATGGATATTCTTTCTCCGGCCCAGAAACAACGGTTTAGCGAAGGGGATGACCTGGATTTTGCCTATGTTGCCGACGAGGTGGGCCGGTTTCGCACCAACGTGTTTCGCAAATCCACCGGTATCGGGGTCACCTTTCGCCAGATTCCCACCCAGCTGCCGGATCTGGATAGCCTGGGATTGCCACCTGTCATCAAGACCCTCATCGACCACCATCAGGGTATGGTGCTGGTGACCGGGTCCACCGGCACCGGCAAGTCCACCACGCTGGCGGCCATCATCGACTACATCAACACCCATCGGGCGGTGAACATCATCAGCCTGGAAGACCCGGTGGAATTTGTTCATCGAAGCAAGCGCTCCCAGGTGATCCAGCGGGAGGTGGGCACCCATGTCCCCAGCTATGCCCACGGCCTGCGCCATGCCCTGCGGGAAGACCCGGATGTGATTCTGGTGGGAGAACTGCGGGATGCCGAGTCCATACTCATGGCCATGGTGGCGGCAGAAACCGGTCATCTGGTGCTGGGCACCCTGCACACCACCTCGGCGGCCAAGACCATCGACCGTATTCTCGCCTCCTTGCCCCTGGAGCAGCGGGGTCAGGCCAAGACCTTTTTATCCCAGAGCCTGCACGGTGTCATCACCCAGGTTCTGGTCAAGTCTGCTGACGGACGTTCCCGCCGGCCCGTGGTGGAGGTGCTGGTGGTGACCCGCGCCATTGCCAAGATGATCACCAGCGACAAGGTGTTCCAGATTCCCTCCCAGATGCAAACCAGTCGAACCCTGGGGATGCAGTCCATGGACCAGGCACTGCAGGAGGCCATCGAGCGCAACGAAATTGACCCGGATGACGCCTATCAATGTGCTGTGGATAAAAAGAAACTGCAGCGGTTTGTGACTGATTCCAGCTTGTTGCCAAAAATTGATCTGGCCGGAGGATGAGTGCCATGCATCATGTGGATGACTATCTCAAGCAATTGATGGCCGCCGGTGGTTCGGACCTGCATCTGGTGTCTGGCGATCCGCCCCGTATCCGGGTCCATGGAGAAATCAGGCCCATTGGGGATACCCCGCTCCAGCCCCAGGATTTAAGTCATCTGATGGGGGAAATTCTGTCCCCGGATGCCCGAATCGTCTTCGATCGGGATGATGGGGTGGACTTTGCCTATGCCATCGAAGGGGTGGGGCGTTTTCGGGTCAATCTGTTTCGCCACCTCCACGGACAGGCCGCCGTGTTCCGCGCCATTCCCGAATGCGCCCTGAGCCTGTCCCAGCTCAACCTGCCCATGACCCTTGCCGGCCTGGGGATGCAGCGGCAAGGACTGGTTTTGGTCACTGGCAAAACCGGCTCGGGAAAGTCCACCACCCTGGCAGCGCTGGTGGACGATATCAACCAGCGGCGGCGTGGACATATCATCACCATCGAAGACCCGATTGAATTTGTCCATCATCGCAAGCGTTGCCTGATCAGCCAGCGTCAAGTGGGTGTGCATACCAAAACATTTGCCGCCGCCCTGCGCTCGGCCCTGCGGGAGGACCCGGATGTGATTCTGGTGGGAGAATTGCGGGATCTGGACACCATCGCCCTGGCGGTCACGGCGGCAGAAACCGGCATTCTGGTGCTGGGCACCCTGCACACCAACGGCGCCGCCACCACCGTGGACCGAATCATCAATGTCTTCCCGGCCATGAAGCAACCCCAGATCCGCACCATGCTCTCCACCTCATTGCGGGGGGTCATTTCCCAGCAACTGGTCTGCCGCGCAGATGGTGAGGGCCGGGTTTTGGCCATGGAAATTCTGGTCAACACCCCGGCGGTGGCCAATCTGATACGGGAAGGGCGTACCGATCAGCTGCTGGGGGCCATGCAGTCCGGTGCCCTGACGGGCATGCAGACCATGGACACGGCCTTGCGCCGACTGCTGGATGGCGGTTTTATCACGGGGCGTGAAGCCTATCTGCAATCCATCAACAAGGCCGAATTTGAAGCGGTCAAGACCCAAAGTTAAAGTTGGCGACCCTATGACCCTGCCCACCCCCCAGAATCTGTGCCTGGCGGCCATCCCCCAGGCCGCTCACCCGGCTTTGATCAATCTGGCCACAGATTACCTGTCGGCCTGCCACCACCAGGGTCTAAACCCCGGCCCCTGGCCTGAAGATCTGGCCAGAATCTGGTATTACAGCGAATTTGTTGCCCGTGCCGCCATTCGCCACCCGGATCGATTCCTGGCCCTGCTGGCATCCGGCGATCTGGAGCGGGTCTACCAGGATGGGGACATGGCCCGTCGGGTTCAGGACAGCCTGGCGCCAGCCAGGGATGAAACCGATCTGATGAGCCAGTTACGCCAGTCCCGACAGCGGGAGATGGTGCGTATCGCCTGGCGTGACCTGAGCGGTGCGGCCACCCTCAATGACACCCTGGCAGACCTCTCTACCCTGGCCGATCAGCTTATTGATGGCGCTTTGCACTGGCTGCATCAGGATCTGGTCCGCCGTCATGGCGAGCCTCGGGATGCCGCCGGTCAGCCCCAGCGTCTGGTGGTGCTGGGCATGGGCAAGCTGGGGGGCGATGAACTGAATTTCTCCTCCGACATCGACCTTATTTTTGCCTATCCCCGGTCCGGGGAAACCGATGGGGAACGCAGTCTGGACAACCAGCAGTTCTTCATCCGTCTGGGGCAGCGTCTGATCAAGGTACTCAACGAAAAGACCGCCGATGGCTTTGTTTATCGGGTGGACATGCGTCTGCGTCCTTTCGGCGGCACCGGCCCCCTGGTGATGAGTTTTGATGCCCTGGAAGATTACTACGAAAGCCATGGGCGGGAATGGGAACGGTACGCCCTGATCAAGGCCCGGGCCGTGGCCGGTGACCGGGACAGTGCCCAACAGCTGTATGCACTGTTGCGCCCCTTTATCTATCGCCGCTATCTGGACTTTGGTGCTTTTGGTGCCCTGCGGGACATGAAAGCCCTGATCAACCGGGAGGCGACCCGCAAGGGCAAGGATCAGGACATCAAGCTGGGAGAGGGGGGTATCCGGGAAGTAGAATTCGTCGGTCAGGCGTTCCAGCTCATCCGGGCGGGCCGGGACCCCTCCCTGCAGCTGCGGGGTATCCGGCCCGTACTGGAGCGGCTGGCGGCCCAGGATTTGATGCCCGCCTATGCGGTACGTCATCTGCTGGAAGCCTATGACTTCCTGCGCCGCACGGAAAACCGCCTGCAGATGGTGGCGGATCAGCAGACCCATCGTTTGCCCCAGGACCCATCGGACCGCCTGCGGCTGGCCCTGTCCATGGGGTTTGCCGATTGGGACAGCTTCGAGCGCAGCCTCAACCGGCATATGCGCCGGGTACATAGCCAGTTTGAACAGGTGTTTGCCGCCCCTCAGGGCGGCGATGATGATGAACAGACCACCCAGCCCGAGGCCCAGCGGGACCTGGCGTCCCTGTGGCTGGGTTCCCTGGAGCAGGAGCGCGCCCTGGCGGTGTTGAAAGAACGGGGTCTGACCGACCCGGAGGCCGCCCTGACGGCACTGACCCAGTTGCGGGACAGCAGTGCCTGCCGCAAGCTCACCGCCACCGGGCGTGAGCGCCTGGATCGGCTCATGCCCCTGATGCTGGGGGTGCTCAGTGGCCTCCAGGCGCCTGATGCCACCCTGGAACGGCTGCTGCGGCTGGTGCAGACCATTGCCCGGCGTTCCGTGTATCTCTCCTTGCTGGTGGAAAACCCCCTGGCCCTGTCCCAGTTGGCCCGGCTGTGTGAGGCCAGCCCCTGGATCGCCGACCATCTGACCCGTTACCCCCTGTTGCTGGATGAACTGCTGGACCCCCGCAGTCTGTATGCGCCCCCAGGTCGTCAGGGGCTGCTGGATGCCCTCAATGATGAATTGGTGCAGGTGCCCCAGGATGACCTGGAACAGGTGATGGACCGGCTGCGCCTGTTCAAGCAGGTACAGGTGCTCAAGGTGGCCGCCGCCGACATCATGGACGTGTTGCCGGTGATGAAAGTCAGCGACCATCTGACCTGGATTGCCGAAGTGGTTCTGGAGCGGGTGCTGGATCTGGTGCTGGAGCAGCTCGTTGCCCGACATGGCCGACCCCGTTGCCTGATTGACGGCAAACCCTTCGAGCCGGGCTTTGCGGTGGTGGGCTATGGCAAGCTGGGGGGGTTGGAACTGGGATACGGCTCGGACCTGGACATCGTATTTTTGCACGACAGTCGGGGGGCGCAGGCCATGACCGATGGCGACCGGCCACTGGACAACAGTGAATTCTTCGCCCGGGTGGGCCAGCGGATACTGCATTTTTTGGGAATATTCACCGGGGCGGGACGGCTATACGAAGTGGATACCCGGCTGCGTCCCAGCGGTGCCTCGGGTTTGCTGGTGACCAGCGTGACCGCCTTTGCGGACTATCAACTGGGTTCTGCCTGGACCTGGGAGCATCAAGCGCTGGTGCGGGCCAGGCCGGTGGCCGGAGATGGCCGTATTGCCAAGGCCTTTGAAGCGGTGCGCGACCAGGTGCTGCAACAGCCCCGGGATGAGGATGCCCTGCGCCAGGAAGTGCGGGAAATGCGGGAAAAGATGTGGAAGGAACATGCCACCCGTGACCCGGCATGGTTTGATCTCAAAAGAGACCCCGGCGGTATCGCAGACATTGAATTTATGGTGCAATACCTGGTTCTGGCCCATGCCTCCCGGCATCCCCAGCTCACAACCTGGCCTGACAACATCCGCATCCTGGAGTCTCTGATCGAGACGGGTCTGATGCCCAGGGACGATGCCTTGTTCCTGATGGATACCTATCGGTGTTTCAGGGACCGGATTCACGAGTTGACCCTGCAGGAATTGCCTGCCAGGGTACCGGCCTCGGATTGGACCCAGGAACGGGAACAGGTGCGTGCTTTCTGGCAACGCCTGATGACGTGATGACATGATCATGGGGGGATGTGCGCCGGGTTCCGCGCCGCCCCGTACCCCATCGGGGAACCCTGCTATCGAACGTTTAAAAGAGGAAAAACAGCATGTCCAGCATGGCCGACCGCGATGGTCTGATCTGGTACGACGGCGAGATGGTGCCCTGGCGTGACGCCAGAACCCACGTGCTCACCCATACTCTGCACTATGGCATGGGGGTTTTTGAGGGGGTGCGCGCCTACCAGACGGAGCGTGGCCCGGCCATTTTCCGGCTGGAGGAACATACCCGCCGACTGTTCCGCTCTGCCCATATCCTGGGCATGACCATCCCCTATACCCCTGCCGAACTCAATGCCGCCCAGGTGGCTGCAGTGCGGGATAATGGCCTCAAGAGTGCTTACCTGCGGCCCATGTGTTTTTTCGGTGCCGAGGGTATGGGCCTGCGGGCCGACAACCTTCAGGTACATGTCATTGTGGCCGCCTGGGAATGGGGCGCCTATCTGGGGGCAGAAAACATGGAGCGGGGCATTCGGGTCAAGACCTCCTCCTTCAATCGTCACCATGTCAACGTGACCATGTGCAAGGCCAAGGCCAATGGTAATTACATGAACTCCATGATGGCCTTGCAGGAGGCTTTGGCCTGTGGTTGTGACGAAGCCCTGTTGCTGGATACCGAAGGCTATGTGTCCGAGGGCAGCGGCGAGAATTTCTTCCTGATCAGTGATGGTGTGATCTATACCCCGGATCTGACCTCTGCCCTGGATGGCATCACCCGCCGCACCATCATGACCCTGGCGGAGGAATGTGGTATTCCGGTCCGGGAAAAGCGCATTACCCGAGACGAGGTTTATGCTGCCGATGAGGCCTTTTTCACTGGCACGGCGGCGGAAGTGACCCCCATTCGTCAGCTGGATGGCCGCAGTATTGGTCATGGTGGCCGTGGTCCCATTACCGAGAAACTACAGACCCTGTATTTTGACGTGGTCAAGGGTCGTCATCCCAAGCATGAAGGCTGGCTGACCTACGTCTGACCCGCGTTGGAGGCGCACCCCATGCCGAATCCACAGACTGCACTCAATCAGGACGCCTACCGGACGGCCAATACCCAGGCGACCATCACCGTCAGCCCACAGGACTTACCCCTGTGCTGTCCCGGTCCGGGCACCGCCTTGTGGGCTTCCCATCCCCGGGTTTATCTGCCCATTGAGGATGCCCGGGATGGACGTATCGTCTGTCCCTACTGCAGTACGGTGTATCAGTTGACGCCGTAACGGGTCCGGGGCTGCATCGTCTTCTGGGGGGGGCAGGGCCTTGAGCCGCCTCCCCTTTTTCTTGCCTTGGGAAGACTGGCCCGGAAAGCCGGTTATCCGTCGAACCGGTAACCAAACATCTCGATGTCTTCCCGGTAATGCGCCTCCACCAACCGGGCGGTTTCGTCGTTGTAATAACGGCGAAAATCATCCCGACCCTGGGCCTTGCGGCGGTGGGGCAAGGGGGTTCGGGGAAGGCCGATCCGATCACAGACGGTATCAAAATCGGCCTGCAGGGACTCGTAATGGCCGATGAAATCCACGATCTGCTGTCCCCGCAGGTCCACCACATAATCTCGCTGCCGTTCCCTGGATGTATCGAGCAGATAGTTCCAGGGACGTTCAGGATCGAACTTGAGTCGAATGAACTGTTCGAAGGTGGTCACCCCCGCCAGCACCTGGGGACGTTCCTTGCGGATGTGAAAGAACGAACTCACCTGAAGATCCCAGGGATTACGCACAAATACAAACTTGAACAGTTCGTCGTACAGTGTTGCCGGTAACATTTCCCGGGCAGCGATGGCCTTGGCATGGCGGGGAAATTTGGCGCCGATGCGATGACCGGACATCTGATCCAGTTTATTGGCGATGAACATGGGCGCACCCCAGAGGCCCCGATAGCGGTATCTGGCCAGGGTCGCCCGTACACTGGTGCCGCCAGTCTTGGCGATGTGAACGAACAAAAAACGATGTTTTAGGGACAAGAGCATGGGAATATGACTTTTGAACATCCCCCCTTCCCCCGCGCAGGGGAAGGGGGGACAGGCCCTCAGGGCAGCAGATGGGCCACGCCGTCCCGCTCTTCTTGCAGTTCCCGCTCGGTCACGGTCATGCGCTCGCGGCTGAAGGTGTCGATGTCCAGCCCCTGCACAATGGTGTAATCCCCGTTTTTGCAGGTGACCGGGAAGGAATAGATCAACCCTTTCTCAATGCCATAGCTGCCGTCGGAAGGCACGGCCATGCTCACCCAATCGCCATCGGGCGTACCCAGGGCCCAGTCACGGATGTGATCAATGGCAGAACCGGCGGCGGATGCGGCAGAAGAAGCTCCACGGGCCTTGATGATTGCGGCACCGCGCTGCTGCACGGTGGGAATGAAGTCGGTTTCGTACCAGTCGCGGGGTACCAGCGCGGCAGCAGCATCGCCCTTTACGGTGGCCTGGCTGATGTCTGGATACTGGGTGGCGGAATGGTTGCCCCAGATGATCATCTGACGGATGTCCGTGGTGGCGGCACCGGTCTTGCCGGCCAGTTGGGCCAGGGCACGGTTGTGATCCAGACGGGTCATGGCGGTGAAGTTGCGCGGGTCCAGGTCCGGCGCATTGCGCTGGGCGATCAGGGCATTGGTATTGGCAGGATTACCCACCACCAGCACCTTCACCTGACGGCTGGCCACGGCATTGAGCGCCTTGCCCTGCACGGAGAAAATGGCTGCATTGGCTTCCAGCAGATCCTTGCGCTCCATACCCGGACCACGGGGACGGGCACCCACCAGCAGGGCATAATCAGCCTGGGCAAAGGCTTCTTCCGGCTTGTCGGAGATCACCACGCCAGCCAGCAGCGGGAAAGCACAGTCTTCCAGTTCCATCACCACGCCGCGCAGGGCATCCATGGCCGGGGTGATTTCCAGCAGCTGCAGGATAACGGGCTGATCCTTGCCGAGCATGTCGCCGGAGGCGATGCGGAACAAGAGGCTGTAGGAGATCTGGCCAGCCGCGCCGGTGACGGCAACGCGCACGGGGTTCTTCATGAAACTACCTCCAGAATACTTGATGGGATGAACAAGGGCAGGATTCTAGCAGAAAGGGCCTGCCGGCAACGGTGGACTCATTTTTTCTTGTCAGCATCGCTGGCACTTTGGGTAAATGCCTGCCAGAACATTTTCTGCATGGCATCCATATTGGCGATGCCGCTTTGCAACATGGGTTGCATCAGGGTCAGGGCTTCATAACCCTGTTGCCCCTCCCGGATGCGTCGGGCCAGATCGTCCATCATTTCCTTTTGTAGCGGCGCCACATCGGGCAGCCCGAGAAAGGCACGCAACTCCTCCGGGGTGGCATCCAACTCCACGGTGACCTTCATCACAGCTCCTTCGCCGGACAGCCGGCAGTTTTGGGATCAGCTTTGCAAGTTAACAGATATTGCGTCCGCGGGAAGCCTTCTCCCGAGCCTATCTTGGTACACTCTCCATGGTGAACACCCCCACCTACCTTGTCGATAGCAGCATCTTCATTTTTCGTGCCTGGTTTGCCCTGCCCGACACCCTCACCGGTCCCCAGGGGCAACCGGTGAACGCGGTGGTGGGTTTCATGAATTTTGTCCGCGCCCTGATGCAGGAAGAACGCCCCGAACGGATTGTCTTTGCCTTCGATGACAGCCGGGGCCGCCAGTATCGCCAGGCCATTCACCCTGCTTACAAGGCCCACCGTCCGCCGGCCCCAGTGGCCCTGAAACAGCAGTTCCAGTACTGTCGTGATCTACTGGATGCCCACGGCCTGACCACCCTGTCCAGTCCAGCGTTTGAAGCGGATGATCTTATCGGCACTCTGGCGGCCCAGGAACGTGGGGCTGGACGTCCGGTGATCCTGGTGACGGGGGACAAGGATCTGGCTCAACTGGTCCATGAGGGCGATTTATGGTGGGAGCCACGCCAGAACCGGCGTCTGGACCCGGCAGGCATCCGCAAGTCATTGGGTGTCCGCCCCGATCAGGTGGCGGATCAACTGGCCCTGGCGGGGGACAAGGTGGACAATATTCCTGGTATTCCCGGTGTGGGCATGGCCACCGCTGCCCGCCTGCTCCGGCGCACCGACAGCCTGGATGCCCTGCTGGCGGATATTCCGGCGGTGGCCCACATGCCCATCCGTGGCGCCAGGCGGCTGATGGTGCTGATAGACACCCACCAGGACACGGTGCGTCTGGCCCGACGGCTGACGGGCATCCATTGCGGCATACCCCTGCCCGACGGCCTGGACCTGCGCCCTGGCCCTGGCGATCCGGATCGTTGCCGTTCCCTGTACGGGGAACTGGGTCTGGCGGGAACCCCCACCGCCGGGCCGCTGTCCCTATAACCCGACGACTGTCAGGTAAATTTGCAACCATGTCACACCCCAGCCTCATACGACCCCTGCGTTACCTGTGCTGCCTGCTGCTTTTGGCCGGGCTGACCGTGCCCGCCGGCCCCGCCAGCGCCCACCCCCATGCCTGGATCGATCTGGAGGTCACCGCCGTATTCAATGAAGCCGGCCAGATCACCGCGCTGCGTCAAACCTGGTTGATGGACCCCTTCTACAGTATTTTTCTGCTGGACGAGATGGCCCACAACGCTGCCGGTGATAGCCAGGAAGAAAAATTGGCTGACATCGCCCGCCAGGTGATCGAGAACCTCACCGACTACCATTTCTTCACTGAAATCCATCACGGTGACCAGGTCATCCGCGACGTGCGGGCCAAGAATCCGGCCTTGAAGGAGGTCAACGGGCGCCTGGCCCTGAGTTTCAGTCTGCATGTACAGCAGCCTGTGGATCCCACTCAGGCGCCCTTGCGCTATGCGGTCTTCGATCCCACCTACTTCATTGAAATCCTGCACGCTGAAAACACCGCACCCCACCTGGAAGGTGGCTCGGAGCGTTGCGAGATCCGTATTCGTCAGCCTCGCCCCGATCCGGTCATGGTCGCCAGGGCCATGTCCCTGGATTATGACCAGACCGGTGACCCGGATCTGGGCAAGCATTTTGCCGAACGAGCTGAAATCCGATGCACCGACTGATCATTCTTTGCCTGCTGATATGGCTGTTGCCCCTGCAGATTCATGCCTCGGCATTGACCGGAGGTGCTCCACCGCCTGCTGCACCCCATCAGCCGCTGATGCTGTTCGAGGATGACCCTCCGGCAGAAGCCAGCCTGGGGGATCGTCTGGTGGCCTGGGTGATCACCCAGCAGCGCCAACTCCATCGTCAACTGGCCGATGGCATGCAGCAGGTTCGGGAAAATCCCGGCCCGGCCAGTGCCGGGGCGCTGATTCTGGTGAGCTTTCTCTACGGCATCTTCCATGCCGCCGGACCCGGCCACGGCAAGGCGGTGATCACCACCTACCTGCTCACCCATCGGCAGCATCTGCGGCGCGCCCTGAGCCTGTCCTTTGCCTCGGCCATGCTACAGGGCATCACCGCCATTGCCCTGGTGTCCGGTGTCCTGCTGATTGCCGGCATGGCCGCTCGTGAAGCCATGGGTCAGGCCTACCTGCTGGAGCAGATCAGCTTTGCCCTGGTGGCCTTGCTGGGGGTCTGGCTCAGCCTGCGGGCGATACGGGGTTATCTGCGGCTGTATCGGACGCCGGCACCGGCGCCGGTCCAGTGGCAACCGGTGACTGCTGTCCAGGGAGGTGGTCATGGTCTGCGGCCTGCCCTGCCCCAGGACGTCACCCATCCCCACGGCCCCGGTTGTGGCTGTGGCCATCCCCATCATGTCACTCCGCAACAGGCCGCCGAGGCCGGCAGTCTGTCTGCCATGATCGCCACCATCGTGGCGGTGGGTATCCGTCCCTGCACCGGCGCCATCCTGGTGCTGGTGGCCGCCCATCTGCTGGGGCTATGGCTGGCGGGTATCTTTGCTGTCCTGGCCATGTCTCTGGGCACGGCCATCACCGTATCGGTCCTGGCCATCCTGGCGGTCAAGGCCCGCCATCTGGCGGTTCGACTGGCAGGCGGTGGCGAATACCGTATCATGGCCTGGGTGGGTCAGACCGTTACCCTCATGGGTGGGCTGTTGATTTTGGGTCTGGGCCTGCTGTTGCTGGCCGGCAGTCTGGGCAGTGCAGGACGCCATCCCCTTGGTCTGTAAACGGCGGACATCCTGACGACCCCGTCACCACCATCCCTAAAAGAGTAAGGAGAAACAGATCGTGGCAGAAACCATCGTCATTACAGGCGCCAATCGCGGTATCGGGCTGGCATTGGTACAACAGTATGCCGAGACTGGAGCACGGATATTTGCCGCCTGCCGGCACCCGGAAAAGGCCCCGGAACTGAGCCGACTGGCGGCCAGGACCCAGGGCCGGGTCAGCGTGCATCCCCTGGATGTCACCCAGCCCGCCCAGGTGGCGGCCCTGGCGGGGGTGCTCACCGACACCCCGGTGGACATCCTGATCAACAACGCCGGCAGCTACGGCCCGGCCACCCCCTTTGGTCAGACCGACGAGGCGGCCTGGGTGGAGACCCTGCGCATCAACACCATCGCCCCCCTGAAAATCATGGAAGCCCTGGTGGACCGGGTGGCCGCCAGTGAACGGCGCCTGATGGTCAATATCACCAGCAAGATGGGCAGCATGGGGGACAACGGTTCCGGCGGTGCCTACATCTACCGTTCCACCAAGGCCGCCCTCAATGCCGTCGTGGTCAGTGCGGCACGGGATCTCCAGGCCAGGAAGATCACCGTGGTGGCCCAGCATCCGGGCTGGGTGCGCACGGACATGGGCGGCCCCAACGGGGAGCTGGATACCACCGAGAGTGCCACCGCCCTGCGACATATTTTCGCCCGCCTGACCCTGGCGGACAGTGGCCGGTTCATCGACATCGACGGCAGCGACATCCCCTGGTGACCGGGTGCTGAGTCTGCTGCGCAATGTGCTGTTCCTGGCGGCCCTGAGTCTGGTGCTGCTGGTGGCCCTGTTCCTGGGCGCCCGCAGTTGCGGGGTGACGCCGGAACAGGTGGAAGAGGCCCGCCTGCTGGTGGAGATGAACATCGAGGAGGGCGAGGTCTATCGCAGCCGCAATGGCCGCCGGGACGGGGTGGTGACCCTGTCCAGCGGCCTGCAGGTGGAAATGCTGGCCCAGGGGGATGGCCCCACGCCCACCCTGGAAGACCGGGTGGTGGTCCATTACCGGGGTCTGCATCTGGATGGCCGGGTGTTCGACAGTTCCTGGCGCCGGGCGGTGCCGTCGGTGGTGGCGGTGAAGGACACCATTCCCGGCTGGCGGGAGGCCCTGGTGAACATGCCCGCGGGCAGCCAGGCGCGGCTGGTGGTGCCCCATTGGCTGGCCTACGGCGAGGGCCGGGCCGGCGCCGTCATCGGGCCGGGGGAAACCCTGATCTTTGAACTGGAACTGCTGGAGGTGCTGGCTCCGATGGAACCGGAAGACCCGCCGCCGGCGGACCCCATGCAGCAGACGGTGCCGGGGATCGGCTGAAAAACCGGCCCCCGGCACCGGCCCTCAACGCTTCCAGCGCACCTCGTACAGGTCCAGCCGCCGATCCACCAGGTTGCGCACCGCCCCGTGGGTGCGCAGTTCCTTGAGATTGTCCAGGTCCAGATCGGCGATCAGGGTCATCTCGGTATTGGGGGTGGCCTCGGCGGCCACCGCGTCGTGGGGGAAGGCGAAGTCCGAGGGCGTGAACACCGCCGCCTGGGAATACTGCATGTCCATGTTCTCCACCTTGGGCAGATTGCCCACGCTGCCGGAGATGACCACGTAGCACTCATTCTCGATGGCCCGGGCCTGGGCACAGCGACGCACCCGCAGGTAGGCGTTCTTGGTGTCGGTCCAGAACGGCACGAACAGGATCTGCAGGCCCTGGTCCGCCAGCAGCCGGGGCAGTTCGGGGAACTCCACGTCGTAGCAGATCAGGATGCCGATCTTGCCAAAATCCGTCTCGAAGATGCGCACCTTGTCTCCCCCCTTCAGGCCCCAGTAGGATCGCTCGTCCGGGGTGATGTGCAGCTTGTACTGCTTGTCCCAGCTGCCGTCCCGGCGGCACAGGTAGGAGACGTTGCGCAGTTCCCGGCCATCGTACTCGGGCATGCTGCCGGCGATGATGTTGATGTTGTAGGCCAGGGCCAGGTTCACCATCTCCTGGCGCAGGGTGTCGGTGTAGTCGGCCAGATGACGCACCGCCTCGGCGGTGTTGTCCTGGTTGAACTGGCCCATCAGCGGACCATTGAAGAATTCCGGAAACAGCACCACGTCGGCCTGATAGCCGGACACCGCGTCGACGAAATACTCCACATGCTGCAGCAGTTCGTCGAGGGATTTCAGTGGCCGCATCTGCCATTGCACCGCCCCCACCCGCACCACCTGCTTGGTGGCGCCGATGAGGGTTTCCTTCTCCTCGTAGTAGATGTTGATCCACTCCAGCAGGGTGGCGTAGGCGTGGGATTCCTTGTCGTCGGGCAGGTAGTCGTGGATGATCCGGCGCACATGGAAGTCGTTGGACAGCTGGAAGGTAAGCACCGGGTCGGTGAGTTCATGGGACTTCACCAGTTCCACATACTGCTGGGGGCTCATCTCCTCCCGGTGACGGGCATAGCCGGGGATGCGGCCGCCGGCGACGATGGCCCGCAGGTTGAGCTTTTCGCACAGTTCCTTGCGGGCGTCGTAGAGACGGCGCCCCAGGCGCATGCCCCGGTATTCCGGGTCCACGAACACGTCCACGCCGTAGAGGGTGTCGCCGTCCGGGTCATGGGTGGTGAGAAAGCCCTTGCCGGTGATCTCCCAGTATTTGTGACGGTCGCCCCAGCGCCGGTAGTCCACGATCAGGCTGATGGCCGCCGCCACCACCCGGCCATTGTCCTCGATGCAGATCTGGCCCTCGGGAAAGCGCTGGATCTGGGATTCGAACTGCTCCCGACTCCAGGCGCCGTCCAGATTGGGATAGACGGCCTCCATGATGTGATGGATGTCGTCGTAATCGGCCAGACGGGTGTTGCGCAAAAGCAGGCGATGCGAGTCGTGTTCCGTGTCGCGGGACTCAGGCATGGAAACTCCGATGGATGTGGCGATATGGATACGGTTCAGTCTGGATCATAGCCCAGGTTGGGGGCCAGCCAGCGCTCGGCGACCTCCAGGGGCATGCCCTTGCGCCGGGCGTAATCCTCCACCTGATCCCGGTTGAGCTTGCCCACGGCAAAATAGCGGGACTCCGGGTGGGAGAAATAGAATCCGGACACGGACGAGGCGGGAGACATGGCATAGCTGTCGGTGAGGGTCATGCCGGCATGGGTCACCGGGTCGATGAGTGCCCACAACAGGCCCTTCTCCGTGTGCTCCGGGCAGGCGGGATAGCCGGGGGCCGGTCGGATGCCCTGGTACTTTTCCCGGATCAGGTCCTCGTTGGACAGGGCCTCGCCGGTGGCATAGCCCCAGAACTCACGTCGCACCCGTTCGTGCAGGTGCTCGGCAAAAGCCTCCGCCAGACGGTCCGCCAGGGCCTTGAGCATGATGGCGGAATAATCGTCATGGGCGGCCTCGAAGCGGGCGACGTGTGCGTCGATACCGCCGCCGGCGGTGACCGCAAAGGCCCCCAGATAGTCCCGCGGACCACTTTCCCGGCAGGCGATGAAATCGCTCAGGCACATGTTCGGGGCCTGGCGGGGCTTGCGGGTCTGCTGGCGCAGGTGGTGCAGACGCATCAGCGGCTCATGGCCCGCCGCGTCCCGGTAGAGCTGGATGTCGTCGTCATCCACCCTGGCGGCGGGGAAGAAGCCCACCACCGCCCGGGCCCGGAGCCAGCCCTCGTCGATGATCCGGCGCAGCATGGGCTGGGCATCGGCAAACAGCCGGGTGGCTTCCTCGCCCACGATCTCGTCTTCCAGGATGCGGGGATAGGCGGCATGCAGATCCCAGGCACGGAAGAACGGGGTCCAGTCGATGTACTCCACCAGCCGGTCCAGGGGGTAGTGGTCAAATCGCAGCAGGATACAGTCGGGGCCATGAAGACGCAGCACCTCCGGGGCCGGGCCGCCCACGGACGGGGCCAGGTCCATATCTAAAATGGCGGGGCGCGGCGGGGTGTAACCGGACCAGTCCACCGGCGTCCGGTTGGCCCTGGCCTCTTCCAGGGTGAGCCAGTCCTGGGTCTTGCGGCGGGCGGCATGCTGCTGGCGCACCTCCGCATATTCGGCGCGGATCTTCTCTCCGTAAGGGCCCCGCAGCTCCGGGCTGACCAGACTCTGGGCCACCCCCACCGCCCGGGAGGCATCCTTCACCCAGACGGTGACCCCGTCATAGCCGGGGGCGATCTTCACCGCGGTATGGGCACGGGAGGTGGTGGCGCCACCGATCATCAGCGGCGTGCCGAAGCCTTCCCGCTGCAGTTCCGCCGCCAGATGGGACATCTCCTCCAGGGACGGGGTGATCAGGCCGGACAGGCCGATCACGTCCACCTTGTGTTCCCGAGCCGCCTCCAGGATCTTTTGCGCGGGCACCATGACCCCCAGGTCGATGACTTCGAAGTTGTTGCACTGGAGCACCACGCCGACGATATTCTTGCCGATGTCGTGGACATCTCCCTTCACCGTAGCCATGAGGATGCGACCGTTGTTCTTCGAATCACCGCTCTTTTCCGCCTCGATGTAGGGGATCAGGTGGGCTACGGCCTTCTTCATCACCCGGGCGGACTTGACCACCTGGGGCAGGAACATCTTGCCGGCACCGAACAGATCCCCCACCACGTTCATGCCATCCATGAGGGGGCCTTCAATGACATGAATGGGCCGGTCGAAGGTCAGGCGCGCCTCTTCCGTGTCTTCCACCACAAAGGCGTCGATGCCCTTCACCAGGGCATGCTCCAGACGCTTGGCCACGGGCAGCGACCGCCAGGCCAGGTCTTCCTTGCGGGTCTCGCCGCCGGTGTCGCGGAACCGGTCGGCAATCTCCAGCAGGCGCTCGGTGGCATCGGAACGGCGGTTGAGGACCACGTCCTCCACCCGCTCACGCAGGTCCGGCTCGATCTCGTCATAGACCACCAGCTGACCGGCATTGACGATGCCCATGTCCATGCCCGCGCGGATGGCGTGGTAGAGGAACACGGCGTGAATCGCCTCCCGCACCGGATTGTTGCCCCGGAAGGAGAAGGAGACGTTGGAGACCCCCCCGGACACCAGGGCATGGGGCAGGGTCTGCTTGATGCGGCGGGTGGCCTCGATGAAGTCCACGCCGTAGTTGTTGTGCTCCTCGATGCCGGTGGCCACGGCAAAGATGTTGGGGTCGAAGATGATGTCCTCGGCGGGGAAGCCCACCACCTCGGTGAGGATGTGATAAGCCCGCCGGCAGATCTCCACCTTGCGGTCCTCGGTATCCGCCTGACCGGTCTCGTCGAAGGCCATGACCACCACCGCCGCGCCGTAGCGCCGCAGCAGGCGGGCCTGGTGGACGAAGCTCTCCTCCCCTTCCTTGAGGGAGATGGAGTTGACGATGCCCTTGCCCTGGATGCACTTGAGGCCGGTCTCGATCACCTCCCATTTGGAGGAATCGATCATCACCGGCACCCGGGAGATGTCCGGCTCGGCGGCGGCCAGGCAGAGGAACCGCTTCATGGCCTCCAGTGCGTCCAGCATGCCCTCGTCCATGTTCACGTCGATGACCTGGGCACCGTTTTCCACCTGCTCGGCGGCCACCTCCAGGGCGGTTTCGTAGTCACCGTCCTTGATCAGGCGCTTGAAGCGGGCGCTGCCGGTGACGTTGGTGCGCTCCCCCACGTTCACGAACAGGGTGTCGGCGGTGATGTTGAAGGGCTCCAGACCCGACAGGCGGCAGGCGGGGGTGATCTTCGGCAGCGGACGGGGAGGATGTTTCTCCACCGCCTCGCGGATGGCCCGGATATGGTCCGGGGTGGTGCCGCAACAGCCGCCGACGATGTTCAGCAGACCGCTGCCGGCCCATTCGGAGATCTCCTCGGCCATCTGCGCCGGAGTCTCGTCATAGCCGCCGAACTCGTTGGGCAGACCCGCATTGGGGTGGGCGGAGACATGGGTGTCGGCGATGCGGGAGAGTTCTTCCACATAGGGCCGCAGTTCCTTCGGTCCCAGGGCGCAGTTGAGGCCGATGGAGAAGGGTCTTGCGTGGCGCAGGCTGTTCCAGAAGGCCTCGGTGGTCTGGCCGGTGAGGGTGCGGCCGGAGGCATCGGTGATGGTGCCGGAGATCATCACCGGCCAGCGTTCGCCCCGGTCCTCGAACAGGCCTTCCACGGCAAACACGGCGGCCTTGGCGTTGAGGGTGTCGAAGACGGTTTCGATCATCAGGATGTCCACCCCGCCGTCCAGCAGGGCCTCGGCGGCCTCCCGGTAGGCGGCCACCAGTTCGTCGAACCAGACGTTGCGAAAACCCGGGTCGTTGACGTCCGGGGAAATGCTGGCGGTACGGTTGGTGGGGCCGAGGATGCCGGCCACATAGCGGGGACGGTCCGGGGTCTTGCGGGTGTATTCGTCGGCCACTTCCCGAGCCAGGCGGGCGGCCTCCCGGTTGATCTCCGGCACCAGGTCTTCCATGCCATAGTCGGCCATGGCGATGCGGGTGGCGTTGAAGGTGTTGGTTTCGAGGATATCGGCGCCGGCCTCCAGGTAGGCGGCGTGGACCTCGCGGATGATGCCCGGCTGGGTCAGCACCAGCAGGTCGTTGTTGCCCTTGATGTCCGACGGCCAGTCAGCGAAACGCGCGCCCCGGTAATCGGCTTCCTGCAATCCATAACCCTGGATCATGGTACCCATGCCACCATCCAGAATCATGATGCGGCGCTGGATCTCCTGGTGCAGCTGGGTGAGTCGGTCGGTATTCATCAATGGCGATCCGGTCATCATCAAAGCCCTGCAGCATACCATGTCTGTCGGACCTGTTCGTAGGCACTCCATCCCGCCCTGGGGATGGGAATCTCCCTTCATCCAGGGGCAACTGATCCAGGTCAGAGATCCGGGGCGCGACTCAGGCTACACTCTGCCAGAGGGTCCGATTCCGGGCCGTGAGTCGCCATTGGCGGCTTTTTTGCCTGTAATTATGCGGACGGATACCGTGTCCCGCCATGCATCCCTGATCTTCTACGCCACCACCCCCGATGATTGCCCCTATCTGCGGGAGCGGCGGATGGTGAGCCTGTTCGCCGACCCGGAGGGTCCGATGGACACGGCGCTCTACGGCAACCTGTTGCAACACGGTTTTCGCCGCAGCGGTAACCATGTCTATCGCCACCAATGCCCCCAGTGCCGGGCCTGCATCCCTTACCGCGTGCCGGTGGCCGGATTTAACCCGGATCGGGGGCAGCGCCGGGTGCTCAAACGCAACGCCGGCATTGCGGCCACCATCCGGGATGCGGCATTTGATCCGGTCCACTATCGCCTGTATGCGGCCTATGTGAACCAGCGCCACCGGGGCGGTGGTATGGACAACCCCACGCCGGACAGTTATCTGGGGTTCGTGACCAGCCAGTGGTGCCGGACCTGGCTGGTGGAGTTTCGGGAACAGGATGCCTTGCTGGGGGTGGCGGTGGTGGACCGGCTGCCCGATGCCCTGTCGGCGGTGTACACCTTTTTCGACCCGGCAGCCCAGGCACGGAGCCTGGGTACCCTGGCGGTGCTATGGCAGATCCAGCGGGCACGGGAAGAAGGGTTGACCCATGTCTATCTGGGCTACTGGAACCCCGGCAGCCGGAAAATGGCCTACAAGAACCGGTTCCGGCCAGGGGAAAGGCTTGTCAACGGCATCTGGACGGCAGCGGTAACCTGAAGTTGCCAAAACTGCAAAAGCCAACGATACCGATGGCTTCCGATCTGCATCGGAAATTGCGATAGTGCTCCAGTGCGAAAACGTCCCTCTCCCCCTCGTCGTCGCTCCCTCTGGCGGCATCTGTTGCGCTGGCTCCTGGCCCTGCTGGCGGTGCTGGTGCTGATCAGCGCCCTGATCGTAGGCAGTTTGCGCTGGATAGACCCGCCCACCACGTCCTTCATGTTGCAACATCAGTGGTCCTCCCGCCCCGCCATCGGCACCATTCCGGTCAACCATGAGTGGGTACCGCGACAAGGGATTTCTCCCCAGGCCGCCCTGGCTGTCATCGCCGCAGAGGATCAGCGTTTTCTGGAGCACCGGGGGTTTGACTTTCTGTCCATACGGGCGGCGATTGATGAGTACCGGGATGGGGGGCGCCTGCGCGGAGCCAGCACCCTGTCCCAGCAGGTGGCCAAAAATGTCTTTTTGTGGCCCGACCGCAGTCTGAGCCGCAAGATCATTGAAGCGTATCTGACCATCCTGATCGAAGCCCTGTGGCCCAAGGAGCGCATTTTGGAGGTGTATCTGAATGTGGCTCAGTTTGGCCCCAATGTGTACGGCGTCGGCGCTGCCAGCCGGATTTATTTCGACAAGCCGGCGGCGGAATTGACCGGCGCCGAAGCGGCCCTGCTGGCGGCGGTGCTACCAGGGCCGGTGCGATACCGGGTGGCCGCGCCCTCGGATTATGTCCGCGCCCGGCAGGCCTGGATAGAACGCCAGATGAATACCCTGGGCGGAACCGGTTTTTTGCAGGCGTTTTGGGACACGGACCCTGAACCGGTGACACCTTAACCCGCAGCCCGATGACCGCCACCACCCCCACCGTCCGTGGGGGGTGTCCAGACATTGCGAAAGGGCTGGTGGGCATGGGCCGGGATCTCCCGGGAGAAGCGCAGCTGCACCCCCTGGGCGGTTCGGACACCGCTGATGCGCCCCTGGGTGAGACGATACATCCGCGCCACCTCATCACAGCCTCGCAGGAAACCCGGCGGCGGCGTTCCCCGCAGGGTTCGCGCACCGCCTTTCTCCAGGGTGATGACAAAGGCGGTGCGGGCATGCCACAACAACAGGGCCAGGCCCAACAGCAGGATCGATACCATCAAAATCAGGGGCAGGACCATGGTCGTCTCCATCAAGGATGTGGGTCAGTACAGATCACTCAGGGCCAGTCCGAAGCCCAGGGTGTTCTGGCGCCAGTTGTAGTCGATCATGCTCTCCCCGTAGCCGCTGAAAACCTGGGTATAGGCCCGTAGCGGCCCCAGTATCGGGGGGCTCATCCAGGTGGCCTGGACGGCGCCCTTGCCGGTGGCGGGACGGCCCCTGAGCATCAGGGTGTAGCTGTGACCGCCCCGCTGCCAGAAGGCGGTGAGGTCGCCGTACCCCAGATAATCGGTGATATCCGGATTATCGTCCCGGGTATCGCTTTCCTGGACCCGGTGCCAGACCCGGGCATTGAGGACCAGGTCGCCCCGCTCCACCCCCACTTCGGCAAACAGCCGGTCCCAGCTGCGGGACAGGGGCTCGGCACGACCATTGGACTGGTGGTTGTAGCCCACGTTGAGCAGGCGCCAATGAAAGCCCCCCAGGGACAGCTCGGGCCGGTAGCTCAGGATCAGTTCCGGCATGTAGTTGGTTTCACGAAAGGGCCGCGATGCCCCGTCCTTGTCGTTATAGACCTGCCACTGACTCTGCTGGGTGTAGGCCCCCCAAAGACCCCAGCGGCGGTCGTCCGTGGTCCAGAGCCGGGTCTTGAAACTGAACTGGAATCTGGCTTCCACCGGGTCGAGCTTTGCCCTTTCCACGTCAGCCAGTGCCGCCAGGGGCGAGAAGGGCTGTTCGTTGGGACGGTCGCTGTAACGGGCCGGCAGCAGGTAGCTGGGACGGTGGGAGGCGATGACATAACGGCTGCTATCCGGGGCAAAGCCCCAGACGGCGTCGATGCGGGAGCTGGGCCGGCGGTTCGGGTCCGGGTCCCGTGCCTCGGCGGGACCAGGCAGGGCCAGGATTCTCGGCAAGGGAGTCGGAGACCTATCCTGATCATGGGGGCCAGATTGTGTCGCCAGATGGTCGTAGCAGGTCAGGCGGGCGGTATCATCGGTGATGCCGGCGCAGGACTGCAGGGCTTCGGTCAGCGGGGTCGCCAGTACCGAAGTGGGCAAAAACAGCAGGAAGGGAACAAGGGCGAAGAAACGTAGGGTATGTGCATGCATGGAATAAAGAAGGGGGTGGTGTGCCGGTTGTCGGCACTGTAGCAGAATCCCACCCCCCTCACTCCAACCCCTCTCCCGCGAGGGGAGAGGGGCTTGTGGGGCGTTTACTGCACCTTGGGCGCCAGTTCGCCGGACTTGTAGCGCTTGGCCATGGCTTCCAGGCCCACGGGCTTGATCCGGGAGGCCATGCCGGCACAGCCGAAGGCTTCGTAGCGGGCCTTGCAGATGTCCTTCATGGCGGCGGTGGAGACCTTGAGGAACTTGCGGGGATCGAATTCCTTGGGGTTTTCCGTCAGGAATCTGCGAATGGCACCGGTGGAGGCCATGCGCAGGTCGGTGTCGATGTTCACCTTGCGCACACCGTGCTTGATGCCTTCCTGGATCTCTTCCACCGGCACGCCGTAGGTCTCGCCCATGTCGCCGCCGTGCTCGTTGATGATCTTGAGCCAGTCCTGGGGCACGGAAGAAGAGCCATGCATCACCAGATGGGTGTTGGGGACGCGGGCATGGATCTCCTTGATGCGCTGGATGGCCAGGATGTCGCCGGTGGGCGGACGGGTGAACTTGTAGGCGCCGTGGCTGGTGCCGATGGCGATGGCCAGGGCATCCACGCCGGTC
Organism: Ectothiorhodospira magna; assembly: GCF_900110965.1. GTDB lineage: Bacteria > Pseudomonadota > Gammaproteobacteria > Ectothiorhodospirales > Ectothiorhodospiraceae > Ectothiorhodospira > Ectothiorhodospira magna. Next base: position 48,874 of record NZ_FOFO01000010.1, read on the forward strand.
TTCTTGACGAAGTCGGCGGCCTCGTCCGGGTCGGTGAGCAGCTGGTCATGGGACAGCTGGCCTTCGGCGCCGGAACCGTCTTCCTCGCCGGCCATGCCGGTCTCCAGGGAACCCAGGCAGCCCAGTTCCCCTTCCACGGATACCCCCAGCCAATGGGCCATCTCGGTCACCTGGCGGGTCACTTCCACGTTGTACTCATAGGTGGAAGGGGTCTTCATGTCGGGCATCAGGGAGCCGTCCATCATCACCGAGGTGAAGCCGGACTGGATGGAGGACAGGCACACCGCCGGTTCACCGCCATGGTCCTGGTGCAGCACGATGGGAATATGGGGATATTGTTCCGCCGCGGCAATGATCAGGTGGCGCAGGAAGGGTTCGCCGGCATATTTGCGGGCACCGGCGGAAGCCTGGATGATCACCGGCGCATCCACCTCGTCGGCGGCCTGCATGACCGCATGCACCTGCTCCATGTTGTTGGCGTTGAAGGCGGGCATGCCGTAACCGTGCTCGGCGGCATGGTCCAGCAACTGTCTCAAAGAAATCAGGGCCATGAAGGACCTCCTGTGGGTTGTGATCGGCGAATCGCGATGGGGTTCGGTATCGTTGTCGTTATGGGTTCGAGAATCAAGGGCGCCTACGGAGCAAAGTCCTGCAATGCCCCCACCTGGACGATCTTCATGGCGTTGGTGCCACCCATGACGCCGGTGAGATCTCCCTTGGTGATGATCACCAGATCGCCATCCTCCACAATGCCCGCCTCCTGGAGCATGGCCACCACCTGACGGTTGTTGGCCGCATGGCTGACATTGTCGCTCTCGAACAGGACCGGATAGACCCCCCGGTACAGGGTCATGCGGCGACAGGTGCATTCGTGCCGGGTCATGGCAAAAATGGGGATGCCGGAACTGATGCGGGACATCCATTGGGCCGTGGAGCCGGATTCGGTCATGGCGGCGATGGCGCGCACATCCAGGTGGTTGGCGGTGTACATGGTGGCCATGGCAATGGCCTCGTCCACCCGTTCAAAGTAGCTGTCCATGCGGTGGGTGGACACCCGGGCGCTGCGCTGGCGCTCCGCCGCCTCGCAGATCCGCCCCATGGCCTCCACCGCCTTGTGGGGATAGTGGCCGGTGGCTGTCTCCCCGGAGAGCATGACCGCGTCGGTGCCGTCCAGTACCGCATTGGCCACGTCGAACACCTCGGCCCGGGTGGGGATCGGGCTCTGGATCATGGATTCCATCATCTGGGTGGCGGTGATCACCACCCGGTTGCGGGTACGGGCCTGCTGAATCAGGCGCTTTTGCACCCCTGGCAATTCCGCGTCTCCGATCTCCACCCCCAGGTCGCCCCGGGCAATCATGATCACATCGGTGGCGGTGAGGATCTCGTCGATGGCGTCCACCGCCTCGGCCCGTTCGATCTTGGCGCAGATGGCGCCCTGCCCGCCGGCCTCCCGCAACAGTTCCCGGGCGCGATTGACGTCGGCGGCGCTACGGGGAAAGGAGATGGCCAGAAAGTCCACGTCCAGTTCGGCGGCCAGGCGGATGTCCTCCCGGTCCTTGTCGGTGATGGCGGGAGCGGACAGGCCGCCCCCCTGACGGTTGATGCCCTTGTTGTTGGACAGGGTGCCGCCCACGGCCACGCGGGTATGGATCCGCGGCCCGTCCACCCGTTCCACCGTCAGCACCAGGCGACCATCGTCCAGCAGCAGGCTGTCGCCGGGGCTGACGTCCCCGGGCAGTGCCTTGTAGGTGATGCCCACCTGTTCCCGGGTGCCGGCATTAGGGTCCAGCGCTGCATCCAGAATAAAGTCATCGCCCTCCCGCAGGATCACGCTGCCCGAGGCAAACCGGGCGGTGCGGATCTTCGGGCCTTGCAAATCCCCCAGCACGGCGACGATGCGCGAGGCTTTCCGGGCGGTCTCCCGCAACAGGGCCACCCGCTTGCGGTGATCGTCCGGATCGCCGTGGGAAAAGTTGATGCGCACCACGTCCACGCCGGCCTTCACCAGCGCGCCCATGGCGGACGGGCTGTCCGTGGCCGGTCCCAGGGTTGCTACGATCTTGGTTCTACGCATGTCGGGCCTTGTCCTTGCTCGGTGGGTACCGAAGGTGGTGGGTGATGATCGCTCAGCCCTTGGCCCGGGCCTCCAGCATGGCGACGGCGGGCAGGGTCTTGCCTTCCAGGAACTCCAGGAAAGCGCCACCGCCGGTGGAGATATAGGAAATGCGATCCGCCAGCCCGTACTTGTCGATGGCGGCCAGGGTGTCGCCACCGCCGGCGATGGAGAAGGCGTCGCTGGCGGCGATGGCCTCGCCCATGGCCTGGGTGCCGGCGGCAAACTGGTCGAACTCGAACACGCCCACGGGGCCGTTCCAGACGATGGTGCCGGCCTTCTTCAGCAGTTCGGCATAGCTGGCGGCGGTGTCCGGCCCCACGTCGAAGATCATGTCGTCATCGGCCACGTCGCTGACCTTGCGTGTGGTGGCCGGAGTGGATTCGGAGAACGCCTTGCCCACGGTGACGTCGGTGGGAACGGGAATGTCGCCGCCCTTGGCCCGTGCCGCTTCCATCAGGCGCTTTGCCTCGGGGATCAGATCGTTTTCACACAGGGATTTGCCCACCCCGTGACCCTGAGCGGCAATGAAGGTGTTGGCGATGCCGCCACCGACGATGAGCTGATCCACCACCTTGGACAGGGATTCGAGCACGGTCAGCTTGGTGGACACCTTGGAACCGCCGACGATGGCCACCAGCGGGCGCTTTGGATTGTCCAGGGCCTTGCCCAGGGCTTCCAGTTCCGCCGCCAGCAGGGGGCCGGCACAGGCCACCGGGGCGAACTTGCCGGCACCGTGGGTGGAGGCCTGGGCCCGGTGGGCGGTGCCGAAGGCGTCCATCACGTAGATGTCGCAGAGGGCGGCGTATTGCTTCGACAGGGCTTCGTCATCCTTCTTTTCACCCGGGTTGAAACGGACGTTTTCCAGCAGCACCACCTCGCCCTCGGCCACCTCCACCCCGCTGAGGTAATCCCGTACCAGGCGCACTTCCTTGCCCAGCAGACCGGAAAGATGAGCGGCCACCGGTGCCAGGGAGTCGGCCTCGCTGAACACGCCTTCCTCCGGGCGGCCCAGGTGGGACATCAGCATGACCCGGGCGCCGGCCTTCATGGCGTGCTCGATGGTGGGCAGGCTGGCGCGGATGCGGGCATCCGAGGTGACCTTGCCGTCCTTCACGGGGACATTGAGATCCTCGCGGATCAGCACCCGCTTACCCTTCAGGTCCAGATCGGTCATCTTGATGACGGACATGCGCAACTCCTTGGATGGTTTCGGATATTCTTTCTGGGGTCTTGCAGGGAGCAAACGCCCCTCTCCCCAAGGGGAGAGGGGTCGGGGGGCAGACCGCTTACTGACCACCCACGTGCCGCGCCAGGCGCAGCATGTTGCAGGTGTAGCCGTACTCGTTGTCGTACCAGGCCACCACCTTGACGAAGGTCTCATCCAGCTGGATGCCGGCTTCGGCGTCGAAGATGGACGGCAGGTTCACGCCGCGGAAATCGGTGGCCACCACCTTCTCGTCGGTATACCCCAGCACGCCCTGCAGGTCACCGCTGGTGGCGGCGGACTTCATGGCCTGGCAGATGGTTTCATAGGAAGCACCCTTCTCCAGTTCCACGGTCAGATCCACCACGGAGACGTCGGAGGTGGGTACGCGGAAGGCCATGCCGGTGAGCTTGCCATTCAGGGCGGGCAACACCTTGCCCACGGCCTTGGCGGCACCGGTGGAGGACGGAATGATGTTCTCCAGGATGCCGCGGCCGCCGCGCCAGTCCTTCTGGGACGGACCGTCCACGGTCTTCTGGGTGGCGGTGGCGGCGTGGACGGTGCTCATCAGGCCGCGCTTGATGCCGAAGTTGTCGTTGAGCACCTTGGCCACCGGCGCCAGGGCGTTGGTGGTGCAGGAGGCCGCGGAGATGATGGCCTGACCGGCGTATTCCTTGTGATTCACGCCGTACACGAACATGGGAGTGGCGTCCTTGGAGGGGGCGCTCTGGATGACCTTTTTGGCACCGGCGTCGATGTGCTTCTGGCAGGTGTCCTCGGTGAGGAAGAAGCCGGTGGATTCGATCACCAGTTCGGCACCCACCTCGTTCCACTTGAGGTTGGCGGGGTCGCGCTCGGCGGTCAGGCGGATCTTCCTGCCGTTGACCACCATGTGGTTGCCTTCCACGGAGACTTCGCCGGCGAAGCGGCCATGGACGGAGTCATAGCGCAGCATGTAGGCCAGGTATTCCGGGTCCAGCAGATCGTTGATGGCCACCACTTCCAGTTCCGGGAATTCCTTGGCAATGGCCCGGAAAACCATGCGACCGATGCGGCCGAAACCGTTGATACCGACTTTGATTGTCATCGTTTGTTGTCTCCAGCTTTTGCTTTGAAAAATTCAATATCAGGCGAGGATTCAGCCCAGTACGGCTTCCACCGCACTGATCACATTGTCCGCCGTGAAGCCGAAATGTTTCATCAACTCGCCGCCGGGGGCGGATTCGCCGAAGCGGTCCATGCCCACCACGCGACCATCCAGACCCACATACTTGAGCCAGCCGACAGTCACGCCGGCCTCCACGGCCACGCGGGCGCGCACGGCGCCGGGCAGCACGGATTCGCGGTAGTCGGCATCCTGGGCATCGAACACTTCCTGGCAGGGCATGGACACCACCCGGACCCGCTTGCCCCTGGATTCCAGCGCCTTGGCCGCCTCCATGGCAATCCCCACCTCCGAGCCGGTGGCCAGGATAATGGCATCCGGCTGACCGCCGGCATCGTGCAGCACATAACCGCCCCGGGCGATGTCGGCCAACTGGGCCTGGGTACGGGTCTGGTGGGGCAGGTTCTGGCGGGACAGGCTCAGCAGACTGGGACCGTCGGTGCGCTCGATGCCCGCCTTCCAGGCCACGGCGGTCTCCACCCCATCGCAGGGACGCCAGACATTCATGTTGGGAATCAGCCGCAGGCTGGTGACCTGCTCCACCGGCTGGTGGGTGGGGCCGTCTTCGCCCAGACCGATGGAATCATGGGTCATCACGTAGATCACCCGTTGCTTCATCAGGGCAGACATGCGCAGGCCGTTACGGGCATAGTCGCTGAAGATCAGGAAAGTGCCGCCATAAGGGATGAAGCCGCCGTGCAGGGCGATCCCGTTCATGATGGCGGCCATGCCGAACTCCCGCACCCCGTAGAACAGGTAGTTGCCGTCGCCGTCCGCCTTGCTGATGCCCTTGGAGCCCTTCCACAGGGTGAGGTTGGAACCGGCCAGGTCGGCGGAGCCGCCCAGCAGTTCCGGCAGGGCCGGGGCATAGCCGCCGATGGCGTTCTGGGAGGCCTTGCGGCTGGCGATGGTCTCGGCCTTGGCCACGGTCTCCTCGATGAAGGTCTGGGCCTTTTGTGCCCAGTCGGCGGGCAGTTCGCCACTCATGCGGCGGGTGAATTCGGCGGCCAGTTCCGGGTGGGCCTTGGCATATTCGGCAAAGCGGGTCTGCCAGGCGTTTTCGGCCTGGGCGCCCTTGTCACGGGCATTCCAGCCGGCGCGGATCTCGTCCGGGATCACGAAGGGTTCATGGGGCCAGCCGAGGGTCTCCCGCACCAGCGCGATCTCGTCCTGGCCCAGGGGCGCGCCATGGCACTCTTCCTTGCCCTGCTTGTTGGGGGAGCCAAAACCGATGATGGTCTTGCAGCAGATCAGGGTGGGACGATCCTTCACGGCCCGGGCCTGCTCGATGGCCTGCTTCACCGCCTCGGCATCGTGACCATCCACCCCCGGCACCACATGCCAGCCGTAGGCTTCGAAACGCTTGGGGGTGTCGTCGGTGAACCAGCCTTCCACCTCGCCGTCGATGGAGATGCCGTTGTCGTCGTAGAAGGCCACCAGCTTGCCCAGCCCCAGGGTGCCAGCCAGGGAGCAGGCTTCGTGGGAGATGCCTTCCATCAGGCAGCCGTCGCCCAGGAAGACGTAAGTGTAATGATCCACCACCTCATGGCCGGGGCGGTTGAAATGGGCCGCCAGGGCCTTTTCGGCGATGGCCATGCCCACCGCGTTGGTGATGCCCTGGCCCAGGGGACCGGTGGTGGTCTCGACACCCGGGGTGTAGCCGTATTCCGGGTGGCCGGGGGTACGGGAATGGAACTGCCGGAACTGCTTGAGTTCTTCGATGGGCAGGTCGTAGCCACTCAGATGCAGGAGGGAATACACCAACATGGAACCATGACCATTGGACATCACGAAACGATCACGGTCCGCCCACTGGGGATTGGCCGGATTGTGCTTGAGATAATCATTCCAGAGCACTTCGGCGATGTCGGCCATGCCCATGGGCGCACCGGGATGACCGGAATTGGCCTTCTGGACCGCGTCCATGGAAAGCGCACGAATCGCGTTGGCTAGCTCTTTGCGGGAAGGCATGCAGATCTCCTGACAAGGGTGGAAATAAGGGTCTTTATGGTCTGCCGCGCTGACACCTTTTGGCGATGTTCTGGTTATTCGGACGACTGGAAAAGACGCGGCATACCTCAAATTGGTCGCTGAAAAAGTCTTCAGGAACAGTGTTTTAAACGAATTCTCGGCATGTCATGGGGCTATTAATACCACATGGAATATGCATTGACCACAGCGTTATCGGCCTGCATTTTCCCTGACAGGGGGGCTTGTCGCAAGCCCGAAGGAACCTGGAGGGCTTGTGCTGCACTGCTCCATAAATGATTAAGATAGAACGATAAATCAATTCCAGACAGCCCATGCCGGTAGCCATGATATGTGGAGAAAGACACATCCGGGCTATGGTTATACCAGCCGCAAAGCCTGACGAAACAGGCCTTTTAGCGGAGGCTCCAGAAATGCTCTGGCTTCTCTGGGGGCGATCTTCCTGTCGCGGCAGAAACAGGCCAGGGCAAAGGCAATTTCCGGGCGTCCCAAAGACGCGGACCGGTCGATGGCCGGGCTGGCACATTGGCCACATCCCCCTACCCGGCTGATAAACGCGGTATTGGCCAGAAAGACCCCAAATCCCATCCATACCGCCACCAGTTCCGCCACATGGGCTTCATTGCCTGCCTGGGCGGGTGCCGGTTCACGACGTGTGTACATCCACCAGCCCGCCAGATCCCGGGCCAACTGGGCCACCAGAGCCTGACGGTTGGTCCACAGCAGCGGGTCGTACTCAAGCACCAGCGGCTCTGCTGCTGTGGGGGCTGCTGGAAACCGTGCACCGTAACCGGCTGGCACCAGTTGCATCGGTATCGAATCAAGCCCCCCATGGCGGGCAATGGCCATCAAGGTGGCCATAGCGGCTTCGTGGGGGGACTGGACCTGGGCCGGAAAATGTTCACGGATGGGCAGGACCAGATGGGCCTGATCCAGGGGGCGCACATCGTCCTGCTGGGCCACAGCCCAGGTATGGACATCCCGGATCCAGGCGCGGGTGGTCTCGTCAACGACGGGGGTGGAACGAAACAGTTGCAGGATGGCATTCAATCGGTGTCTCCCGTGTTGTGTTCTCCCGACTGCACGGCGGCGGCCAGTCGCTGCACCAGATCCCGCCAGGCCACCTGCCGGGTGAAGCCCACCACCTGAATCCGGGGCACTCCAGACCCCTGGAGGATAAAATATCCGCCCGAGGGCGCCGGCGCCACCCCGCTCATCTGGCACACATCCCCCCGCAGGCTGCAGGACAGGCCCAACTGATGATAGGCAAAGGATTCAAAGACACGCAGGAAGCCGGTGCCCAGCGCCCCGCCCACGCCGCCCCCCAGGCTCACCAGATTATCCACCGCCCGCTGGCTGATGCGGCGCCGGAACCGGCCTTCCAGGGGCGTGTAGAGGGCGGCATCGAAGCGGACCGGCTGCCAGTTCACCAGCACCATGTCGTGGACATGGCCCTGCAGTCGTCCCTCGATCTTGCCAAAGGCAAAGGTGCCGGTGATGGCGGCCAGATCCAGGTGGCTGATGTCCATGTCGCCGGAGAGCACCGGCGCCACCCCGAACGGGTCTTGCAGGCGCAGGTTGCGGACCATGATCAGACCGTCAAAGGCATGAATCAGCAACCGTCCGCCCACGCTCAGTTCGCCCCCTTCATAGCGCACCTGGGGAATGACCCCGGCCAGGGTGCCGGTAAACAGGGGGCGATCCAGGGCGGCGGCCAGCAGTTCCATGGCAATGGGGGTGATTCGGCCATCGAATGCCAGTACCGGGTCATCGCTGGCCAGACCGCCCACCTGAAGGGTCTCCACGGCCAGGGCGCCGTCCAGGATGGGGATTTGGGTCGGCGCCAGCAGGTGCAGGCCGTCCCGTTCCAGTTGCAGGGACAGACGGCTGTCCCCCAGGGGGATGCGATAGACATGGCCGCCGGCAAATCCCAGGTGGCTGGCGGGCGGGGTATGTGCCCCGTTCCACTGCAGTCGGCCTTCCAGATCGTACAGTCCCAGACGGCCTCGCCGGTCATCCAGATGGACATCCGCGAGGGTCAGGGTCGCTTGGGATGGCCTGCCCTCCCTGACCTGTAATTGGGCCGATAAGTCCCCCAAAATATCCAGGTCTTCCAGCACCGTGCCGTGGAGAAAGGGCCGCAGGAAGGTGTCGTACAGGGTCGGCAGGTGGCCCTGATCCAGGTGCAGATCCGCCTCCCGCAGGGGCGGGGTCTGCCGGGTATCCACGGCCAGTGTGCCGGCGACCCGCAGGGCTTCCCCCCAGGTCAGGGCCATCTGATCCACCTGGAGGGTGCCCCGTTGCGGCGAGCCGGTGAAGGTCAGCCCTAGCTGAGCCGGGGCTTGTGGTGAGGATTCGGCATAGACCGGATGGAGGTAGCTGCCCCCTTCGGACCAGGTCAGATCCAGCCGACCCCGCCAGTGGCCGGCCCGCTGACGGGCCTCCAATGCCAGGTCCGTGGCCAATTCTTCCCCGGCCAGGGTGCCGCCGGCGGCGCTGAAGGCGCCATCGCGCCAGGTCAGTTGGGTGACAAGGTGGGCCAGGCCCTCATCGCCGCCGGTGGCCTGCAGATGGCCGGACACAGTCCCCTGCAGCAACAGGTCCCGCAGGGGAGAATCCGGCGCGGGGGTGGTCAAGGCCCTGAGCAGGGGCGGGAGCCCTTGCAGCGGCATGGCCTGCAGGGTGGCGGTGGCCTGCCACTGTCCCGGTCCCAGCAGCAGGCGTATCCCCACCCCATCCCATGCTTCCAGGGACAGGGCCAGATCCAGGTCCAGGCGACCATCCAGGCGCAGGGTCATGCGGCCCGTGCCGCTGCCGCGTCCCAATGCCGGATGCTGCCATGTCACCTCCAGCCGGGGACAGTCCAGGGTGAGGTTGTCCAGCCTGCCGCCCTGGCATTGCAGCCGGACCTGCCGCACCGTGCCCAGGGGTTCGGGCAATTGGAATCGTGCCACCTGCAGGTCCAGGGTATCCCGTTGCCCCAGGCTCAGGTCCAGGGTGACGCCTTCCAGGGACCAGCCGTCGCCCTGAAGGTCCCCGATGCCCAGGCGCAGACCGTCCAGGGCCAGAGCCGGGCCGGACAGTCCCGCGGTCAGCAGGATCAGGGTTGCGAGGCGGAGACGTGGCAAGGGGCTTGAGGGCTGAGTGGGTCCAGGTAGCGTATCACCAGACCCAGATGGTAATTACCGGCGGGCAGGGGGATGCGGACCCGGTAGCCCGCCCCCGGCGCCTCCGGCATGGTGTCCCCCGTCAGGCTGTACAGGGCCTCCAGAATCAGTTCCCGGCTGCCCGCCGGGGTCATCACCTCCAGCCGATCCCCTACCGCGAACTTGTTCTTTACCTCGATCTCCGCCATTCCGGTGTCGGGATCAAAACCCAGGATCTCTCCCACGAACAGCTGGCGGGCGGATTCCGAATGTCCCCGTGCATAATTCTGTGCGGTGCGGTCCTTGTTGCGGGTGAGGAAGCCGTCGGTATAGCCCCGGTTGGCCAGCCCCTCCAGGTGATCCAGCAGTCGCGGATCGAAGTCCCGGCCCGCCGCCGCATCGTCGATGGCACGGCGATACACCTGGGTGGCGCGGGCGGCGTAGTAGTGGGATTTGGTCCGGCCCTCGATCTTCAGCGCGTCCACCCCGATCTGCGTCAGTCGCCCCACATGCTCCACCGCCCGCAGGTCCATGGCATTGAGAATGTAGGTGCCGTGCTCATCCTCCTCCACCGGCATGAGCTGTCCGGGCCGTTCCCCTTCTTCCAGCAGGAATGCCTCGTTCGCCCGTGGATGACGCCCCCCGGCGGCGGCCTCCATCGGCAGCAGGTCGCCGGTGTCATCGGTCCGGGTGGGGTGCAGACGGTAGCGCCAGCGGCAGGAATTGGTGCAGGCTCCCTGGTTGGCATCCCGGTGATTGAAGTAGCCCGACAGCAGGCAGCGCCCGGAATAGGCGATGCACATGGCCCCATGCACCATCACTTCCAGTTCCATGTCCGGGCAGTCCTGACGGATCCGGCTGATCTCCTCCAGGGACAGTTCCCGGGACAGGATCACCCGGGACAGGCCCAGCCCCTGCCAGAAGCGTACCGAGGCCTGATTCACCGTATTGGCCTGCACCGACAGGTGCACCGGGATCTGGGGCCAGGTTTCACGGACCATCAGGATCAGGCCCGGATCCGACATGATCAGGGCATCCGGCGCCAGTTCCACCACCGGGGCCATGTCCTCCAGGAAGGTCTGCACCTTGGCGGGATGGGCGGCAATATTGGTGGCCAGGAAGAATCGGCGGCCCGCGGCGTGGGTGGCCTCGATCCCGGCCCGCAGTCGTTCCAGGGTGGAAAAGTCGTTGTTGCGCACCCGCAGGGAGTAGCGGGGCAGGCCGGCATACACCGCGTCGGCGCCGTAGGCCAGGGCGTAGTGCAGGTTTTTTAAGGTGCCGGCGGGGGTGAGGAGTTCGGGGGTTTTCATGGAGAGAATGATACTGCAGTTGCGATGGTTGCGTGGGACAGTAACCCCTTTATCGACAGGGGGATTCAGTGTTCCCGAGTTCCTTGGTGTAGAATCCGGGGATTACACTCTGAACCCCGAGGAAGGCTTGATGTCCCAGGTGTCCCGCTTGCAGGTTGAAACGGCGCTCAAGGCGATCCAGGATCCCTACATGGACAAGGATCTGATGTCCGCCAAGGCCGTCAAGGATATTCAGGTGGATGGCGGCACGGTCAATATCCAGCTGACCCTGGGCTATGCCGCCGCCGGCTGGCACGAAGCACTGCGCCGGGCCGTGACCGAGGCGGTGGAGGGCATTGAGGGTGTTGCCACGGTGGCGGTGCAGGTGGAGACCCGCATCGTCTCCCACGCGGTACAGAAGAATCTCAAACCCCTGCAGGGGATCAAGAACATCATCGCCGTGGCCTCCGGCAAGGGCGGGGTGGGCAAGTCCACCACCGCCGTCAATCTGGCCCTGGCCCTGGCGGGGGAGGGAGCCAGTGTGGGCATCCTGGATGCCGACATCTACGGCCCCAGCCAGCCCCGCATGCTGGGCATCTCCGGCAAGCCGGAGACCCGGGACGGCAAGACCATGGAGCCGATGGAAAACCACGGCATCCAGGCCATGTCCATCGGGTTTCTCATCGATGAGGACACCCCCATGATCTGGCGTGGCCCCATGGTCACCCAGGCCCTGGAACAGCTGTTGCGGGACACCAACTGGAAGGCGCTGGATTATCTGGTCATCGACCTGCCGCCGGGCACCGGCGACACCCAGCTTACCCTGGCCCAGAAGATTCCGGTGAGCGGTGCCGTCATCGTCACCACGCCCCAGGACATCGCCCTGCTGGATGCCCGCAAGGGTCTGAAGATGTTCGAGAAGGTGGACGTGCCGGTGCTGGGGGTGGTGGAGAACATGAGCATCCACATCTGCTCCAACTGCGGTCACGAGGAATACATCTTCGGCCAGGGCGGTGGCGAGCGCATGGCCGGGGACTACGGCGTGGCGTTCCTCGGCGCCCTGCCGCTGGATATCCAGATCCGTGAACAGGCCGACGGTGGTCGCCCCACCGTGATCGCCCAGCCCGATAGCCGCATTGCCGAGATCTACCGGGAGATCGCCCGCCGCACCGCCGCCCGTCTGGCCGCCCAGGCCCGGGACTACAGCGCCAAGTTCCCCAACATCGTCATTCAATAAAAGGCAGGCCGTTTCATGTCGATCAAATCGGACAAGTGGATCCGCCGCATGGCGGCCCAGGGCATGATCGAACCCTTCGAGCCGGGGCAGGTGCGGTACGCCGGAGAGGAACGCATCATCTCCTACGGCACCTCCAGCTACGGCTATGACGTGCGCTGCGCCGACGAATTCAAGGTGTTCACCAACATCAACTCCACCATCGTGGACCCTAAGTCCTTCGACGAACGCAGTTTCGTGGACGTCAAATCGGATGTCTGCATCATCCCCCCCAACTCCTTCGCCCTGGCGCGGACGGTGGAGTATTTCCGGATTCCCCGCAATGTACTGACCATCTGTCTGGGCAAGAGCACCTATGCCCGCTGCTTCCGGGGAGACACCCGAGTGGCTCTGGTCGACGGCTCGGCGCCGACGCTTGAAGACATGGCCCAGCGGTCGGAGGACGGTGAGTTGTTCTGGGGGTACAGCATGGGTGAGCACGGTCGTCTGATTGTGACCTTGCTGGAGTCCCCCCGTTTCATCGGACGTGATGCCCTGATGGCGGTGACCCTGGACAATGACGAGGTCATTCATTGCACACCGGATCATGAGTTCCTGCGTCGGGACGGTCGACTCGTTCAAGCCCATGAACTGCGGGACGGTGACTCCCTGATGCCGCTCTATCGGCAACTGGCGCGGGGTTACGAGGTGGTGTACCAGCCCCTGAACGGACATCTCTATCCCACTCACCGGCTGGCCGATGAGTGGAATCTGCGCAACGGGATCTATCCCGACATGCCGGGCAGCCATCGTCATCACAAGGATTTTGATCGCCGCAACAATATGCCCTGGAATATCGATCGCATGGCGGCTTCCGACCATATCCGCCTTCATAACGGCAAGACTTACGGGGAAGATTTCGACCCGGATGAACATGGCGAGTCCATTCGCCAGGCGCTGGCGCGCCTGCGTCAGGACCCTGACTGGCTGACGCGATTCAAGGAAGCGCAGCAGCAGCGTGCCAGAGCGTTTTGGGAGGATGAACGTTATGCCTCGGCACGTCAGGCGCTGTTGCGCAAGCATGCCGATAACTGGACGCCGGCCCGCCGTGAGCAGCAGCGCAATGCGATGATCGATTATTTCTCCGATCCGGCCGCCCGGGTCAGGGCGGGCGAGATATCCCGTCGTGCCTGGTCACGGGATGAAGGTGTACGCAGGGCTCGTCAGGCTGAGGTTGCTCGTGGGATTCGTCTTCGCCAGGACATCACGGTCGAGAACGTCCGCGAGGCACTGGACCGAACCGGCTCCATCCGCGGTGCGGCTCGACTGTTGAATTGCGATCGCTCGGTATTTCGCCGTTTCCCGCAGGAACTTGCCGCCTTCCGTGGACAGGGCCGCACAGGTACCCACAACCACAAGGTGGCCTCGGTCCGGGAACTGCCCGGCGACCACGATGTGTACTGTCTCTCCGTGCCCGAGGCCGGTAATTTCGCCCTGGATGCCGGCGTATTCGTTCGAAATTGCGGCATCATTGTGAATGTGACCCCTCTGGAACCGGAGTGGGAGGGGCATGTGACCCTGGAGTTTTCCAATACCACCCCCCTGCCGGCGCGGATCTATGCCAATGAAGGGGTGGCGCAGATGCTGTTCCTGGAGTCCGATGAGGTCTGCGAGACGTCCTACAAGGATCGGGGCGGCAAGTATCAGGGGCAACGGGGCGTGACCTTGCCCAAGACCTGAACCATTCCCCTATTAAGAGTGGGGTTGACCCGGCGCCAGTCTTGTTCAAGACTGATTCCAGAACATGACAGCAACCGCCAATTCATGTTTAATGGCGGTTTTCCCGGCGAGCCCACGCCGCGGTTTCGGGCGTCGGGTCGCGGCCCCGACCCCGGGCCGCAAGCCAAGAGGTAGCTTGAAGATGCAGCAACAGATGGCCGGCCACCACGCAGACCCCGTGGTGGGCTACAGCCTACATAACCGCCGTTACCTGAACGTCACCAACCGTTGTACCCTGCGCTGCGCCTTCTGCCCCAAGTTCAACAAGACCTGGGAGGTGCAGGGATACCCCCTGCGGCTGTATCAGGAGCCCACGGTGGAACAGATGCTCGACGCGGTGGGCGATCCGAAGGCTTACGAAGCCGTGGTGTTCTGCGGCCTGGGCGAACCCACCCTGCGCCTGGACGCCGTCCTGACCGTGGCCCGGCAACTCAAGGCCCGGGGCGCCCCCGCCATCCGCATCAATACCGATGGCCTGGCCAGTCTGGTCCATGGCCGGGATGTGACCCCGGAGATGGCCGGCTGTATCGATGCCCTGTCCGTCTCCCTCAATGCCCAGGATGCCTTCACCTACGAGCGGCACTGCCGGCCCAAACTGCCCGGTGCCTATCCGGCCCTGCTGGACTTCGTCCGTAACGCCCGTGTCCATGTGCCCGAGGTCACCGTCACCGCCGTCGACGGGCTGCCGGGGGTGGACATCTCCGCCTGCGAAGCCCTGGCCCGGGAACTGGGAGTGGGGTTTCGTCGCCGGGTTCTGGATCAGGTGGGCTGAGCATGTCCACCCTCACCGACCGGGTCAACACCCTGGGCAGCCACCTGCGCGCCCAGTACGGCCAGCGGGTACACAAGCTCACCGTGAGCGCCGGATTCATCTGCCCCAACATGGACGGCACCAAGGGCCGCGGCGGTTGCAGCTTCTGCAACAACGCCAGTTTTGCCCCCCAGGGGCAGGACGGCGGCGCCGTGCGCCGGCAGTTGGACGAGGGCAGGGCCGTGGTGGCCCGGCGCACCGGCGCCCGCCTGCATCTGGCCTATTTTCAGGCTTATACCAACACCTACGCCGAGATTACCCGTCTCAAGGCCCTCTATGATGCCGCCCTGGAACAGCCGGGAGTGGTGGGACTGTCCATCGGTACCCGCCCCGACTGTGTGCCCGACGAAGTGCTGGACCTGCTGGTGTCCTACCAGGAACAGGGCCATACCCTGTGGCTGGAACTGGGCCTGCAGTCCGCCTTCGACGAGACCCTGGCCCGGGTCAACCGGGGCCACGGCTTTGCCGAATACCAGGACGCCGTCCGGCGTGCCCGCGGTCGGGGTCTGGCCGTGTGCACTCACCTGATCATCGGTCTGCCCGGCGAGACCCCCTGGCATCAGCGGGAAACCCTGGCCAGGGTCTTGAATGAAGGCACCGATGGCCTCAAGCTTCACCCCCTGCATGTGGTCCGGGGCACCCGCCTGTCCCGCCAGTGGCGCGCCGGCGAATACCGGCCCTGGACCCTGAACGAATATGTGAACACAGCGGTGGACATGATCGAGATGACCCCGCCCGAGGTGGTGTTCCATCGCCTGACCGCCACGGCGCGCAAGCCCCTGCTGCTGGCACCGGACTGGTGCGGCAGCAAGTGGACGGTGATCAACGCCATCGAACAGGAGCTGACACGGCGGGGGACCCGGCAGGGTGCGCGTCCCCTGCATTCAGACAGTCACCTTCCAGGAACCCAGGAGAGTTGTTGATGAACCCAGATCGTATGGAGCTGGTCTGTCCGGCGGGCGGCTTTCCGGCGCTCCGGGCAGCCGTGGACAACGGCGCCGATGCCGTTTATCTGAGCCTGCGCGGCGAGACCAATGCCCGTAACTTCCCGGGCCTGAACTTTGACCGCAAGGCCCTGCAGAAGGGCATTGCCTACGCCCGGGGCAAGGGCGTGAAGGTCTACATGGCCCTTAATACCTATCCCCAGCCGGACATCTGGACCGCCGCCACCCAGGCGGTGGATGTGGCCGCCGAGGAGGGCGTGAACGCCGTCATCCTCGCCGACATGGGGCTGTTGCGCTATGCCGCCGATACCCACAAGGATCTTACCCTGCATCTGTCGGTCCAGGGGTCCGCCACCACCGCCGATGCCCTGAACTTCTACCACGAGCGCTACGGCGTGGTACGGGCCGTGCTGCCCCGGGTGCTGTCCATGCCCCAGGTGGCGCAGGTGATCGAGCGGGCCAGGCTGGACATCGAGGTGTTTGGCTTCGGCAGCCTGTGCGTGATGGTGGAGGGCCGTTGCATGCTGTCTTCCTATGCCACCGGCGATTCCCCCAACACCAAGGGGGCCTGCTCCCCCGCCCACGCCGTGCGCTGGATCGAGACCGGTCGCGGTCGCGAGGCGCGGCTGAACGGCGTGCTCATCGATACCTTCAAGCCCGGCGAAAGCGCCGGCTACCCGGTCATCTGCAAGGGCCGCTATCAGGTGGGCAGTTGCGATGACACCATCTACGCCATCGAGGAACCCACCAGCCTGAGCACCCTGGACATCCTGGCCGATCTGCTCAAGATCGGCGTCAAGGCCATCAAGCTGGAAGGCCGTCAGCGCAGTCCCGCCTATGTGGGCCAGGCCACGCGCGTCATGCGCCAGGCCCTGGATGCCTGCCACGCCAACCCCGATGCCTACACCCCGCGGCCGGAATGGGCCTCCCAGCTCGCCGGCATGTCCGAAGGACGCACCCAGACCCTGGGTGCCTTGCACAGAGCCTGGCAATGAAACTTTCCCTGGGACCCATTCAGTATTACTGGCCCCGCGAGCGGGTCATGGCATTCTACGCCGCCGTCGAACAGTGGCCGGTGGACATCGTCTACCTGGGCGAGACGGTCTGCTCCAAGCGCCGCGAGCTACGGGCCACCGACTGGCTGGAGGTGGCCGATCGCCTGGCCGCCGCCGGCAAGACCGTGGTCATGTCCACCCTGGCCCTGATGGAAGCGGAATCCGAGCGCCTGGCCCTGGAGCGCCTGGTGCAGAACGGTCGCTTCATGATCGAGGCCAACGATGCCACGTCCCTGGGCCTGTCCCTGGGCAAGCCCTTCGTCGCCGGCCCCAACATCAACACCTACAACGCCGGCACCCTGCGGGAATTGCGGGACATCGGCGCGGTGCGCTGGGTGATGCCGGTGGAGCTGTCCCGACATATCCTGGAAGCCATGCACAAGGCCCGGCCCGACGGACTGGAAACCGAAGTGCTGGTGTTCGGTCGTCTACCCCTGGCCTTCTCCGCCCGCTGCTTCACCGCCCGCGCCCGCAACCTGCCCAAGGATGACTGCCAGCTGGCCTGCCTGGACTATCCGGCGGGGCTGCCCCTGGCCACCCAGGACGGCAGCGGCTTCCTCACCATCAACGGCATCCAGCTCCAGTCCGCCGATCCCAACAACCTGATCGAGGCCATGCCTGACCTGCGGGCCATGGGGATCGAGGTGGTGCGCATTTCGCCGGAACCGGAAGGCACCGAGGCGGTGGTCAAGGCGTTTCGTGGCTGCATCGACGGCAGCCTGACCCCGACTCAGGCCCTGGACGCCATGAAGCCCCTGTTCCCCCGCTTCTGCGACGGCTACTGGGACGGTGGTGCCGGCATGAACTGGCGGGAGAGCGTATCGGCATGACGGTCCGGCCCTGCCGGGTCTGGACCGACGGCATCGCGCCGGGGGCCGAGCAGATGGCTCGGGACCTTCGCCATCTGGCGGGTTCCGTGGCCGCCGACGAGGCCCGGCTGCGATTCCATCGCTATGCGCCCACCGCCAGTCTGGGTCGTCACGAAGCTGTCTGTCACGGGGTCCGCGGCACCTACTGCGACGAGGCGGGCATTCCCGTGGTGCGCCGGCTCACCGGCGGGGGCGCCCTCTATCTGGCACCGGGTCAATGCTGTCTGAGTCTGACCTTGCCCCGTCACTGGCTGGGGGAGGGGGATACCCTCACGGCCCTGATGGCCCGGCTCAACCGTGCCCTGGTCCGGGCCCTGGTGGGTCTGGGCATTCCCGCCCATACCGCCTTTCCCAACGACCTGGAAGTGTCCGGGCGCAAGCTGGGGGCGGGATTTCTGGCCATCGAGGCCGGCGCCGTGCTCTATCAGGCGGTGATCCTGGAAACCCTGGATACGGAAGTCCTGCTCAAGGTGTTGCGGGCGCCGCGGGAAAAGCTCAGCGCCCAGGGCATTCTCAGCGCGCGCCACCGTTTCATCACCCTGGAGGATCTGTCGTTCACGGACCTGGACCGGGCGACCCTGACGGCGGCCATCACCGATGCCCTGCTCGGAGAACTGGCCCTGGAGGGCATCATGGCCGCGCCCGACCCGCGGCAGGGCGCCTCATGGCCGGACATGCCCATGAATCCTGCCCTGGACGAGGACTGGCAGGTCAGTGCCGATCATAGCTGGCAGGCTTTTTTGCCCACCCCCGGTGGCATCCTGCAACTGCGCCTGTGGCCCGATGACAGCGGTCGGGCGATCCGGGCGGCCCACTTCTCCGGCGCGGTGCATGTGGCGCCGCCGGATCTGTTCCTCTCCCTGGCCGAGATCCTGACCGGTGCCCCGATGGAGGCGGCGGAAGTGCGCATGATGCGCCGTCTGCGGGCCGAGGATGTTCAGCTTCCCGGATTTGGCCCCGATGAACTGTGTCGACTGCTGCGCCTGACCCTGGGACGCCGGGCCGAGCAGGGGCTGGGTCTGGATGTCCGGCAGGCCAACCGGCTCATGGTCCATCGACCCGAGGGGGTGGAGGGGGTGAAGGATATCCTTGGCCGGGCCTCGGTCATGCTGGTGCCCTACTGTGCCAAGCCCGCCTGGTGCGACTGGCGTCACGAGGATGCCTGCCCTGAATGCGGCGGTTGCGACGTGGGGGACGCCTATCGTCTGGCCCGGGAGCGGGGCATGAAGGTGGTGACCATCACCCGCTATGAGCACCTGTGTCGGGTGCTCAAGCAGATGCAGGCGGATGGCGAACCCGCCTATGTGGGCATGTGCTGTCGGGATTTCTATCAGAAGCGTATCCATGCCTTTCGCGCCGCCGGCATTCCGGCGGTGCTCATGGACATCAGCGGCGCCAACTGCTACGACCTGAACCAGGAAGAGGCCGCCTACGCCGGCGAGTTCACCGCCGAGGCCGAACTGGACATGGGGCTGGTGGAGAAGGTGATGGTGTGGGTGCCGAAGAAACCGGCGGATTGATCACCTCAGTCCTTCTCGTCCGCGCCTTCCGCGGGCAGGAACAGGCCCACCAGATCATTCAGGAACTGTCGCCCCGTCGCGGTCGCCACCAGCCGTGACGGGTCATCTTCCAGCAGTCCCCGGGCCACCGCTGCCGACCTTGCCGGTTCCAAAGCCTCCAGTCCCAGCCCGGTATGGCGGGTGAACAGGGTTGACGGTACGCCCTCCACCAGCCGCAGGGCATTGAGCATGAACTCCAATGCGGTTTCCTCCGGGCCAAGCACCCGCTCCCCGTTCAGCCCACGCCCGGCCCGGGCCCCTTCCATGAAGGCCGCCGGCTGGCGGTGACGCCAGCGGCGCAGGATGCGCCCCTCCGCCGGTAACGTGAGCTTGCCGTGGGCACCGGCGCCGATGCCCAGATAATCCCCGAACTGCCAGTAGTTGAGATTATGTCGGCATTGTCGTCCCTCCCTGGCATAGGCCGAGACCTCGTAGTGCACAAACCCCCGGGATGCCAGGCGGGCCTGCCCCTCGGTCATCATCGCCCACTGGGTGTCCTCGTCGGGCAGGGTGGGAGGGGCGGCGGCAAAGGCCGTGTTGGGCTCCAGGGTCAGTTCATACCAGCTCAGGTGCTCAGGCCCCAGATCCAGGGCCGTGTCCAGGTCAGTCATGGCCTGGGCCACCGTCTGGCCGGGCAGGCCGAACATCAGGTCCAGGTTCAGGTTCTCGAATCCCGCCGCCCGGGCCGCGGCCACCGCCTCCCGGGCCTCCCGCCCCGTATGGATGCGGCCCAGTGCCCCGAGCAGGGCATCGTCAAAGGTCTGGATCCCCATGGACAGGCGGTTCACCCCCGCCGCCCGGTAGCCCTCGAAACGGGCCTGTTCCACGGTGCCGGGGTTGGCCTCCAGGGTGATTTCCCCATAGGGGCGGCAGATGAGACGGGCGCGGATGGCCGACAGCAGATGTTCGATGGCCTCGGGGCTGAGCAGGCTAGGGGTGCCGCCGCCGATGAAGACACTGTCGATGCATCGCCCCCAGACCATGGGCAGTTCCGTCTCCAGGTCCGCGATCAGGGCTGCCACATAGGCTGCCTCGGGAATCTCGTCGGCGGCATGGGAGTTGAAGTCGCAGTAGGGGCACTTGCGCACACACCAGGGGATATGCACGTACAGGGTCAGGGGCGGTGGCGGTTGGGAAGAGGGCATGGGATTTCAGTTTGCGGTGGCAAGGTTCGGTCTCAAGTGTGCCGCACCCGGTATCTTTTGTAATCCTCCCTAAAGTCTCATCCCGGCCCGCCGATAACCCCATCAGGCTCATAATATCCGGCAGGTGGCCCATGATCCCGCCCCTCTCCAGCCCCATCCTTCCACCCACCGCCAGACCCGCCAATCCGGTGCCATCAGCGCCGCCGGACGGGGAGGCCGCCGCTGTCCTGGCCGACAAGGAAACCCGGCTCAATGAACATCAGGACTATCGCGTCATCCGGCAGGTTCTGCTGCGGGAGAAGCCAAAAGTCGACACCGAACCCCCATCACCCCGATCATCTGCTGCACCGGATGCCGCCCCTGTTGACCCGCCGACACCGGAAGCGGCAGCTGGCCGGGGCATGGATATCCAATGGCAGCAATGGGGTGTCTCCCGTCTGGAGGTGACGATCCGTGGCGCCGAGATCGGGGAGGCCGCCCGTATCCGCTTCGAGTCCGTGCGCATGGAGCGTCTGCAGGTCACCCTGGGCGCAGAGCCACAGCAGGCCGATCCCCTGGTGCTGGATTTAGGGGGGGAGGGCATCAGCACCAGCGGTGTGGAACAGGGCGTGGTGTTTGACATTACCGGCGATGGCCGCAAGGAACAGGTCAGTTTTGTCACCGGCAACAGCTGGTTCCTGGCCCTGGACCGCAACGGCAACGGCATCATTGACGATGGCCGGGAACTGTTCGGGGATCAGCACGGCGCCGCCCATGGTTTCGAGGAACTGGCCAAGTTCGATGACAATGGCGACGGTGTGATCAATGCCCAGGACAGCGTGTTCCAGCGCCTGCGTCTGTTCCAGATGGATACAGACGGCAGCCAGCGGCTCAAGACCCTGGAAGAGGCCGGGGTGGCCGCCATTCATCTGGGTTATACCCAGACCGCCCGCGCCCTGAATGCCTATGATGTGGTGGCCCAGCAGGGGCAGTTCCAGCGGACCGACGGCAGCAAGGGGGAGGCTTCCGACGTGCTCCTGGGCTATCGGAACCTGAGTGCCTGAACATGCCCTCCCGCCAGGCTCACGTCTGGCGGGGGCATGGGGCAAATATCAGGGTGAGGGCATTCCCGGGTCCTGCCCGCCCAGACGGGCCAGCAGACGGGCCAGCAGACAGGCCAGCGCCTGACCCCGATGACTGCGGCGGTTCTTTTCCTCGGCGCTGATCTGCGCCGCCGTCAGCCCCAGGGCCGGCACCAGGAACACCGGGTCGTAGCCGTGGCCGCCATCTCCGGCGGGTGCCAGGGCCACGGCCCCCTCCCAGGTGCCTTCGCAAAGGATCGGCGAGGGGTCCCGGGCATGGCGCAGGAAGGCGATGACGCAGCGAAAGCGGGCGGTGCGCCGGTCCTCTGGCACCCCTTTCAGGGCGTCCAGCAGCTTGCGGTTGTGCTGCTCCGCGGCGGCGCCGGGGCCGGCATAGCGCGCCGAGTAGATGCCTGGCGCCCCGTCCAGGGCGTCCACCTCGATCCCCGAATCATCGGCCATGGCCGGCAGCCCGGTCTGCTCGGCGGCATTGCGGGCCTTGAGGATGGCGTTTTCCACAAAGCTCAGCCCGGTTTCCTCCGCTTCCTTGACCTGAAATTCGGACTGGGGCAGCACCTCATGGCCGCTGCCGGCCAGCAGGTCTGCAAATTCCCTGACTTTGCCGGCATTGCCGGTGGCAAGTACGATTTTCATCCTTCCAGCGCCTTCTGCTGGGCCTGGATGATCTCGGCGATCCCCTGGCGGGCCAGGGCCAGCATGCCATCCAGTTCTTCGCCCCGGAAGGCATGACCCTCCGCCGTGCCCTGGATCTCGATGAAGCCGCCGGCTTCGTTCATGACCACGTTCATGTCCGTTTCGGCGGCGGAATCCTCCAGATAGTCCAGGTCCAGCACCGGCACGCCCTTGTAGATGCCCACAGAGACCGCCGCCACACTGCCGAACATGGGATCGCGCTTGAGCTGGCGGCGGGCCTTGAGGCTGGCCACCGCATCCCGCAGGGCCACATAGCCGCCGCTGATGGCCGCCGTGCGGGTGCCGCCGTCGGCCTGGATGACATCGCAGTCCACGGTGATCTGACGTTCTCCCAGCCCTTCCAGATTGACCGCCGCCCGCAGGCTGCGACCGATCAGGCGCTGGATCTCCTGGGTGCGCCCGCTTTGCTTGCCCCGGGCGGCCTCCCGGCCCATGCGCTCATGGGTGGCCCGGGGCAGCATGCCGTATTCCGCCGTCACCCAGCCCCGGCCCTTGCCCTTGAGAAACGGCGGTACCCGTTCCTCCACGGTGGCGTTGCAGATCACCCGGGTGTCGCCGTACTCCACCAGCACGGACCCCTCCGCATGCCGGGTGAAGCCGCGGGTGAAGCGGATGGGACGAAGCTGGTCCGGGGCACGGCCACTGGGTCGCATGGGGAACTCCTGAATCGGTCAAATGGCCGGGGATTATACCCGTCCGGCCACCCGTGATGCAGGCAATCCTCGTGGGGCATGGGGTGTGATGGGGTACAATCGTTATCACACATTGATGACCGCAAGGATATCTCATGATCCGCAGCATGACCGGATTCGCCCGCTGTGAATCCACCAGTGAGGTGGGCGCCCTGACCTGGGAAGTGCGTAGCGTTAATCATCGCTATCTGGATGTGAGCACCCGCCTGCCCGAGGAACTGCGGGCCCTGGAGGGCGCCGTGCGGGAGCGGGTGATTGCCCGGCTGGGACGGGGCAAGGTGGAATGTGCCCTGCGCTTTCACCGGACAGACACCACCGATAAGACCTTGGTGCTCAACGAGGATCTGACCAAGGCGGTAATCGCCACGATAGGTCAGGTGGAACACTGGATGATGAATGCTGCCAGGGTCGGCGCCCTGGATGTGATGCGCTGGCCCGGTGTGGTATGCCAGTCGGAGCCAGACCCCCAGCCCTTGCACGAGGCCACCTTGAACCTGCTGGACCAGACCCTCACTGCCCTGATCGAATATCGCGCCCGGGAAGGCCGTCATATCCGGGGACTGCTGGAAAGCCGCTGTCAGGCCATCGCTGAACAGGTGGCCCAGGTGCGGGTCCGCCGTCCGGCGGTGGTGACCGCCCTGCGGGAACGTCTGCTGTCCCGTATCGCTGAACTGGGGGTGGATCTGGAACCGGGACGACTGGAACAGGAACTGGCGTTGCAGGCCCAAAAACTGGACGTCGCCGAGGAACTGGACCGCCTGGATGGCCATATTGAGGAGGTGCTGGCCTGTCTGCAACGGGATGAACCGGTGGGGCGGCGCCTGGATTTTCTGATGCAGGAATTCAATCGGGAAGCCAATACCTTAGGTTCCAAGGCCCACGACATGGACACCACCCAGGCGGCAGTAGAATTAAAAGTGCTGATTGAACAGATGCGAGAGCAGATCCAGAATCTGGAATAACGCCCCCCCGACACCGGATACCCCCATGTTTGCTCAACAGCGCCGAGAACAGCTCAGAGAGATGTACTGCCAGGTCTGGAAACGGGCCAGGGCCGGTGAGCCCCTGTCTCCCCTGGAACGGCAGATTGCCCAGGTGATCCAGGATCATCCCGAGTATCAGGCTTTGCTGGCAGCCCCCGAGGCCGCTTTGCTGGCAGAGTTCACGCCGGAGCAGGGGGCCGTCAATCCCTTCCTGCATATGGGGATGCATCTGGCCATTCGGGATCAAGTGGCAACGGATCGCCCTGTGGGTATCCGGGCCATCTTTGAACGTCTACAGTCCCGGCTTGGCCCCCTGGAGGCGGAACACGCCATGATGGACTGCCTGGGACAGGCCCTGTGGGAGGCTCAGCGCTCGGGGTGCGCCCCCGATGAGGCCGCCTATCTGGATTGCCTGCGCAAGGTGGCCGGCGTCTAATCTTCACCGGAATGGGGGCTGGATGTAGACAATTTCTCCTTTGCCCCCCCATCTGCCCCATCATGGCCCACCGCCCCCGCTTCTGATCCCTTGAGCATCGGTCACAGGGACTGAATGAGAACTGATCAGGCGCTATCCCCCTGTAGAAATTAAATTTATGGGCATCATCATTGTTGCCATCCCCCTTCCAGAATCCTTGTCAATTCGCAAATTCTTCCCCCTAACCCCCATTTTTTATCATATTTATCTCCTGACATGCTTGACCCCATGGTCGGTGACCTGTAGGTTTTGTCATCAATTGTTCACTGCACAAAACTTCGGCCACCTACCAAAGAAATACATTCACCGTGACTTCTCCGATCCTGCAAATAGCGTTGGCCAGTGGTTTCATGGCCGGTCTGGGAGTACTGCTGGCCGGTATTCTGGCCATTGCCAACCGGCGGCTGTACGTTTATGAAGACCCGCGTATCGACCAGCTCGAAGACCTGTTGCCCCGGGCCAACTGCGGTGCCTGCGGCGTGGCCGGCTGTCGCCCGTTTGCCGAGGCCCTGCTGGAAGGTCATCTGGAGCCGGCCCGCTGTACGGTGAACTCCACCGACATGAACCAGCAGATTGCCGACATGCTGGGGGTGGCCCTGGGCAGCCACGAGCGGCAGATTGCCCGTCTGGCCTGCGCCGGGGGTTCCCACGTGGCCGCTACCCGTGCCCGTTATCAGGGGCTCAAGTCCTGTCGCGCCGCCGCCCTAGTGTCCGGTGGCGGCAAGGGCTGCACCTGGGGATGCCTGGGGCTGGGAGATTGCGAGGTGGTCTGTGATTTCGACGCCATCCACCTGGACCGCTACGGCCTGCCGGTGGTGGACCCGGTGCGCTGTACCGGTTGCAATGACTGTGTGGATGTCTGCCCCAAGAATCTGTTTACCCTGCAGCCGGAAAGTCATCGGCTTTGGGTGGCCTGCCTCAATCAGGACCCTCAGGACGAGGCCATGGCCCACTGCCAGGTGGTCTGCACCGCCTGTGGCCGCTGCGCCGCCGATGCGCCGGAGGGACTGATCCGGATGGAGTCCAATCTGGCCGTCATTGATTACACCAAGAACGCCCTGGCCTCTCCCGTGGCCATCCAGCGCTGCCCCACCGGGGCCATTGTCTGGCTGGAAGGGCAGGCGCCCCGCAAGGGTTCGGGCGCCCGCAAGGTGACCCGCAAGGAACCATTGCCCCGCATGGAGCCCCTGCCCCGGGTCTGACCGCCGGCATGGCCACTCCAGGGTTTGCCGGTCGACATGGTGTCCACCGGCCCTTTGGCATCCCCGCATGGAAGGCGCAGATACCGATCATTACAAAGATTACAAAAACGTGACGGCCCATGAGCCGGCAGGAGAGAAACGACATGCTGTTCAAGCGCAAGCCATCGCAGGATTTCAAGTATCAGGGCACCCGTGCCGCCCTGGACGGCAATACCGCCGTCATCTATTGCGAACGGGAATCTTCCGATGCGGCAGGGGCCTACCCCATCACCCCCTCCACCCAGATGGGCGAAATGTGGGCGGAAGAGGTGTCCAAGGGACACATTAATATTTCCGGTCGCTCCCTGGTGTTCATCGAGCCGGAATCCGAACATGCCGCCGCCGCCGTCACCGCCGGCCTGTCCATGACCGGGATGCGGGCCATCAACTTCTCCTCGGCCCAGGGCGTGGCCTTCATGCACGAATCCCTGTACGCCGCCGCCGGCAAGCGTCTGCCCTATATCCTCAATATCGGTTGCCGCGCCATCACCAAGGCGGCGCTGAACGTGCATGCCTCCCACGATGACTATCACTGCGTGGACGACACCGGCTTCTTCCAAGTCTTCGCCAAGAATGCCCAGGAAGCGGCGGATCTGAACATCATCGCCCACAAGGTGTCCGAACTGGCCCTGAACCCCGGCATCGTCGGTCAGGACGGTTTTCTCACCACCCACCTGATCGAGTCCATGAAGGTGCCGGAGCGGGAACTGATCGCCGAGTTCCTGGGCCGTCCCGATGACATGATCGAATGCCCGACCCCGGCCCAGAAGATGATCTTCGGCGAGAAGCGCCGCCGTATTCCCGCCATCTGGGACGTGGACAACCCCATGGTGTCCGGTGCCCTGCAGAACCAGGATGCCTACATGCAGCAGGTGGCGGCCCAGCGGCCCTACTTCTTCGACCACGTGGCCGAACTCACCGACCAGTGCATGGAAGAGTTCTATCAGCTCACCGGCCGTCGCTATGCCCGTGCCTCCGGCTATCGCACCGACGATGCCGAGTACCTGATCGTGGGTCAGGGCAGCATGGTGGCCACCGCCGAGGCCGTGGCTGATCATCTGCGGGAAACCCGGGGCATCAAGCTGGGGGTGGTGAACATCACCATGTTCCGTCCCTTCCCCGGCAACCTGCTGGCCGCCCTGCTCAAGGGCCGCAAGGGCGTGGCCGTGCTGGAGCGCACCGACCAGCCCCTGGCGGAAGACCTGCCGCTGATGCGCGAGACCCGTTCCGCCCTGGGCAAGGCCATCGAGAACGGCCTGACCGCCAAGGGCGAGGCCCTGCCGTATCCGGCCTATCCCGCCTTTGATCGCAACGGCGACATTCCCCGCCTGTACTCCGGCGCCTTCGGCCTGGGGTCCCGCGACCTGCAGCCGGAAGGGCTCATCGCCGCGGTGGAGAACATGCTGCCCGAGGGCGGCAAGCGCACCTTCTTCTATCTGTCGGTGGATTTCATCCGCGACCAGGCCGCCAGTCCCAAGCAGGAACTGCACCAGCAGGCCCTGCTGGAAGCCTATCCCAACATCAAGCACCTGGCCCTGCGGGGGTCCGAGAATCCGAGCCTGATGCCCGAGGGCGCCATCGCCGTGCGCCTGCACTCCGTGGGCGGCTGGGGGGCCATGACCACCGGCAAGAACCTGGCCATGACCCTGTTCGATCTGCTGGACTTCCACATCAAGGCCAACCCCAAGTACGGTTCCGAGAAGAAGGGGCAGCCCACCACCTATTATCTAGCCGCCGCGCCGGAGCCCATCCGCATCAGCAATGAACTCAAGCAGGTGGATGTGGTGCTGTCCCCCGATCCCAATGTGTTCGATCACTCCGATCCCCTGTCCGGTCTGAACAAGGGCGGCGTGTTCATCATCCAGTCCTCCCTGGAGAACCCGGAAGCGGTGTGGCGCAGCTTCCCGGCGGCGGCCCAGCGCTATATCCGTGACAACGAGATCCGCGTCTTCTATCTGGATGCCTTCAAGATCGCCCGGGACGAAGCCTCCAACGCCGATCTGCAGTTCCGCATGCAGGGTATCGCCTTCCAGGGTGCCTTCTTCGCCGCCTCCCCGGTGATGCAGCGCAAGAACCTCACCGAGCAGACCCTGTTCACGGCCATCGAGGAGCAGTTGCAGGAGAAGTTCGGCGGCAAGGGCGCCCGGGTGGTACAGGACAACCTGCGGGTGGTGCGGCGTGGTTTTGATGAGCTGCTGGAAATCACCGACAAGCAGCCCACCACCGACAACCTGCCGGCCCTGGCGGATCGCTCGGTCCCGGAAATGCCGGTGATGCTCAAGCGGGTACCTCAGTCCCTGAGTGCCTCTGGCGATATCCATCGCTTCTGGGAGCAGACCGGCAGCTTCTATATCTCCGGTCAGGGCAACGACAATCTGGTGGACCCCTTCATCGGCATGTCCCTGATCCCGGCCTCCACCGGCATCTTCCGCGACATGACCCAGATCCGCTTCGATTATCCCGAGTGGCTGCCGGAGAAGTGTACCGCCTGTGGTGACTGCTACACCGTCTGCCCCGACAGCGCCATCCCCGGTCTGGTTCACACCCCCGGCGAAGTGTTTGAAACCGCCGTGCGCCGCATCGAGATCGGTGGCAAGCCCACCCGTCACCTGCGCCGTGCCGTGCGTGACCTGGAAAAACGCCTGCGCAACGCACTGACCCAGGCCGGCGATGGTGCCGACGTGGGCGCCGAACTGGACTTTGCCATCACCCATCTGCTGGCGGAAACCGACCTGCAGGGGGATGACAAGGCCCGCCTGGAAAAGGAACTGGGCTGGCTCAAGGAATCCATCGGCGACTTCCAGTTTGCCGTCACCCGTCCCTTCTTCACTGCCATGGAAAAGCGGGCCAAGGGCAGCGGCGGTCTGTTCTCCCTGACCCTCAACCCCTATACCTGCAAGGGCTGCATGGAATGCGTGAGCATCTGTGAGGACAAGGCCCTGGTGGTGACCCCCCAGACCCCGGAAAGCGTGGACACCATGCGCCGCAACTGGGATTTCTGGATGGATCTGCCCACCACCCGTCCGGACTACATCCGCATCGAGGACCTGGACGAGGGGATCGGCGCCCTGGAAACCCTGCTGCTGGACAAGAAAGCCTACGGCTCCCTGAACTGCGGTGATTCCGCCTGTTTAGGGTGCGGCGAAAAGACCACCGTGCATCTGTTCACCGCCACCGTGACCGCCCTGATGCAGCCCCGGGTCAAGGCCCAGCTCAAAAAGCTCGATGACCTGATCAGTGGTCTGGAGCAGCATGTGCGCCTGAAGCTGGCCGAAGGCATGGACCTGTCTAATGTCCAGGCCGTCAATCAGGTGATCGGCGAACATGCCGACAAGGATCTGACCCTGGCCCGCCTGTCCACCGCCCTAGATGCCAGTGGCGGTCATACGGTGGACCCGGACTGGCTGCAGTGGGTCACCGGTGTACTGGCCAAGCTCAAGGACCTGCGCTGGCGGTACCTGGAAGGGCCTTCTGGCCGTGGCCGCACCGAAATGGGGGTCATCAACGCCACCGGCTGTACTTCCGTGTGGGGTTCCACCTTCCCCTACAGCCCGTACCCGTTCCCCTGGGCCAGCCATCTGTTCCAGGACACCCCGTCCATGGCCATGGGCATTTTTGAAGGCCATATGGCCAAGATGGCCGAGGGCTTCAAGGCCATCCGCATGGCGGAGCTGGAACTGGCCGGTACCTACAACCCGGTGGAGCATGAGCCCTTCTTCGCCCAGTTCAACTGGGAGCAGTTCAGCGACGAGGAATTCCACCTCTGCCCGCCGGTGGTGGGGATCGGGGGTGACGGCGCCATGTACGACATCGGCTTCCAGAACCTGTCCCGCGCCCTGATGTCCGGCATGCCCATCAAGGTGCTGGTGGTGGATACCCAGGTGTACTCCAACACCGGCGGCCAGGCCTGTACCTCCGGCTTCATCAGCCAGGTGTCCGACATGGCCCCCTACGGCAAAGCCTGGAAGGGCAAGGAGGAGATCCGCAAGGAGATCAGCCTGATCGGTTTGGCCCACCGCACCAGCTACGTGATGCAGGGGGCCATCTCCCATGTGACACATCTGCTGGAGAGCTTCATCGAGGGCCTCAACGCCCGTCGTCCGGCCCTGTTCAACGTCTATGCCGTGTGCCCGCCGGAGCATGGGGTGGGTGACGATGTCGCCTTCGCCCAATCGAAGCTGGCGGTGGAGTCCCGTGCCTATCCGTTGTTCCGCTACAACCCGGACAAGGGCACGACCTTCCGTGAATGCTGCACCCTGGAAGGCAACCCGGCCATTGATCAGGACTGGCCCACCTATACCCTGAAGTATCAGGACGAGGACGGCGGCGAGGCCACCATGGAACTGCCCATGACCTTTGCCGACTTCGCGCTGACCGAAGGCCGCTTCCGCAAGCACTTCCGCAAGGCACCGGTGGAAACCTGGAACGACGACATGGTCCCCATGGCCGAGTTCCTGGCCATGTCCGAGGACGAGCGGGAAGGTCGCTTCCCCTATGTCTGGGGCGTGGATGACAAGAACCGCCTGAACCGGGTGCTGGTGTCCGAGGAACTGGTGCGTTCCGCCGAGGAGCGGCTGGCGTTCTGGCATCAGCTCAAGGGGCTGCTGGGCCTGGATCACGAAGTGGTGGATGTGGAGGCCGTGGCGGCCCAGACCCGCGCCGACATGGCCCAGCGGCTCTCCGGTGCCCTGCTATCCCTGGTCAGCGGCGATGGCGCCGCGAAGCTGGCGGACACCCTGCAGGCTCCCGCCCCGGTGGTGGCCCCTGCCGCACCCGTGGCGGCGCCCGTTCCCACCCCGTCGGCAACCCCGGTCAACGGTGCCAACGGCAATGGTCATAGCAATGGTCATGGCAATGGCCATGCCGCCCAGGGCAACGGGCTGGAATACGAGCCGGTCTGGGTGGAGACCACCGAGTGCACCGCCTGTGACGAATGTGTGCAGATCGCGCCCGGCGTGTTTGCCTATGATGACAACCGTCAGGCGGTGGTGACCAATCCCCAGGGGGCGCCGTACAAGGACATCGTGCGGGCCGCGGAGAAATGCACCGTGCTGGCGGTGCATCCGGGCACGCCCTTCAACCCCAACGAGCCCGATGCTGAAAAGCTGATGAAGCGGGCCATGAAGTTCAATTGACCATGGGCTTCCTGTCATTTTTGACGGGACTCACCTTCCCCCGGGGGGTTCATCCCCCCGGGTTGAAGGAAGATACCCGTGATAAACCCATTCGTCGGTTGCCTTTTGCGCCCCGCATGGTGGTGCCCCTGCAGCAGCATTTTGGCCGGCCAGCCCGGCCTCTGGTGGTCAAGCATCAGGAAGTGCTGCGGGGACAGCCCATTGCCGAGGCGGACGGTTTTGAGTCCGTGACCCTCCATGCCCCGGTGACCGGGGTGGTGGAGGGGATCGAACTCATGGCCACCGCCAGGGGCCCCAAGACCGAATCCATCGTCATCCGCACCGCCCCCGGCGACAGCCAGGTGATCCACTGGGCACGGCCCCAGGATCTGGAACGGCTCAACCGCCCGCAACTGATCCAGGCGATTCAGGGCATCGGTCTGGTGGGGCAGGGCGGCGCGGCATTTCCAACCCACATGAAACTGTCGGTGCCGGATGGGTATGACATCGACACCCTGGTGGTCAATGGGTGTGAGTGCGAACCCTACCTTAGCGCCGATCATCGCATCATGCTGGAGCAGACCGACGCGGTCATCGCCGGCATCCGTATCGCCATGAAGGCAGTGGGGGCTGATCGTGCCATCATCGGTGTGGAGGACGACAAGCCCGACGCCATTGCCGCCTTGAAGGCCCGACTGGACAAGGATGGCCCCATCTCCGTGGGCCAGGTGCGCAGCAAATATCCCCAGGGCTCGGAGAAGATGCTGATCAAGGCCCTGCTCAAGCGGGAGGTGCCATCCGGGCATTTTCCCTATCACATCGGCGTGGTGGTCAACAACGTGGGCACCATGGCCCAGTTGGGCACCCTGCTGCCCCGGGGCGAGGGGCTGGTGGAGCGGGTGGTGACCGTGGCCGGTCCCGGCATCACCCGTCCGGGGAACTACCGGGTGCCCATTGGCACCCCGTTGCGCTACCTGTTGCAACAGGTGGGGTTCACGGGCAGCGATGCCAGCCACATCATTCTGGGGGGACCGATGATGGGCAACACCGTCTCGTCCCTGGACGTGCCCATCACCAAGGGGGTGTCCGGCGTGGTGGTGCTGCCCGATCCCGAGGCAGAGGATACCCGCATGCAGCCCTGCATCCGCTGTGGTCACTGCGTGGAGGTTTGCCCGGTGGGTCTGAATCCTTCCGATCTGGGCAAGCTGGCTGCGGTACGTCAGTACGAGGTGATGGAGGAGCGCTACCACCTCAATGACTGCTTCGAGTGTGGTTGCTGCAGCTATATCTGTCCTTCCAACATCCCTCTGGTGCAATACTTCCGCATCGCCAAGTCCCTGAACCGGGAGCGCCTCAAGTGACCCCGCTGAAAATCGAACTCAAGACCTCGCCGCACCTGAAGCAATCGGGCAGCGTGGAGCAGATCATGCGCCACGTGACCTACGCCCTTTTGCCCATCTGCGCCTTCTCGGTCTATCACTTCGGCATCAGTGCCCTGGCGCTGATGATCACCACCGTGGTGACCTGCGTGCTGACGGAGTCTCTGTTCGCCAAACTCTCCGGCAAGCGCAGCAGCGTGTCCGATTTCAGCGCCGTCATCACCGGCCTGTTGCTGGCCCTGACCCTGCCGCCCTCCTTCCCCCTGTGGATGGCGGCCCTGTCCGGCTTCATCGGCATTGCCCTGGCCAAGGTGATGTTCGGCGGCATGGGTTACAACCTGTTCAACCCGGCCCTGGTGGGGCGGGCGTTTGCCCAGGCCGCCTTTCCGGTTTCCGTCTCCACCTGGACGGTGCCGGGTCATCCGGACCGGTTCACCGAATTTTTGCCCTCCACCCTGGCCATGCCCTTCACCACGCCCGCGCCGGTGGATGCCTGGACCACGGCCACACCCCTGGCCCAGTGGAAGTTCGAAGGGGTCCATGTGGAGACCTGGTCCCTGTTCACCGGCATGACGCCGGGTTCCGTGGGGGAAACCTCCGCCATCCTGATTCTGCTCTGTGGCCTCTATCTGATCGCCCGGGGCATGATGAACTGGCGCATTCCGGCGGCGGTGCTGGGCAGTGCCTTCGTCACCGCCTCGGTGTTCTACTGGATGGACCCTACGTTCTATCCCACGCCCTGGTTTGTGCTGCTGTCCGGCGGCATGATGCTGGGGGCCATGTTCATGGCCAGTGACATGATCGCCTCGCCCATCACCCGTTCTGGTATCTGGATCTACGGCATCCTGATCGGCTTTTTGGCGGTGATCATCCGCTTCTTCGGCGGCCTGCCGGAGGGGATCATGTACGCCATCCTGCTGGGCAACGCCATGGCGCCGCTGATCGAGCGCATCACCCAGCCCCGGCCCTATGGCACCCGCAAAAGGAGGGACGCGGTATGAGCACGACTCCCCAGACCACGGCGCCGGAACGCCCGGCGCCCACGTCCAGCGTCAAGCTGGTGGCCACCCTGGGGCTGATCGCCCTGTTCTCGGGGTTGCTGGTGGTGAGCGTGTTCGAGTTCACCAAGCCCTATATCGCGGAAAACCAGCGTCGGGCCCTGGAGGCCGCGGTGTTCCGGGTGGTGCCCGGCGCGGTGACCCGCCAGGACTTCGTGCTCACCGCCCAAGGGCTGTTCCCGGCGGCAGAGGCGCCGGCTCCGGGACAGCGGGTGTTTGCCGCCTACGATGCCGAGGGCAACCTGCGGGGCATTGCGCTGCAAGCCTCGGCCCGGGGCTATGCGGACGTGATCCGGGTGCTTTACGGCTATGACCCGTCCTGTCAGTGCATTGTCGGCATGACCGTGCTGGAATCCCGTGAAACCCCCGGCCTGGGGGACAAGATCGAGACCGATGCCCGGTTCGTGGCCAACTTCGAGGGTCTGGATGCCCGCCTCAACCCGGCCGGCACCGGCCTGGCCAATGCCATCGTCACGGTGAAGCAGGGTGACAAGGAACATCCCTGGCAGATCGACGGCATCACCGGGGCCACCATCTCCGCCAATGCCATCGGACGCATGCTCAATGACAGTGCCGATACGGTACTGCCGCGACTGGCGCCGTATTGGGCCATGCTTGAAGGAGGCGCCTGAACATGGCGGCCAATACCGAAAAACCCATCACTCTGGATACCTTCCTGATCGGTCTATGGCGGGAGAATCCGGTGTTCGTCATGTTGCTGGGCATGTGCCCGGTGCTGGCGGTGACCAACTCGGTGGTCAATGCCCTGGCCATGGGACTGGCCACCACCTTTGTGCTGCTGTGCTCCACCGCTCTGGTGGCATTGCTGCGCAATCATATCCCCAAGGAAGTGCGCATTGCCGCCTACATCGTGATCATTGCCACTTTCGTCACCGTGGTGGATTACCTGATCCACGCCATCAGCCTGGAGATCTATCAGGCCCTGGGTGCCTTCATCCAGCTCATCGTGGCCAACTGCATGATCCTGGGCCGGGCCGAGGCGTTTGCCTCCCGCAACCGGGTGAGCACCACCCTGGTGAATTCCCTGGGCATGGGGGTTGGCTTCACCATTGCCCTGTTATGTCTGGGGTCGGTGCGTGAACTGCTGGGGGCCGGCACGTTGCTGGGCATCCCGGTGTTCGGCGACAGCTTCGAGCCCTGGATCATCATGCTGCTGCCGCCGGGGGGCTTCTTTGTCCTGGGGGCCTGGCTGCTCCTGTTCGCCTGGTTCAAGGAACGACAGCTCAAACAGAAGATGACCGGCGCCGGGGAGGCGGGTGTCCATGCACGCTGATTCACTGACCTATATCTTTCTCAATGCGGCCATCATCAACAACTTCGTGCTGGCCCTGTTCCTGGGCATCTGCCCCTTGCTGGGGGTGTCCGGCAAGATCAGCACGGCCTTTTCCATGGGGCTGGCCACGGCTTTTGTGATGCTGATCAGCTCGGTGTCGGCCTGGTTGATCAATGAATTTTTGCTGTACTTCAATCTGGAGTTTTTGCGCCTGATCGCCTATATCGCGGTGATCGCCTCGGCGGTGCAACTGGTGGAGATGACCATCAAGAAGTTCAGTCCGCCCCTGTACCGGGCGCTGGGGATCTTCCTGCCCCTGATCACCACCAACTGCGCCATCCTGGGGGTGGCCCTGTTCCAGACCAACTACGAGTACAGTTTCAGCCAGTCCCTGGTGTACAGCCTGGGAGCCGGCGCCGGCTTCATCATCGCCATCGTGCTGATGGCGGGGCTGCGGGAGAAGCTGGAACTGGCGGATGTGCCGGCCATCGCCCGGGGCGCGGCCATGAGCCTGATGCTGGCGGGCATCCTGTCTTTGGCCTTCATGGGTTTTGCGGGGCTGGGGGGCAGCACCGCATGAAGACCTATCTGCTGGCGGTGGGCCTGATTTTTCTGATGTTCACCGGCTGGGTGCTGGTACAGGCGGCGGCCCGCCGTCTGGCCCGGCGTCACCCTGAACTGGGTCCGTTTCGGGAGGGAGGCGGTTGCGGGACCGGGCAATGTGGTTGTGGTTCACCTTGTCAGTCGCGGGGGAAGGGGGGAGCTTGAGCGGTTGGGTTGGGGCTGTGGGTTGAGTCGGTTCATCAGCGGCGCTAATCTGTCCGCCGGATGACTGTATTCAATGGAGGCCGTACCCTGAACTACCCTGTAGCGCGTCATGGATGACCCAATCAAGCGCGTCTCATTACCAAACTGCTGTTGCCTCGTTGCAAAAACAGCGTTGCTGTTGCTTTGTCTGCTGTCATGTTCGCTCCAGGCTGCAACCCCGTGGGCAATTCATGATTTAGCCGTGCTCACTGATGTACAGGGGATTGAAACCATTGCCTCGGTCACAGATCCCCTGCGTGCCACCGAATTTACTCCCAAGCCCCAGGGATTTTCTGCCGGTTATAACCGTAATGTTTACTGGCTACGCTTTACCCTGCATCCCCCACCGCAAGATATCTATGGGCAGCGCGAGGCGTTGCTGGTAATTTATCCACCGTTTTTAGACGATCTTCAACTCTATATACCTCATCCCGATCATCCTGATGGGTTTGAGCGCCGCTATAGTGGGGATCATCTGCCCTTCACTGCGCGTGAATATCCCTACCGCAGTTTTATACATCACTTGGTATTTGAACATGACGAGCCGATCACTGCTTATCTGCGCTTGCAGACCACCAGCAGTGCATGGGTAGTAATTGATGTACTTAGCATGGCTGATTTTACACAGCGGATTGCTGGTGAAACTCTGCTTTTTGGATTTTTTTTGGCATGTTGCTGGCCGGGATTTTAGCCAATCTCTGGCATGGTTTATGGTTACATCAAGCATTATATCGTAGCTTTTTACTCTATTTATGTGCTGCATTGCTGACACTTTTTACCGCCAATGGTTTTTTGGCTCAGTTTATATTTCCTGAACATCCATTCGTAGCAGATCATATCGCCTCGATCACCAATTTGCTGGTCATCGCTGCTATGACGCGTTTTTTTACTCATGCGTTGACACTACAATCGAGTCACCGGTGGTTGCGCAGGGCTTATCATGCTGTTTTTACGCTGGCATTACTGCTACTCCTTAGCCCGTTATTAGACTTATATACTGAAGGAATGCAGGTGTTGATTTTTGCGACACTGCTGATCCTGGTAGTCGGTGCGTTGCGTAGTTTATTTCTGTGGTGGCTTGGGAAGGGCGAGGGCAGTTTGCTGTTTCTTGCGCATCTGTTTAGTCTCATCGGAGCATTATCAACTGCCTTGGTCCTAATGGGCTGGCTACCAGGTAGCCTGCTGCTGCATTATGGTTTTCAAATTGGCTTGATGGGTAGCCTGATTGCCTTGCAGGTGATGCTGGCCCAACGAGTGCGGCGTATTGAGCGCAATCAGACCCAGACCCTGCTGCTTGCCGAGCGTGCCCAAGCTCAGGCACAGATGGAGCACGACCATCTTGAACAGCAGCGCCAACTAATGAGTATGCTCACCCATGAATTAAAAACACTTTTGGCGGTGATTCGCCTGCGACTTGGTGCTAAAAATCCCTCTGTACGCATGCAGCAGCAAGCGCAGAATGCGGTGATGGACATTCTTTCTATTTTAGAACGCTGCACCATGAGTAGCCGGCTTGATGACCAAGCTGTAACTATCGAGGTTTGCGCCTGTGATATTGAGCAGGTGATGAAAGAGTTAGTGGCGATACGATTTTCGGAAAGAGTGCACTTTCAGCAGCACAGTCCAGTTACTTATCCAATCAATACGGATAATACCTTGCTACGGGTGATTTTAGGAAATCTGATTGATAATGCTGTTAAATATTCACCACCTGAAACTCCGATCAAAATTCAGATCGAGGATGTTCAAAAAGAAAAGGTTGACGGCTGGTGCGTAATCATCACCAATGCCCGAATGTCTGGGGACGACTTGAATCCTGATCGCGTGTTTGAAAAATATTACCGGGCGCCAGGGGCGCACCGACACAGTGGTTCAGGGTTAGGGCTTTACATTGTCCACGAGCTAGTCGAGCAGTTACAGGGAAAAATTAGCTGCCATTGCGACTCCGATCAAGTGAGTTTTCAGCTATGGTTACCGAAAAATATTTGACTGTATTAATTGTCGAGGATCACCAGGCCTTGCGGGAGGTATTGACAGAGATATTAGAAAGCTATGGACACACAGTAATTGGAGTCGATTGTGCAGAAGAGGTATGTGAATTATTGCCACAGCAGGGATTTGATGCTGCGATTCTGGACCTTAATCTTCCTGGTGAAGATGGTCTGAGTCTAGCGGAGCGTCTACGCCAGGTACAGCCCGATTTGATTATTATCATGGTCACTGCTCGTAATCAAGTGGCAGATAAATTATCTGGTTATCGGCATGGTGCAGATATTTATCTAAGCAAACCTGTTGATGGTGAAGAGCTGGCTTTGCTACTACAAGCACTGGCGAAGCGGCTGCATTTTTTTGATAACGAAATTACAGAGGGATATCGACTTGATCGACAATGCTCAACTCTTATTTTGCCAACCCAGAATTCAGTTTTATTGACCGTTGATGAGGTCACTTTTTTGCAAGCTCTTGCATTAGCGGTTAATCAGAGTTTGGAGTACTGGCAATTACTGGAAGTTATGGGGCGTGAGGTTAATAACCATGGAAAAAAACAACTGGAGGTCATTGTTTCTCGCTTAAGACGTAAATTAAAAAATC
Source organism: Ectothiorhodospira magna (assembly GCF_900110965.1). Lineage (GTDB taxonomy): Bacteria > Pseudomonadota > Gammaproteobacteria > Ectothiorhodospirales > Ectothiorhodospiraceae > Ectothiorhodospira > Ectothiorhodospira magna. Next base: position 86,571 of record NZ_FOFO01000010.1, read on the forward strand.
AAGGCATCATAAATCCTGTTATCCGCGCTACCCGTAGCAAAGGCTATCAGCTTTTAATACCGTTAAGGTTAAATTAAATATTTCATCTTGTGAATGTAACCATTGACCTGCAAGCTTGTGCAAGTTTTCTTTTTTTTGATGTGGTAGATTAAGGCTTCATGAAGTAATCTTTTTCTACTCAGGGGAAAAGTCATGTCTTATGAAGTACAAGCCAGACAACTGATTCACCTGCTAGCACAAGAAAAAGGAATTGACACTAGCCTGCTCAATGAAACTCTCGTTAATATTTTTAGCAGGATATTAAGTCGTCAGATCACCGAGATGGAAGGTGATCAGATTGAGTGGAGTGATTCTTTTAGTATTTTGTTAAGTGTTTTTACCTGGGTCAGTATGCCAATTGACCAAAGACCTCAAGGTAAAATACCTACGGACCTCAAAGAAGTCATTGAATCGTTTAAACCTGCCCTGTTTGCACTTAATGGAGATGCACAGTTACGACATGCTGGCGATTCCTATGTTCTGGATTTAGGAGATAGGGAGCTTTTATTATCTACTGGTGACTGGCAGCTTTTATTTTCAGATGCAGCAAAGATTACAGCCCAGTTAGGTGTGTTTAAAGATTTTCAAGCCGGTGAAAATCGGTTGATCGGCATGCAGGATTTAACTCTCGAAGTGCCGAACAATGCTGATTTGAGCAATCGACAGTTTTTAGATATTCAGTCTAATGGCGATGTGCGCTTTTCTTTTGAGGGCGAGAATCAAAACTTGGTTCTCACCAGTGCCAGCAACCTCAAGCTCAATGGCGGTACACTGTATATCCAAAATGGTACACTCAATGTAGCTCGGGTGATTGAAGGGGAAGGCAGTTTTAGTGGGGTTGGTGATATTGTACTATCCTCGCGGATTATTATGGCCTTTGAGCAGCTCCAAAATATGGGTGGAACCATTCACAGAGGTTCTGATACCAGTACTTTCACTGTTTTAGTCAAAAACGAGGAACAGGCACAGGCTCTGAAGCCCCTATTGCAAGAGCGGGTGCAAGAAGGTTTAACGACCCGGGTGGGGATTGATCCGGATGCAGGGCTGAGTGATGCAGAAAAACAAGAGGTCATTGCGACTCTGACCGAGGTTGTTGCAGAGGTCACGAATGAGCCGGAGCGTGAGGATACGGCGGTTATCGGAGATGATGAGGACGCGGTTGCCGATCTTTTCCCTGAGAATACACTCCAAGATCCTGAGCCTGAGCCTGAGCCTGAGCCTGAGCCTGAGCCTGAGCCTGAGCCTGAGCCTGAGCCTGAGCCTGAGCCTGAGCCTGAGCCTGAGCCTGAGCCTGAGCCTGAGCCTGAGCCTGAGCCTCAACCCGAGCCGCCACCTGCACCTCAGCCACCTGCATCTCAGCCACCTGCATCTCAGCCACCTGCACTTCAGCCACCCGCTCAGATCACGACTGCAGATGAGCAGTTTAATACAGCAACAGGTGCGAAGATGGTTGGTGGGCACAAGGCGACCACTGCCAACAACACCATTGTAATCGCTGACCGCGATCATCTTGGGGGATCCACCATTGACGGCGTGGGCGACACTAACACGCTGAAATTTGATCAAGCAGGCACCTACGACCTAACACAAGCTGCCAGCGTTGCCAACATCTATACCCTCGACCTAAGCGGTGCTGATCGCGTGATCATCGACTCTGAAATGGATTTTGAAAAAATAATCGGCAACGGCAAAGAGCTGGAGCTGAGTGTTTTAAAAGAGGTGCATGGCTCAGGTTCGGCACAAACTGAAGTTGCCGCAAACTTGAATTTAACCAAGCTCTTTGAACTTGAAGGCACTCTTAGCCTGCTGGTCGTAAAAGGTGCAGTCAATCAAGCCAATTTTAGCGGTCTGGATGAGGTCAGCACAATCGACCTCAGCGATTTGAACTTTGCTCAGGGCTTCGATCAAGCCACCCTGCCAGGGGCAGACCAAGCCGGTGGAGCCGTCAACCTCAAAGCAGGCCAAACCCTGATTATGGACTTTGCCGATGTGGTGGCTCAGTTGGCTGAAGGTGGCTTTGCAGGGGTGCAGAGTGCAGCGGATGAAAACTCGACCCTTAGAATAACTGGGCAGGTAGATAATGTTGCTGCAGTAGAAGCAGTAAATACTCTAGATGGCGAGCACCTTCACTTGGATCTAGATCTTGATTTTAGCCAGTTAGATATTGACTCTGATTTATTAGGCGACCTAAGAGATGCGCTTGGTGGCAAGCTGCATTTAACTGCCGACCAAGTATTTACGGCAACACCCGAACAGATTGCAGGTCTCGAAATTTTAGGCCCTGCAAGCGCCACGGTGAAGCTGGTTGATGAACTGGACGATGGTGATACAGCAGATTTGTCCAAGATTGATGGCCCCGCGTTTGATCTTTCAGAGCTGGTGTTTAAAGACGGCGCTATTCTCAAACTGGCCGCAGCCCAAGCTGATGACTTTAAAATCTCGGGTTATAAGAGCCTGGTCATCCAATCGGCAGATGAGGATGAAATCCTGACCGATATTGATTTGGCAGCTGTGCAAGGCAAAGTAGCTTTCGCATTTGATGAATCGGGCACGCTTAGCCTTAAAGCTGGTTCTGTTATCAAAGCACACGACCTGACTATATCAGGCGGTGTGCTGGATGCAACGCTTGGCAACAACGCTACGCTTGATGTGACCAGCATCACTCTTCACGGTACTTCTGAGCTGATTCTAACCCAAGCGCAGTTTGATGTGCTGCAAGTGGCATTTAAAACCGACACACCCAACCAAGGGTGGGTTGTGGTGCAAGGTGATAATGATGAGGAAACCCTCTATCTGGTGACGGGTGATCCTGCCGATAATGAAATTGGAAACATGACCGGGTTGGTAGAAGCACCAGAAGCACCATCAGAAATCACGACTAAGGGTGCTGGTTTCGATACCCGAGAAGGGGACGAAATGGTTGATGGTGCCCAAGCCACCGATATTGACAACACCATCACCATCGCAGACTTCACGCACATGCACGGCTCCACCCTCGATGGCGTCGGTGGCAGCAATACCGTGATTCTGGCGGCCCCAGCTGATGGGGGGATGTATGACTTTAGTGAGTTGGTTGAGTTTGCACACATTAACCACATTCAGTTGAGTGAGAATGCCAACACCCGCATGAACCTGACTCAGCATGCACTGATCAGCACCGCCGCTGGTGACAACACGGTCACCATTGTGGATGCGGATAATGATAGTGACACGATGGCGCTGAATGCGGAAGTAGAAAACTACACCCTGACCGATGTGGGCGGTGGTGATCATGGAACTTTCAAGCTGACAGGTGTTGTGGAAAATACCAATGACCTCACTATCAATGACAGCAGTGTCAATGAGTTAGCGATAGAGTTTGCTAAAGAGGGTACGCTGAATGAATTGCGTTTAGGGAATGGCGTTGCCAGCGCTAAGCTGATCCTGACTACGGATGGAGAAAATACCATCGAGAGTTTACGCACTCAATGGGATGAACTAGGTGGCGCTCAAATATCCAGGCTTGAAACCCATGGCGAAGTTTCGCTGGATGTGAATATGGGTGATCATGTGAACATAGTGAATGACTTCACTATTAAAGCCAATGCTGAGCAAGGGACTCGCTTGGGGTCATCGGATAGCAATCTTTATCTTTATAGTTTTGACGGTCATAAGACTCTAAACCTGATTGCCAAGCACGACTTGGATATACCTATGCTCAGCTATAACTCTGTCTTTTCAACCGAGGTTTCAGGTGGCGGAACTGTAACCACTCAAGGGTTCGTCAATGAAATGGAGTTAAAGTCTAAAATGACTATATCAGTGATTGAAGAGTCCTCCTTTATTGCTAAAGAAGTTGAAAGAGAATGGGGGAATACTTTCAGCATATCTGGCAATGGAACTCTGAATCTCAATGCTGGAGAAGGCTCAAGGATTGATTTGCAAGGAACTATAGGTTTTTCTGGTGGCAGTATCGCAACCAACGCAGAGGGTGAAGTGAGAATTGCACAACTTACAAGCGGATGGATGGATGACTTCACTCTGAAAGCTGATGGCAATCTAAGGATTGATGATATCAGTGGCTATAACTTTGGCAGCAGCCCGTACAATTTCATCATTACCGGCGATGAGGCGGGTGCTGAACTGGTTTTGGGTTCAAGTGCAGAGACGGGGCTAACGCTGGGTACAGGCTCTGACTCCAACCTGGATGCCAGTGACTTCAAGGGTAATTTAACCGCCCACTTGGTACGGCAGGATGAGGGTGGGCCGAGTAACGCAAGCAAACATGCCGTGTTGCTCGGCCAAGGTGAGAACACCATCACCGTGCATGGCGAAACTGGAAATAATTTCACCAACTACACCTTTACCGTGGCAGCAGGAGGCTTGGGTGATACCACAATCACTGGCTTCAATGCGGGTGGTTTTAGGCGTGATGATATCCTGGACTTCACTGCTTTTGGGTGGACGAATAGTTACATCCAAGAACATAATTTCGAGTATAAGCTGGGTAAGCTTAATGCTAACATCGGCTTTAGCTTCAGTGTCAACACTGATGGTCTCAATGGTGACGGTCATGAACTTCTCGTCTTTACCGAGGTTGGAGGCGGCAATATCCAAATCACAAGCCCGAATTTTGATGGCAATATCACCTTGGTGGGTGTTGTGGGTTCCTCTCTAGATGCCAGTAATTTCACTGGTATTGATTTCCTAGGGGCCTAACCCATTTACCTTTGAGTAACGGATAGCCCATCATTTAGCCCTGCTCTTTGGAGTAGGGCTTTTTCATTTGATTTATCCTGGATAATCTTGATCATGACACCAGCTTATAAACATCCTCTGATAGGCAGCATGTAAGGAGAAAGCAGCCATGCCTCCAACACCCAGCCTATCGCTCCAAGCCCTGCTCCAACAAGCCCGCCAGGCTTTCGCCGCAGGCCAGCCACAAGCGGCTCAAACCCATTTACTGGCTGCACTGGAGCAGGCACCCGATTATCTGCCCACCTATGAACAACTCGCCCAGCTTTATCTGCAATGCCATCAGGTGCAGGAGGCCTATCAAGTCACCCAGGTGGGCCTCAAACAGCAACCTGACCATCTCGGCTTACAGCTACTGAGTGTGCAAACCCTGCTCAAAGCCGGTGCCGTGCAACAAGCCAGCCGTTATGAATCTGCCCTGCTGACGGCTCTGGACGCAGCACCCCTGCAAGTGATGCCCCTGCTGGCTGAATTAAGGCGCTTTCAAGGCCGCTTGCCCGAAGCGGTGACGCTGATGCGCCAAGCCTTGCAACACAGCTTAACCTACGCCCCAACACCGGCTGCGCCTTCAACTGCTGCGCGTGAGGATTTTGGCGACCGCCATCAAGCCTTGCTGGAGAAAACCCTAGTGCAGTTAGCGGCAGCGGGGGTGCATGCGTTTACAACCTCGGGCACTCTTTTGGGTCTGGTGCGTGATGGCCGTTTGTTGCCCTTTGATAAGGATGTCGATGTCGGCCTGCCCTTTGCAGAAATGCAAGCTGCGATTGACTGTTTAACCCGGCAAGGCTGGCAAGAGCACCTGGCATCTTATGGCTTGGCTAACCCGCGCTGCTTGCGGCATTCCAGTGGTTTGATTCTGGATTTATGTGGTTTTGTGTTTGAAGAAGCCAGCCAACGCACCTTGGCAGGTTTTTGGCTGCCCCAAGCCCCTTGGGCGTGGCAACGCATCACCGAATACCCGCCGTTAAAACTACAACGCCAGAACACCCCTGTCGGTGAAATCTGGGCAGTGCAAGACCCGCAAGCCTGGTTAACTGCCCTCTATGGTGACGGCTGGATAACGCCCGACCCTGATTTTAATACCGTGGTGGCGGCCAAAAATCTGCGAGGCTTTTCACTGTTGACCGAATACTACGCTTGCCTTTATTTGCGTCAGCACTGGCAAAAGCGCCAGTTGAACAAAGTGGCGGCCCTTGTGAACGCGCTTCACGCCCACCGAGCCGACGATGCGTTATTTCTGGCTGTGCAGCAACAACTTAACCAGGAAGGACACAAGGGGCACGCCAATGAATGAACTCACGCTCGTAAGCGGTGTGTTTGATCTCTTTCATGTCGGCCACCTGCGTTACTTGCAGCAAGCACGCGCCTTGGCAACAGGCCCACTGCTGGTGGGCGTGGTATCCGATGCCGAGACCCAGCGTGTTAAGGGTCGCTTGCCGCTGATCGCAGAGCAGCAACGCTTGGAGTGGGTCAGCGCCCTTGGTGGCGTGGATGCAGCGCGTTTGCAACCCACTTCAACAACGAATATTGCTGAAGCGGTTGATTGGATTCAAGCTTGGGGCGTCACTCAAGTCATCCAGGGTGACACTTGGCAGCCCAGCCCAGCGGGGCAGGCATTGGAAAACGCCCTCAAACAATGTGGCATTAAGGTGCGCTATCTACCCACAACCGCCTGTATTTCAAGCGCATACCTTCGCCAGCAGCTCGCTGTAGCGCCCAACAGCGCCGTTTGCCCAGAACTGCCAAGCAATTCGCAGTTGGATTTACCCCTTAAACCCAAACAAGCGAATCGCATTCGCGTGCTTGCGACCGGCGTTTTTGACCTGCCGCATCACGGCCACCTGCGCTTTTTGCAACAAGCCGCCCAACAAGGCGATGAACTGCTGGTCGGCGTTGCCAGTGATCAACTCACCTACGCCAATAAAGGCCGTTACCCTGTTTTTACAGGGCCACAGCGCCGTGAACTGCTGCAAGGACTAAAGTGTGTTGATGCCACCTTGACCATTGAGCAATCATTACGCGCAACAAAACCCAGCGTGGCCTGGATTGAAGCATTAAAGGTTGATCGTCTAGTAGGTTGTACTGAATGGCAAAAGACGGGTCACTGGCAGCGCCTTGAAAGCGCACTCAAACAAAAAGGCATGGAGGTAATCTACTTGCCTCCAACCCCCGACATCTCAACCTCTATGCTGCGACAGCGGATTGTGGCCCCGTTAAAGGCGCCCATTTTTTAGTTTTTTGGTGAAACCGCTGCTTGTGCGATCATGGTACCAAGCATCAACGGAGATAATTCCCATGACCCAAACTAACCCTACACTGAGCGATGTCTGGCAGCTGTTTCAGGAAACCGCCCGCAAGTTCCAGGACACTGACCGTAAGTTTCAGGAAACCGACCGCAAGTTTCAGGAAACCGACCGCAAGTTTCAGGACACTGACCGTAAGTTTCAGGAAACCGACCGCAAGTTCCAGGACACTGACCGTAAATTTCAGGAAACCGACCGCAAATTTCAGGAAACCGATCGCAAGATTCAGGAAACCGACCGCTTGATCAAACAACTGGCCAAAAACCTCGGCGACATTGGCAATCGTCTGGGCGAGTTTGTTGAACACATGGTTGCACCCGCAGTGGTGCGCCTGTTTCGTGACCAAGGCATTGAGGTTCATGCGGTTTATCCGAATATCCGTGCCAAACGCAACGGCGTGGCATTAGAGATTGACCTTTTAGTGGTCAACGATGGCGTGCTCATTGGCGTTGAATGCAAGAGCAAGCTGACAGAGGCCCATGTGGATGCCCATGTGGAACGCCTGGGCAACTTCAAGGGCGTCCTGCCCATTTACAAGGACCATCGGGTGATGGGGGCCGTGGCGGGGATGGTGGTGGAAGACAAGGTGGCCGAATATGCCCTTGTCCGTGGATTGTATGTGCTCTGCCAAAATGGCGAGCAGATCGACCTGCGCACCCCGCTGGAATTTCAACCGGCAGTGTGGTAACACAAGGTCAGTGCCCCGTTGGTCGCGAGCGATGGCTGGCATTGTCGGCTTCAGGCTGTTTCCACGTCGAATGCCACGATCTGCCGCTGTTTGCGGGAGAATTCCACGCTGATCACCATAGCCCGACGCTGGCACAGTGCCCTTCGTACTGGGCCATAGTCTCCTGGGGCACAAGATAGGTTTGGTGGAAGCGGTTGTGGCGGTTTAGCTGCTCCGAATTTCATACACGAAAGTGCTCATTCGGTGATTCGCTCTCCGTTGATAGCGCCCGGGTTTGGGCGAGCAACTGGAGTCCTGGTTGAGCAGTCCCAACCGGAGGCGCTCAGTCCGTTCCAGCAAGATCGCCTTGACCCGATTGAACGGAGTGAACCG